>NZ_CP040077.1:4500000-4775917 GCF_005280735.1 Trinickia violacea
CGCGACCGCACCGCCCGCGAGCGCGCGCAGTTCTTGAAGCGCTGGCACGCGGCCATCGTCGCCAACGGCGAGGACCTCGCGCGCATCATCTCGCGCGAGCAAGGCAAGCCGCTGGCCGAAGCGCGCGGCGAAGTCGCGTACGGCGCGTCGTACGTCGAGTGGTTCGCCGAGGAAGCCGTGCGCGCTTACGGCGACATGATTCCCGCGCTGATGCCCGGCAAGCGGATGATGGCGGTGAAGGAACCGGTGGGCGTCGTCGCGGCCGTGACGCCGTGGAATTTCCCGCTCGCGATGATCGCGCGCAAGATCGCGCCCGCGCTCGCGGCGGGCTGCACGGTCGTCGCGAAGCCGGCGGAGGATACGCCGCTCACCGCGCTTGCACTGGTGCGGCTCGCCGAGGAAGCCGGATTGCCGGCGGGCGTGCTCAACATCGTGACCGCCTCGCGCGACCATACGCCCGCCACGGTCGCGAACTGGCTCGCCGATTCGCGCGTGCGCAAGATCACGTTCACGGGCTCGACGCCGGTCGGCAAGTATCTCGCGCGCGAATCGGCCGAGACGTTGAAGAAACTCTCGCTGGAGCTGGGCGGCAACGCGCCGTTCATCGTCTTCGACGATGCGGACCTCGACGCGGCCGTCACCGGCTTGATGGCCGCGAAGTTCCGCAACGGCGGGCAGACCTGCGTGTGCCCGAACCGCGTCTATGTGCAAAGCGGCGTGTATGACGCGTTCGCGCGCAAGCTCGTCGAGCGCGTGGCGGCGTTGCGTGTCGGCCCGGCCACGCGCGACGATTCGCAGATCGGCCCGATGATCAACGCGCGCGCCGTCCACAAGATCGAACGCCACGTCGAGGATGCGCTCGCGCACGGCGCAACCGTGCTGACGGGCGGGCGGCGTCTTTCGGGCGACGGCCTCGAAGGCGCGAACTACTATGCGCCGACCGTCCTCGGCAATGCGAACCGCGACATGGCGTTGTTCCGCGAAGAAACGTTCGGACCCGTCGCGCCGCTGTTCCGTTTCGACGACGACGCCGACGTGGTCCGCGAAGCCAACGACACCCCGTTCGGCCTCGCCGCTTATTTCTATTCGACTGACGTGCGCCGCATCTGGCGCGTGGCGTCGCGCTTGGAGAGCGGCGTGATCGGCATCAACGAAGGCGCGGTCGCAAGCGAGGCAGCGCCGTTCGGCGGGATGAAGGAATCGGGCTACGGCCGCGAAGGGTCGCGCTACGGGCTCGACGACTACATGCACGTCAAATATCTTTGCCAGGGCGGATTGGCTTGAAGCCGCTTTGTCTTCGTTGAAAGGACCCGCACATGACAACCGAATCCGCGCCGCGCGATCACGCCGACGCCTATCCCGTCGATCTCGAGTTTCCTGTTTTGGATGCGTACGCGGCGGGCAACGCCGGCGTGCCGTATGTCTACACGTATGACAGCGGCGCGCCGGGGCCGCACGTGATGATCAACGCGCTCACGCACGGCAACGAGGTGTGCGGCGCGATCACGGTGAAGGCGCTGCTCGATCTCGGCGTGCGTCCGCGGCGCGGCAAGCTCACGCTGTCGTTCGCCAACATCGACGCTTACCGCACGTTCGATCGCCGCAGGCCCGATGCGTCGCGCTATGTCGATCAGGATTTCAATCGTGTCTGGACCGCGGAAAAGCTTGACGATAAGACCGCCATTTCCGTCGAGCTGCGTCGTGCGCGGGCGTTGCGTCCCATTGTCGATACGGTCGATGCGCTGCTCGATTTGCATTCGATGCATGAGAAGAGCGCGCCGTTGATCGTTTCCGGGCCGCTCGAGAAAGGCATCGCGCTTGCACGCGCGCTCGGCGCGCCCGCGACTGTCATCAGCGACGAAGGCCATCCCGAAGGACGGCGCATGCGTGACTACGCGGACTTCGGCGATCCGCTCAGCACGCGCAATGCGCTGCTGGTCGAGTGCGGGCAGCATTGGGAGCCGTCGGCGGTGACGGTGGCGAAGGATTGCACAGCGCGGTTTCTGGTGTTGTCGGGTGTGGTCGATGAGGCCGACTTGCCGGCGGATTGGTTTGCGCCGAAGCCCGACACGATGCGCGTGATTCGCGTGACGGAACCGGTTGTGGCGAAGAGTATGGATTTTCGCTTTGCGGCGGCTTATACCGGACTCGAGACGTTCGAGAAGGCCGGAACGGTGATTGGGTGGAATGGCGGTGAGCCAGTGGTCACGCCTTACGACAACTGCGTGCTTGTGATGCCGTCGCTTCGGCAGTTAAGGCCCGGGGTGACGGTGGTAAGGTTGGGGCAGTTGATCGAGTGATAGTGACGGGGATGCGCATTTGAAGCTTTTGAAAATCGTCGCGGGCTTGTTCTTGCTTGTGTGCGCGGGACTGACTGCCGCCGGCCTGCTGACGCACCCGCGGCCCGCCGACGTCGCCATCGTGCTGGGCAACACGGTGTATCACGACGGGACGCCCTCACCAAGGCTGGCCGCGCGCTTGGGCGAAGCGCTGCAATGCTACGAGAGACGGCAATGCAGGATCGTCTTCGTGAGCGGCGGCATCGAAGCCTCCGGCACGAACGAAGCTGCGGCGATGCGCGCGTGGCTGGTCCGTAGAGGCGTTCCGGACGGAAGCATCGTGGAGGACGAGGCGGGAAATGACACCTGGGCGACCGCGCTTCATGCCAGCGAGTTCATGCGCAAACGTGGGCTTTCGAGCGCGGTGGTCGTGACGCAGTATTTCCATCTGCCGAGGACTATGCTCGCGCTCAAGCGGTTCGGGGTGGCCGAGGTCAGCGGGGTGTACCCGTGGTTCTGGGAAACGCGCGACGTGTATTCGATCGTGCGGGAGGGGCCGGCGTTTGTTTGGTACGCGGTGAGGCCGGTTTGAACGGAGTTGTCGGCGGGTAAAGCTACACATCGGCAAGCCCTGCCCAATCGAGCGCCAGGACCATATGCTGCGCGGCTGTCCCCAAGAACATTCCCCTTAATCCTCAATATCCGAATCGATCAAGCGCTTTACGAATAGAATCAGCATTTTTATAGGGAAAATGAACTGGCTTCCCATCCAGAGTTCCTTCCAACCCTTCACCAAATCTCTTCATTATGTCTTCATTGCGAGAAAACGGTTTGACAGGATTTTTTTTCATGTAACGATATGCGTACACCCTGTAATAGTCACCTTGAGTATCCGCGACCCGAGAGTTCGAACTCCATTTTACCAAGACGATTATGTCGCGCGCCTTTCTGTAGAGAACCGTCACAACGTCTGGGCTACCCCCCTCTATTTCATATCTGTCAATGATCCGGACTGGCTGTTCATCACACGACCATCTTAAATCTAAAGAATAGTCGGGTCGCCCAATTGCCGGCTTTTCACCCTCAATAGCGTACAAATTCAATCCACACCCTTTTTCAATTTGATCGGCTGATAATTGCTGCACCACAAGCTCATCGCATCGACTAAAAATAGGGAATGCAATAGCAGCAAGTAGAATCAGAAGGCGAAAAATTTTTGATTTTCCTATCATCCCTGCTCTCCGTTTAATGTTGAATCCCATTTCAACTTGCATGGTGAACATCCTTGATTGACTATGGTAAAAGCGCGTTTCGCTGCATCTCCTCTGCGATTAAGCTCCTTTAGGGCAGGGTTGATTTTTCGTGTAACCCCTTTTACATCATTGACGTCAGCGGACTGACTAATGAAATGAGTGCTCCAGTACCAAACTGAGGACTCGGTTGCAATGTGCCTGTCATTCTCGACCTTTAGGGGATCGGAGACAACATCGATACCACTCGAAATTTTGTACCGCTCATAATTCTCATGCCATGTTAGATGTAGCAATCCTCTCCCTCGATAGTCGACGGACGGGTTTGATGCATCGCCAAACAACACAATCCCGAGTTCCGAATCGTTTTTTATTAAATTTGATTTAGCATATTGTTCGATCTGCAACTGCGACCACGTCGGATACAAACGTCTCAATCCAGCCGTAAGAGCACTTCTATAGGTATTCCACAAGCGGTTACCGTCTGTGTATCGCAGATTTTCGTGGAACCTTGTGAATCCAGTACATTCAACCTCACACTGACCAAAGAAATGAGCAACCCTGTGGCAAGTATTAATATCGTATTTTTCAAAAGCCGAATTTAATTCCGGAGCGAATCCATCTGCGTCATCGTCCGTAATTCCGGAAAAGATGCTCTTAAGAATTTTCGACGTAACAGTCAGAGTAACTCCGCAATGTATGCAGGAGAGTTGAGATCGGACCTCAAAATTGGCTACTAGGCTGACGGGATGAATATGAAAAACCTCCGCCCCCGGGAAACCAGGAACACCAGCCTTCACCTCATCCCACCACGCCAGCTTTTCGATCCGCTTCTGCTCTTCCTCGTGCTGCGGTTTCGGCCCCGTCTGCTTTTCCAGCTCGCTCGCCAACTGCTTCCACTTGGACGGATTCGCCCATTCGCTCTCATGCTTCACGATCAGGCGCGATGCCGCCTGCATCAGCCACGGATAGCCGCCTCGTTCGGTCCTCGACAGCGTGCAAAGCTCATCTGCCGCCTGTCTGCCGTCACCCTTCGTGAACAGCGCGTCGTACACGCTCAGCATCAACGGGCTCAGCTTAGAACGCGACGCTGCGGCGGCGACTTCGGCATGGCTCGCGTAGTCGATCCAATCCCGGGTGGTCGCGAAGATCGTATGCGCCGGGTCGCAAGCGCCTTCGATGCACTTGAAGTCAATCCACTTCTGCGCAAATTCGCATGTGACTCGTCCGCCATCATGATTGAACTCACGCACCCAGCCTTCGATCGGATTGCCGAGTACGCCCGCACTGTCGACTCGCCACCAATTCGCTTTTCGCTTGAAAAGCCGGTCTGGCTCCTTCTCCGTGAATGGCTGGTCTTTGCCGCGCCCTAACTCCGCGAGCGCGTAGACCTGAACGACGTCCGTCTTTCTCGACTGCGGGTCCGCGCCTTTGACGAACGTGTCGCCATTGCGCTGGAACAGCGTCGTGTTCGGCCCAATCCGCAGGATGGTCGGATCGGCAGGCAATCCCAGCTCGTCCCAATCTTCCTTGTGCGGACTATGCTGCAAGACCCAGCCGCGCCCTTGTTCGATGAACGATTTGATGCTGTCGTCGCAGAACACTTCGAGGTGCACCATCCGGGTCCCGCTCGTGCATTGGTTCAGCGAATCGTAACGACCGAGGTGACCGATCAACTCGCCGGCCTTGATCGGAATGCCGG
This sequence comes from Trinickia violacea, assembly GCF_005280735.1. NCBI lineage: Bacteria > Pseudomonadati > Pseudomonadota > Betaproteobacteria > Burkholderiales > Burkholderiaceae > Trinickia > Trinickia violacea. The sequence continues at coordinate 4,505,232 of NZ_CP040077.1, forward strand.
CCCCTTCCGTATCGTCAGGCCGGCAAACCGCCGATGCCGTGACAATCACCCGGTCGAACGCCGAATCCTCCGGCGTGATCTCATTGACGAGCGGCCCACCGTTTTCCTGGCCCAAATAAATCCATCCGCCGATCGCATCCAACGGCGAAACAAAGCTCCCCGTAACAGGCACGGACAGCTCCGCTCCGTGCACGTCTTTGACTTGTCCCCAACCTTTTTCCAGCTTCCCGGTACTGACGGTTGCTCCCTGCGGGAGGATGCCGATCGCGTTGCCTTTCGACGACGGCCCGCTACGCACCCGCAGCCCTTGCTGCCCCTTGCCTGCGGCCTGTCCCTGCTTGCCGGTCAAAGGCTTGTCCTGAGCAAATTCCGTCACCCGCCACTGCTTTGGCCAATACGCCGGCTTCTCGCGCTTCGGCAAATTCGCGTAGTCCTCGTAGGACATGAGATGCATGTACAGGCTGTAGAACGTCAGCGTCGTGCCCTTCGGAAACTCCATCGTGTGGCGCACCAGCGTAAAGCCCGTGCTGTACGGCGCCGGAACGAGTGCCTGGTTGCCAGTGGCGGAAATCTCGCTCACCGGATAGGCACGATCGATCCGGTATGCGATGACGTGTCCATCGGCAATGCAGCGCACGCCTGCGTCGAGATCGAGCGATTGGCCTGCGCCGGCCTCGGTGATATGTATCCCGCCGTGCCACATTCCCGTGCGGCTCACCAGATACGAGCCAGTTGGTTCACGCTCGGCCAGCAGCCGATAGATGTCGTGCTCGTCGGTGAATCGGGCGGACGTCTCCGATTTTCCTTGCTTGCTTTGCCCTTTGCGCAGGAAGGGAAAGGCGAACGGCAACAGCTTCAATTTGAGGGTTTGTTGTGCTTTCTTCGGTGCAGGTTGGGTCGTCATGATCCGTTTACTTGTCCCTTATTCGGCAATCCCGCTCATGAACGGCTACTAGAACTAGCGGGAAAACGGTAGGTCGGCCACGGTAACTATTGCGAACACCTTGGCTATCCATAGAAAAAGGACGAATTTGACAGAACAAACCCACAATCCGACATCGGAATAATCCGAAAAGCACCCTCAGCATTTCTAAGCAAAGTGGGTGAACGTAGACGTTTATCTCCACTGCTTCCCCAAAACACCGAGGGCCGCATTCGCGGCCCTCGTTTCCCAAGCTCTGCAAGAGACGTTCACACGTTCTGCACAAACATATACTGCTTCGTCACCTTCTCGCTCACTTCGAACACCCCCCGAAACCCCTGCGGCACGAACACCGCATCGCCAGGCCCGAACGGCTTGCGCATCCCTTCATCGGACACGATCGCCCCCGTGCCTGATATCACGTGAAAGAACTCATACTGCCCCGCCGGGAATTCGACCCGCCAAGCCCCTTCAGTACCGCTCCAAATACCGCTCGACACCTTCCCATCCGCGCTTTCGAAATGCGGCCAGTCGCGCCGATCAGGGTCGCCGCGCAGCAGGCGTCCAGGCGCGAGCGTCAACTGCACGCCGTCGCCTTCGGGCAGGTTGAAGCAATGACTTTCGATCGGACTGTTCGTCAGGGTCAAAGACATCGGTCAGCTCTCTTTCTCTTGATGGTTTCAAAAACGTTCAACTCGACTTCGCCTGCCGAAGCTCGGGCCACGACGCGCATAACTCCGCGAAAATCTCATCGATCGCTGCCGCGCCGTCGTTGATCGCAACACGCGCATCGAGCGCATCGAAGATCCGATGCTTGATGAAGTACCGCCACTGCACCGGCACGCCAGCCAAAATACGCGTGAGCGCGGCATACCGCTCGCGCGTCCATTTCGCTTCGAACGCACTGCGGTAAGGTCCGAAGTCGAACGCCGGCATCTCGCCATCACGCGCCGCGACCTGCGCCCGCTCGCGCAACACCGCCGTCTCTGCGGCGTCGATTTCACCGTCGGCCAGCGCCACCGCATACACCTCGCGCGCCTCCCGTTCGGTGACATATCCACGCAGCACGTCATCGCGCACACGCTCGGCATCGCGTTCGATCGGCAATCCATAGCCGCCCGCCCCCGCGCCCTCCAGACGAATCACATCGCCCGGATTGCAGATCACGAGATCGGTGTTGCCGAGCGGCTCCTCATTCGGCGCGCCCGGATTCTTCGTAAAGCGCGCGTTCGCACCCGCATGGCCGCCGCGCACGCCCCACGACGCGAAGTGCGTGCGGTCGCGATTGCGCGCGGTGACGAGCGTGTTCGGCGAGAACACCTGGAACTCCATCACGAGCCCCTGTCCCCCGCGGAATTTGCCTGCGCCGCCCGAGCCGGGCGAGACGCCGTAGCGCGTGATGCGGATCGGCACCTCGGCCTCGTTGATTTCGACCGGCGTATTGCGCAGGAACGCATTGTTCGCACCCGAGCCGTCTTCGCCGTCGTCGAACGGCATGCCGCCCGCGCCACCGCCGATCGGCCCGATCGACGCCATCACCGTGCCGCCCTCTTTGTTCATCGTCTTCACACTGAGGATCGACAGGCCGCCGGCCGGGCACGCCGCAAGCCGTTCGGGAATCGCCTGCGAAAACGCGCCGAACGTCAGCAGATGCAGCAGCTTGCACGTGAGGCTGCGCATGCCCACGGCCGCCGGACGCTGCGCATTGACGACGCTGCCTTCGGGCAGCACGCAGCGCGCGGCGCGCAGCAGGCCGCTGTTGAGCAGGATCTCCGGATTCAGCGTGTACAGCACATAGACGAAGCCGACGAGCGCCAGCGCGTGCCGCTCGCGTCCGCCGGTCGGAATGTTCAGCGACGACTGCAGTTGCGGATCGCTGCCCGTGTAATCGAACTCGACGCTGCCGTCGCGAATACGCAGCGTGAGCGCGACACGCATCGGCTTGCCGCGCACCGAGTCTTCGTCGGCGTACTCGGCGAAGCAGTACTCGCCGTCGGGAATGCCGCGCAAGATCGTGTGCGCCTGCTCCTCCGAATAGTCGAGCAGCGCACGCATGCCGGCCTTGAAGCCGTCGATGCCGAAGCGCTCGATGATCTCGAGCACGCGCCGCTCGCCCGTATGCAGCGACGCGAACTGCGCATGCAAATCGCCGACGTTCTGCGCGGGCACGCGCACGTTCGCCGCCATCACGCGCAGCAGCGCTTCGTCGAGCACGCCTTGGCGCACGATCTTGGTCGGCGGAAAGCGGATGCCCTCCTGCTCGATTTCGGTCAGCGTGCGCGAGAGCGACGCGGGCACGGCGCCGCCCATGTCGGTGTTATGGATGTGGCCGCCGACAAAGCAGACGATCTCACCTTCGTAGAACACCGGCTTCCACAGCACGATGTCGGGCGTGTGCGTCGCGACGAAACCGCTGTAAGCGTCGTTCGTCATGCCGATGTCGCCCGGCTCGTAGTGGTCGATCATGCCGATCACGGGGCCATAGTCGAGGCCGACGTACCACGTCGCGCCGAGCGTCTTCGGCGACGCGAACGTGTGGCCCTCCGGCGTCATGATTGCGCACGAGAAGTCTTCGGTCTCTTTGACGAACGTCGAGTGCGCGGTGCGCACGAGCGTGTAGGCCATGCTTTCCGCGGCGGCCACGCAGTAGTTCGCGAAGATCTGCAGCACGGACTTGTCGAAAGGCATTCGCGGCTCCGGGTTAGTTCGTGCGGACTTGGGTGAGGATCAGATTGCCGTACGGGTCGACCTGGCCCGAGAAGCCTGGCAGTACGCAGGTCGTGCAGTCGTCCTGCGCGATCACGGCGGGGCCTTCGAGGCGCTGTCCGGCGAGCAGCTTCGAGCGATGGAATAGCGCGGCATCGTGGAACGCGCCGTCCATCCAGACTTTCACGCGTGCATCGGGGACGGCGGGTTCGTCGCTGGCCGCGATCGGGCGCAGCGCAGGCTTCGGCGTTTGCGAGGCGATCACCAAGCGCAGTGCGACGACCTGGATCTTTGCGTGCGCGTCGCTGTGGCCGTAAAGGCGCGCATGCTCGCGATGGAACGCGTCGCTCAAGGCGCCGAGGTCCTGGGTTTCGAGCCACGCCATGTCGAGCATCGTGTCGATTTCGAACGATTGGCCCTTGTAGCGCATGTCGGCGGAAACGGAGACGGTCACGCGGGCCTCGCTGAATGCATCGGCGCCGCCGGCTTCACCGGCCAACCACGCCCGCGCCGCCGCATCGAGCGTGCGCGCATCGTCGCGCAATTGCTTAAGAGACGCCGCATCGAGGTCGTAGTACGTCGTCTTCACGAAGTCGTTCTTCGTATCGGCGATCAAGCCGCCGAGCGCGCTCAGCACGCCGGGCGTCACCGGCACGACGATCTGCTCCATGCCGAGCGCCCGCGCGAAGTAGCACGCGAGCATCGGACCCGCGCCGCCGAACGGCAGCAGCGAGAACATGCGCGGATCGATGCCGAAGCGCGACACGATCCGGCTCACGCCCGCGTACATCCCCGACACGGAGACATCGACGATCGCCTCCGCCGTCTTGTAGGGATCGGCGCCGAGGCGCTGCGCCAAGGCATCGATCGCGCGGCACGCGGCGTCGTGATCGACCTTCACCGAGTTGTAGCCGAGGCTCGCGTTGCCGATCACGCCCATCACCGCGAACGCATCGGTGATCGTCGCACGCGTGCCGCCGCGTCCGTAGCAGACGGGCCCCGGGTTGGAGCCCGCGCTTTCGGGGCCGACCTTGAGCACGCCGAAGTCGTCGACCCAGGCGATCGAGCCGCCGCCGTCGCCGATCGACGACACGGACACCGACGGAATGTGAATCTGAAAATCGCCGATATATTCGCCGGTCGCGTACTGCGGCTCGCCGTCGACGATCAGCGCGACGTCGGCCGTGGTGCCGCCGATGTCGAGGCTCATGCAGTGCTTCAAGCCGCACAGCTGCGCGACGTAAGCCGCGCCGATCACACCCGACGCGGTCCCCGAAAGAATCATCTGCACGCAGTTGGTCTTGCCGGCCTCGGCGCTCATCACGCCGCCGTTCGACTTCGTGACCTTCATGTCGGCGGCGATGCCGGTCTCGCGCAACGCGCGCTGCAGCGACGACAGGTAGTGCGCGACCTTGGGCTGCACATAGCCGCCGATGACAGCCGTCGACGTGCGCTCGTATTCTCGGATGATCGGCCACACATCGCTCGAGCACGACACGAACAGCCCCGGCATTTCGCGCTCGAGAATCGCCTTCACTTCATGCTCGTGCGACGGGTTGCGATACGCATGCAGCAGCGCAACGACCACGCCTTCGCATCCGGCGCGGCGCAATCCGGCGAGTGCTTCGAGCACGCTCGCTTCGTCGACCGCTGTCTCTTCGGTACCGTCCGCCGCGAGCCGCTCGACGACGCCGAACACGCGCTCGCGCGGCACCAGCGGCGCGGGGCGCTTCGAAAACAGGTTGTACATATCCGGCCCCTTGAGGCGCGCGATGTCGAGCACGTCCTCGAAGTGGCGCGTCGTGATGAGGCCAAGGCGCAAGCCCTTGCGCTGCACGACCGCGTTCACGCCGACCGTCGTGCCGTGCGTGAAATAGGCGACGTCATGAGGATCGATTCCGTAGCGCTCGGCCAAGCCCTCCATGCCGCGCAGCACTTCGGCGCCGGGGCTGTCGGGCCGCGAGAACACTTTGAGCGTTTGCAGCTCGCCTGTCTGGTCGTTTAGCACTGCGAAATCGGCGAACGACCCGCCGATGTCCACGCCGATTCTCATGCCCATGCAGGTTCCTTGTTCCCGGCTTGTTGATGAGGCGGTGCGTCGACGCGCTATCGAGCAGCAAGCGTCAACGCACCGCTCGACACGTCACGCCACCGTTCGCTCGCGCGCCACCGACACCTGTTGCAGCGTCACGAGATCGGCCTCCGAGCGATGGCACAGCACCTCGGCGCCATTCGACAGCTGCCGCTTGGCGGGCGCCGTCGTGTTGCACAGGCCGTCGATCCGCAGCGGACAGCGGCCGAGGAACGTGCACAGCTCGCTGTGATCGGCCTTGCTGCCGATCGGCGGCAACTCGCCATGGCAGCGCTCGCTGGCCTCGTCGAGCCAGCCGGTGCGCAGTTCCGGTGCCGACGAGATCAGCAGATCTGCGTACGGATGGAACGGCGGCGCACACAGCGCCGTGCGGTCGCCCGCCTCGACGCGATGGCCCGCGTACAGCACGACGATGTCGTCGCTGATCGCCCGCATCTTGCCGATGTCGTGAGTAATGAAGAGGTACGACACGCCAAGCTTCTTCTGCAGATCGGCGAGCAGATCGAGAATCGCCGCGCCGACCACCGTGTCGAGCGCCGAAGTCACCTCGTCGCAGAGAATCAGATCGGGCTCGGCGGCGAGCGCACGCGCGAGGTTGATGCGCTGCTTCTGGCCACCCGACAACTCACCCGACTTGCGCGCCGCCAGCGCCGCCGGCAGCCGCACAAGATCGAGCAGCTCGGCCACGCGGCGCCGCGCCTTCTCGCCCTTCATGCCGTGATAGAACGCGAGCGGCCGCGACAGGATCTGCTCGACCGTATGCACCGGGTTCAGCGCGGTGTCGGCGTTCTGGAACACGATCTGGATGCGGCGGAACTGCTCCTTCGTGCGCTGTTCGAGCCGCGCGGGCATCGGTTCGCCGTCGAGCAGCAATTGGCCGCCCGCGACCGGCACGAGCCCCGCGATCACCTTCGCGAGCGTCGTCTTGCCGGAGCCCGATTCGCCGATCACGCCGACCGTCTTGCCGCGCTCGATCACGAGATCGACGTCGTCGAGAATGCGCGCGGCGGGCAGCCCTTTCGCGTCGATCTTGCCGTAGCCCGCGACGAGGCGCTTCACTTCGAGCAGCGGCTTCGGCTTCGCGGGAGCAACAGCAGCAGCCACCTCCGCCTGCTCCCCCGCCCCGCTCCCGCCGCGCCGCTTCGGCGTGACCGCGGCAATCAGGCTTTGCGTGTACGGATGCGCGGGCGCATTGAGAATCTGCCCCGTGCTGCCGACTTCGCGAATCTGGCCGTCGCTCAAGACGACGATGCGGTCGGCCATTTGCGCGACCACGGCCAGATCGTGCGACACGTAGACCGCCGTCGTGCCCAGCTCCTTCACGACGCGCTTGAACGCCTGCAGCACGTCGATCTGCGTGGTGACGTCGAGCGCGGTGGTCGGCTCGTCGAGAATCACGAGTTCCGGATCGGTGATCAGCGCCATCGCGGCGAGCAACCGCTGCAACTGACCACCCGACACCTGGTGCGGATAGCGCTTGCCGATCTTCTCGGGCTCCGGCAGCGCGAGTGCGCGGAACAGCTCGACGGCCTTCGCCTGCGCGGCGGCCTTCGTCATCGTGCCGTGAATCAGCGCGCTTTCGATCACCTGATCCATGATCGAGCGCGCCGGGTTGAACGCCGCCGCCGCGCTCTGCGCAATGTAAGCGACCTTGCGGCCGCGCAGCGAAGCGAGCTGCGCAGGCGAAAGCGAACGCACGTCGCAATCGCCGACGCGAATCGTTCCGCCCGCGATGCGGCAGCCGCGCCGCGCATGCCCCATCAGCGAGAGCGCGATCGTCGTCTTGCCCGAGCCCGATTCGCCGATCAGCGCGAGCACTTCGCCGCGCGCGACGGTGAAATCGATGTCGTGGACGATCGTCGTTTCGGGGCGGCCTTCACTGCTGCCGACCACGCGCAAGCCGCGCACTTCGACGAGGTTGCCGGAGAGGCTGCTCAAATTCATAGCGAGGTTCGCGGCCATCTCAAGCCTCCGCCGCGCGACGCACGCGCAGACGCTTGCCGCCGCGCAGCCCGTCGATCAACAGATTCACGCCGACCGTCAAAATCGCGATCGCGATGGCCGGCATCAGCACGACGGGCGCGCCATCGCCGAGACCGGCGATGTTCTCGCGCACGAGCGAGCCGAGGTCCGCATACGGCGGCTGCACGCCGAGGCCGAGGAAGCTCAGGCTGGAAAGCAGCAGCACGACGAACACGAAGCGCAGGCCGAGATCGGCGAGCATCGGATGCAGCATGTTCGGCAGGATCTCGACGCAGCAGATATAGATCGCGTTTTCGCCGCGCACTTTCGCGACCTGCACGTATTCGAGCTGGCTGATGTTCACGGCAAGCGAGCGCGCGATGCGATACGCGCCGGGCGTGTAGCTGATGCCGGCGGTCAGCACCAGCAGCATCAGCGACGAGCCGAACGCGGCCACGATCATCAGCGCGAACATCTTGGTCGGAATCGAGCTGACGGCGTCGAGCACACGGCTCATCGTTTCGTCGACGGCTTTGCCGGCCACGGCGGCCAGCAAGCCGAGGCCCGTGCCGACCGTCGCGGCGAACAGCGCCGCCGCGAGCGCGAGCAGCACCGTCAGGCGCGTGCCGTACATGATGCGGCTCAGCATGTCGCGCCCCAGATAGTCGGAGCCGAGCGGCAGCTTCGCGGAGAACGGCGCGAACACGTCGGCCGTGACGATCTCGCCGACCGCATGCGGCGCGAGCCAAGGTCCGAACACCGCGACGAACAACGCGGCGAAGACCATCGCAAAACCGATCCAGCCGCTCACCGACAGCGACGGCGCGCGGCGGCGCGCGCGCTTCGCAAGCGGCGCCGGTTCGCTGCCGCCGCCGGCGGGCGACGGAGACGAGGGCATCGGCGAATCAGGGTATGGCATGGCAGAACTCCTTCGCAATGCCGCATCGGGGCGAACCAACGCAGTCGGGTCGACTGAGGATGAACGGTCGTATTTCATGTCCGCAGCCTCGGGTTGGAGAGGATCGCGCACAGGTCGGCGAGCAGCACGAGGGTCAGATAGCCGAGGCAGAACAGCAGCGTGCACGCCTGCACGAGCGGCAGATCCCGGTTGCTGACCGCGTCGACCATGAGCCGCGCGAGCCCCGGATAGTTGTAGATCGTCTCGACGATGATCACGCCGCCGAGCAGATACGACAGGGAGAGCGCCACGGCATTCGCGATCGGGCCGATCGCGTTCGGCAGCGCATGCAGCAGCACGACACGCGCGGGGCTCGCGCCCTTCAGCACCGCCATCTCCACATACGACGAGCCGAGCTGCTCGATCACGGCCGCACGCGTCATGCGCGCCATCTGCGCGATGATCACGCAGCACAGCGTGATCACCGGCATCGCATAGGCGCGCATGAAGTGATCGAAACTGTCGATCTCGCCGCCGTACGACAGCGCCGAGAGCCAGTGCAGCTTCACCGCGAAAATGAGCACCGCGAAGGTGGCGATCAGAAACTCGGGCGTCGCCACCAGCGACAACGTCCCCAGGCTCACGATCCGATCGAGCACCGACCCGCGCTTGACCGCCGCAAGAATGCCGAGCGAGATCGCGATCGGCACCGACACGAGCGTCGTGATCGCCGCGAGCGACAGCGACTTCGGCAAGCGCCCGGCGATCAAGTCGCTCACCGGCATGTCGTTCGACAGCGACTGCCCGAAGTTGCCGTGCGCGAGGCCGATGAGCCAGTGCACGTAGCGCAGATACGCGGGCTGATCGAGGCCGAACTGCAGGCGCAACGCGGCGAGCGTTTCCGGCGTCGCAGCCTGGCCGAGCGCCTGCTGCGCGGCGTCGCCCGGCAGCAGGTTGGTGATCGTGAAGATGATCATCGACACGATCAGCAAGGTCAGCAGCGTGAGCAAGAAACGCCGCGCGATCAGCGCGACTATCGTCTGGTTCATGATGCCTCCCGTCCCCCAAGGGGACTTCCTTCGGGCGCCGGTTCCGCCCCAAGGGAGGCATCCGCCCCCTCGGGGGGCAGCGAACGATAGTGAGCGTGGGGGTAGTTCATCCCTCGGGTCCCCTGTTCTAAGAGCTAAAAATCACGCTTCCCACCAAACATGCTCGGCAAACGAGAAGCCCATCATGCCGCCGGTCGGAATCGAACCGAGGCCCTTCAGATGCTTGTCGTAGCCGTCGAGCAGGCTGATGAACGCCGGAATGCCGATGCCGCCTTCGTTGTTGACGAGCACCTGCATGTCCGCGTACATCTGCTTGCGCTTGGCGTCGTCGGTTTCGGCGCGCGCGGCGACGAGCAGCTGATCGAACTGCGGGTTCTTCCAGCCCGACTCGTTCCACGGTGCGTCGGATTTGAAGAACTGCGTGAACAGCACGTCGGCGCTCGGACGCGGGTTGATGCTGCCGAAGCCGAGCGGATGCTTCATCCAGTGGTTCGACCAGTAGCCGTCGGGCGGCACGCGGTTGACCTGGATGTTCGCGCCGATCTTCTGGCCCGAGAGCTGCAGCATCTCCGCCATTTCGATCGAGCCGTTGGCGTCCGACGTCGCGAAGATCGGCGGCAGCGCGGTGCCGAGCGCGCCCGCCTTGTTCAACAGGAACTTGGCCTTGTCCGGATCGTACGGCCGCTGCGGCAAGCCCGCGAAGTAGTAACGGTGTCCCGGGGGAATCGGCTGGTCGTTGCCGATCGCCGCGAAACCGCGGAACACGGCCGAGCGGATCTGCTCGCGATCGAACAGGTACTTCATGCCCATCACGAAGTCCGGGTTGCCGGTGAGCGAGTTGTCGCGGCGCATGATGAGGTCGGTGTAGAGGCCCGACTTCGTTTCCTGGACCGCGTAGCCCGGCGTCGAGTTCACGCGCTGCGTCGCGCGCGGATCGACCGCGCTGATCAGATGCACGTCGCCCGAGAGCAGCGCGTTCACACGCGCCGCGTCGTCGCCGATGCCGATCAGCTCGATCTGGTCGAGATACGGCTTGCCGGGACGCCAGTAGCTGTCGTTGCGCACGCCGATCGTCGACACGCCCGGCTTGAACGTCTTGAGCTTGTACGGGCCGGTGCCGACCGCCGTCGTGAAATCGGTCGTGCCGTCCTTGATGATCACGAGCTGCGGCGTCGCGAGAATCGCGGGCAGATCGGCGTTCGGCGCGGTGAGCGTGATCGTCACTTCGTCCGGGCCGGTCGGCTTGATGTCGGCGAACTGGTCGGCCACCGACTTCAGCTTCGACGCGGTCGCCGGATTCTTGTGACGCATCAGCGAGTAGGCGACGTCGGCCGGCGTCAGCGACTTGCCGTCATGGAACGTGACGCCCTTCTTGAGCTTGATGACCCACGTCTTCGCATCCGTCGACGTGAACGAGTCCGCGAGCGCGGGCTGTGGCGTGAGGCTGCCGTCGAACTGCGTGAGGCCGCTGTAGAACATGAAGAAGCGGATGTAGTCGGCGCCGGTCGAGCCCTTGGCGGGATCGAGCGTATCGGCAGTCGAGCTCGACTCGTAGGCGACGCGGATCTTGCCGCCCTTCTTCGGCGTGTCGGCGAGCGCGCGCTGCGCCACGCTCATGAGACCGCCGCCCGTGGCCAGCATGCCTCCTGCCGCCAGTACACGCATCATGTCGCGGCGGCTGAAACCACCTTGTTTGATTTCGTCGTCGTTCATGGAACTGCTCCTTGTACCAGGGGAAGGGTGAATACAGATTGTTTTGAGCGTCCTTTGTGCACTTCTCGGCACGCGGGCCGGCACATCGTCCTGCCGTCCGACGACGAGGACAACCGCTGGAAGCCGCGTGTTGATTGAAATTTAAGCACCGCCAATTTGAGCGGATGTCCCGATTCGGGGTCTTGCGCGATCGAAACGCGTCGTTTTGGTGGCGCTTCACAGCATGAATTGCTGTTGCCGATTCTGGAGGGCGAGGGCTAAGGGATTGCCCGTAGGCGCGCGAGGCCCAACTCGGCGAATGCAACGCTGACGAAGTCGACGCAAGCGCGCACCTTCGCCGACGACGCGAGCCGCGACGGATACACGGCCCAGACATCGGCGGGCTGCGTCACGTCAGGCAGGACTTGCTTGAGCGCGCCGCTTTCCAGATGCTCGCGCACGTCCCAGATCGAACGCAGCACGATGCCGCGCCCGGCCAGCGCCCAATCGACGGCGACCTCGCCGTGATTCGTCGATAGCGGGCCGGTCACTTTGATCGTCGCGGGCTCGCCGCGCACCGTGAGCCGCCAGACGCCGAGCGATTGATCGCGCTCCTTGATCGCGATGCAATGATGCGATGAGAGATCCGCGAGATGCTTCGGCACGCCGTGCCGTTCCAGGTAGGCAGGCGCCGCGCACAGCACGCGATGATTCGGTGCAAGATGTTTGGCGATCAGATGCGGGGCGATTTCGTCGCCGATGCGAATGTCGAGATCGAAGCCTTCGCCGGCCACGTCGACGAGCCGATCGAACAGATCGAGCCGCACGCGCAACTGCGGATGACGCTGCGAGAGGCGCTCGAGGATGGGCGCGACGACTTTGCGGCCGAAGCCGAGGCTGCTGGAGACGCGCAGCGTGCCGCGCGGCAGTTGGCGCGTCGCGGAGACGTCCTCGACGAGCTGATCGACGTCGTCGAGAATCTTCTCGGCCCACGCGTAGACGCGCTCGCCGGCCTCGGTGATCGCGACGCGGCGCGTCGAGCGGTGCAGCAAGCGCGTGCCGAGCTGCGCTTCGAGCATGCCGACGCGCTTGCTGACATAGGCGGGCGAGACGGCCAGCGCCTCGGCCGCCGCGCTGAAGCTCGCGTTGCGGACCACGACGCAGAACACGCGGACATCATCGAGGTTCAGCGATTTATTCACGATTCGTGCACAGTGGCTTAACCGAAAGCACGATTTTAGGCGAAATAAAAGGGAATAGAATCGCTCGCATTCCCTGGAGGAGGACTCAACATGCCCAAGAAAACGTACCGTATCGCCGTGATTCCGGGCGACGGGATCGGCGTCGAAGTGATGCCCGAGGCGCTGCGCGCGCTCGACGTGGTCAGCCAGCGCTTCGATATCGGCTTCGACTATCAGCACATCGAGTGGGCGAGCTGCGACTACTACATGAAGCACCGCCAGATGATGCCGGACGACTGGAAGGAACAGTTGAAGGGCGCCGACGCGATTCTGTTCGGCGCGGTCGGCTGGCCGGCCACGGTGCCCGACCACATCTCGCTGTGGGGATCGCTGCTCAAGTTCCGCCGCGAGTTCGATCAGTACATCAACCTGCGTCCGGCGCGCCTCTTCGAAGGCGTGCCCTCCCCGCTCGCGAACCGCAAGGCCGGCGACATCGACTTCATGATCGTGCGCGAAAACACCGAGGGCGAGTATTCGTCGGTGGGCGGCGTGATGTACGAAGGCACCGAGCGCGAAGTCGTGATGCAGCAGTCGATCTTCTCGCGCCACGGCACCGAGCGCGTGCTGAAGTACGCATTCGATCTCGCCCAGCGCCGCGCCGCGAAGAAGATCACGGTCGCGACGAAGAGCAACGGCATCGCGATCAGCATGCCGTGGTGGGACGCGCGTGCGGCCGAAGTCGCGGCGCAGTATCCGGACGTCGCGTGGGACAAGCAGCACATCGACATTCTCTGCGCGCGCTTCGTGATGAACCCCGACCGCTTCGACGTGGTGGTCGCATCGAACCTGTTCGGCGACATCCTTTCGGATCTCGGGCCGGCGTGTACCGGCACGATCGGTTTGGCGCCGTCGGGCAACTTGAATCCCGAGCGCAAGTTTCCGTCGCTGTTCGAGCCGGTGCATGGGTCGGCGCCGGATATCGCGGGGAAGAACATCGCGAACCCGGTGGCGATGATCTGGTCGGCGGCGATGATGGTCGATTTTCTGGGCGGCAATGTGGCCGGGCCGGAGCGCGATGCGCATGATGCGATCCTCGCCGCGATCGAGGATGTGCTCAAGAAAGGGCCGCATACCGGGGATCTTGGCGGGAAGGCGAGTACGACGGAAGTCGGCATGGCGATCAGCGAAAGACTGGCGGGGGCGTAGGCGGATCGCCGCCTGGCGGCGGCTTGACTTGGGCCGGTGAGGTCTCGGTCAGACGCCGCCGCTCCTCAGGACCGGCAGTCCCGGTTCTCGCTCGACAACCGGCGAAATGCGCCGCGGGCTATGCGGCCCAGCCGGTAACGGCACAGCGTCATCCGCTTCGGTGAGCCTGAACACGCCCACCGCATCCCTCAGCCCGATCGCCTGCTCTTCGAGCGACCGCGCCGCCGCGGCCGCCTGCTCGACGAGCGCCGCGTTCTGCTGCGTGACCTCGTCCATCTGATTGACGGCCAGGTTGACCTGCTCGATGCCTCGGCCCTGTTCCTCCGACGCCGTAGCGATCTCGGCGACGATGTCCGAGACCTGCTTGATCGCCTGCTTGACCTGCCCCATCGTCTCGCCGACGTCGCCCGCCTGCTTCGCGCCGGCCTGAATCACCGCGACCGACGAGCCGATCAGCTCCTTGATCTCCTTGGCCGCCGTCGCCGAGCGTTGTGCGAGGCCGCGCACCTCGCTCGCGACCACGGCAAAGCCGCGCCCTTGCTCGCCGGCCCGGGCGGCCTCGACGGCGGCGTTCAGGGCAAGGATGTTGGTCTGGAACGCGATGCCTTCGATCACGCCGGTGATCTCGGAAATCTGGTTCGAGCTGTCGTCGATCCGCCCGATCGTCTGAACCATGCCGAGCACCGCATCATTCCCCGCATCGGCCATGTGGCACGCACGCGCGGCCAGCGCGCTCGCCTGCCTCGCGTTGTCCGCGTTTTGACGAACGGTCTCGGTCAGCTGCGTCATGCTGGCCGCCGTCTCTTCGAGCGACGCGGCCTGCTCCTCCGTGCGCGACGACAGGTCGAAATTCCCGGCCGCGATCTCGCTCGACGCCGTGGCGATGCTGTCGGTGCCCATCCTCACGCGCCTTACGATGCTCGCCAGGCTCTGGTTCATGGCGCTCAGGCTTCGCATCAATTGCCCGGTTTCATCCGCCGACGACGCTTCGATGCGGGCGGTCAGATCCCCCTCGGCAACGCGCGTCGCCACCGTCACGGCCTGCTTCAACGGACGGGACACGACGCGGGCAAGCCAGCTGCCGGCAAGGATAGCGGCGAGCACCGCGATCAGGGACGTGGTCAGGATCGTCGCGTACATCCTCGCGCGCAGCGAATCGAGCGCCTTGCGGCTTTCCGACATCCGGCTTCTCTCGTAGTCGTCCAGCTTGTCGACGGACGCGATCAGCTTCTCCGTGCCGAGGTAGGCACCGAATCCCTCCGTCATAGTCGACAGGTCGCTCATGTTGACCGCGTACTCGTCGACCTTCTTGCGCATGTCCACGAGCGGATCGACGACGGTACGCAGCCACGCGTCGTATTGCTGCTGGCAATCGTCGGCGAGTCTCGCGCCCTCGGCCGTGCCGTCGGTCGCCCGCAGCGCGGACAGCCGCGTCCCGAAGTCGCCGCCGTGCTTGACGATCCACGCCTTGTGCCCCGGCTTGCCGTTCAGGTTGTTCGCCAGAACCGCCCAGACGATGTTGAGATAGTCCGCGGTCCCGTCCTTCAGCAAGAGCAGCATCTGCTCCGATGCCGCCATCTCCTTCTGCTTCTGATCGATGGCGCGAATGCTGGAGAGGCAGATGCCCGCGCTGATCGCAAAGGCCACGATCACGCCCGCAAATGCCACTCCGATCTTTCCTGCAATGGATAAATTCTGCACAGTCTTCATCTGCGGTACTCGCGAGGAAGTGAAACGTTCCCTTCGTCACAGCGGCTCGCGGCCGTCGCCGGCACGGACGCGAGCCCCCCGGTCACGCCGTTCAGAACTTGTGCACGATCCCGGTCCGGAACATCAGTTGCCGGTTGGTGGTGGACGCATCGGCAATCGAAAAGTCGAAGATGTCGGCGTTCTTCGCCGCGCCGGCCGCTTGCTGGAATGAGCCCATGGCGTAGAGCGTCGTGCGTTTCGAGAGCGAATAGCTCGTCATCAGCGACACCTGGTGATACTTCGGCGAGCTGTCGTTGTAGTCGACCTTGCCGTCGGTGTAGCTGTAGGCAGCGCCCAGCAACAGGTTGGGCGTCACGTTGTACGTGCCCCATGCCTCATAGTTGGCAAAGGTGACAGAACTCGTGGTGCCGTTGGCATTGTCGAACTTCGTGTTCGTGTAATCGATGCCCACCAACGCCGCGCCGACCGTGTAGCTGACGCCCACGCCGACGATCTGTTCGTTGCTCGGAGTGCCGACATAGCTGAACGGCCCGCTCGCTCCGATCGCAGAACCCGTGGTGTTGGCGACGAAATTACCGTCGGGAAACAAGCTCGCGGGATTCTTCGCATAGAAGTACGCCGCCCCGGCATTGAACCCGCCGAGCGCGTAGCTTGCTCCGACGCTCCACATCCCCGTCGTGCCGACGCCGGGCGCATTGGAGTTCGTGAACGCATACATGCCGCCGAACGTGGCGCCGGCGAGCGTCGGGCTCGTGTATTTGATCGCGTTGTTCACGCGAAACGAGTTGTCGGTGTTGTCGATATCGCCGCCATGAATGAACGGACCGCCGATCTGGCCGGCAGCCGTGACGGGCTGAACATAGTCGACGACAGAATCGTACTGACGCCCGAGCGTCACCGTGCCGAGCGTGTCCTTCGAGAGCCCGACGTAGGCTTGTCTGCCGAACTCCCGGCCGCCTTGGCGCAACTGGCCGTTCTCGAGGCTGAAGCCAGACTCGAGCTTGAACAACGCTTTCAGTCCGCCGCCAAGATCCTCTTCCCCCTTCAGGCCCCAACGGCTGCCGTACATGCCGTCGTAGGTGCCGTCACGCATGCGCCAAAGCGGATGCCCGCCGCTGTTGTTGACGTAGTCGATCCCCTCGTCGATCACGCCGTACAAGCTCACCGACGATTGCGCCGCCGCCAGGCTCGGCATGATTGCCGCGATCGTCATCCCCGATATCATTCGGATTACTAATTTAAATTCATAAGCCTTTCTCATTCAAATCTCCCGTTGCCGTGATTGCCGTTGTGAGTGTTGTTACATCCTGGAACCCGCTCTCTCTTTTTTATTTCGTCAGTTGCGCCGCCGCGATCTCCGCCACGCGCCGCACGTGTGCCTGCGCCGCCGCCTGCGCGCGCTGCGGATCGCGCGCCGCGATCGCGTCGAGGATGCACTTCATCTCGGCGACGGCCTGGCGGCCGCGGTCGTCCGAGGCGATCGTCAGCGCTCGCAGGCGGTTGATCCGCGCGTTCAGCGTCTGCACGATCTCCCACGACACCGTCTTGCCGCCGCCCTCGAACATCGCTTCGTAGAAGCGGCCGGTCTGCTCCAGCACCGTCTGATGGTCGCGCGCGGCGAAGGCCCGCTCGATATTCGCCACGCACTCGGCGAGCCGCGCCGCGACCGCCTCGCTTCCGCTCGCGGCACACGCGAGCGCGGCGTCGCCTTCCAGCAGGCCGCGGATCTCGTAGATCTGCGCGGCCTTGTCCGCATCGAGCGTCGCGACGATCGGCCCCTGATTCGGCAACGACGCGACGAGCCCTTCGGTCTCCAGGTGCCGCAGCACCTCGCGCACCACCGTGCGGCTCACGCCCAGCTCGCCGCAGAGCGAGCGCTCGACGAGCCGCTCGCCCGGATGAAAATGCGCATCGACGATCGCCGTGCGCATCTTCTCCAGCGCCAGCTCGCGCAGCGTCGTGGTGGGCCGCTCGACCCGCAGCGAAGGCACGAGACCGCTCATCGTGAGTTTCCTTCGTGCTCGCTCAGGCGAACAGACGCGCGTCACGCGCGTCCCACTCGACGAGCGCCTCCGTGCCGATCGCGAGGCCGCTGTCGTGGCGCGCGCCCGCCGGCATCCGGATCGAGATCTCCTGCTGCCACGGCGTCGCCACCGCGTAGTGCAGCGAGTCGCCGAGATAGGTGATGTCGCGCACCGTCACCGGCAGACCTGCATCGTTCGACGCGGCCTGCTGCGCGCGGATGCGCATCTGCTCGGGCCGCACCATCAGCGTGCCGTCGGCGCCGGCCGCGAGCGCCGCATTGACGCTGCCGCCGGCGACCGCGCGGCCGTTCGGGAACACGCCGTCCGCGCGGCCGTCGCGGTTGGACGTGACGCGCACCGGCAGGAAGTTCGAGTTGCCGATGAAGCTCGCGACGAAGCGCGAAGCCGGGTTCGCATACAGATCCTCGCCGCTGCCGACCTGCTGGATGCGCCCCTTGTCGAACACGGCGATGCGATCCGACAGGCGCAGCGCCTCTTCCTGGTCGTGCGTTACGTAAAGAATCGTCACGCCGGTTTCCTGGTGGATGCGCCGCAGCTCCAGCTGGATCTCCTCGCGCAGCTTCTTGTCGAGCGCGGACAGCGGCTCGTCCATCAGCAGCACGGGCGGATCGTAGGCGAGCGCCCGCGCGATCGCGACGCGCTGCTGCTGGCCGCCCGACAGTTGCGCGGGCATCCGGTCGCGGCACTCGGACAGATGCACGAGCTTGAGCATCTTCTCGACCTTCGCCTTCACTTCAGCCTCGGGACGCCGCCGCACGCGCAGCGGAAACGCGACATTCTCGCCGACGCTCAGATGCGGAAACAGCGTATAGCGCTGGAACACCATGCCGATGTTGCGCTTGTTCGGCGGCACCTCGAGCAGCGGCTTGCCGTCGAGCAGCACGCGCCCCTCGGTCGGCGCCTGGAAGCCGGCGACGATGTAGAGCGTCGTGCTCTTGCCCGAGCCCGACGGCCCGAGGAAGGTCATGAACTCGCCCTTCTTGATGTCGAGCGAGACGTGGTCGATCGCGACGACCTGGTCGTAGGTCTTGCGCAGGCGCTGGATTTGCAGGAATGCGGCAGTCATGGCTCGTTTACCTCCTAATTCATCACGCTTGCCGGGTGCGCTTGACGAGCGCGCCCAGCAACATCAACACGACGGTCAGACCGACCAAGAGCGACGACGCAGCCGCGATCACGGGCGTCAGGTCCTGGCGCAGCGTCGACCAGATCCGCACCGGCAGCGTCTGCAGCGTGGGGCTCGCCATGAAGATCGAGACCACCACTTCGTCCCACGAAGCGAGAAACGAGAAGATCGCGGCGGCGAACAGGCCGAGCCGGATCGCGGGCAGCGTGACGCGCAGCTTCACTTCGAGCGGCCCCGCGCCGCAGATCGACGCGGCCTCTTCGAGCGACACGTCGAAGCTCTCCAGCGAGTTGCTGATCGCGATGATCGAGAACGGCAGCGCGATGATCAGATGGCCGATCACGAAGCCGACGAGCGTGCCGTTCAGGCCGATGCGCAGAAAGAACGCGTAGAGCGCGACGGCCAGCACGACGACGGGCAGCACCATCGGCGTCAGGAAGAACGCCTTCACCGTGTTGCGTCCGCGAAACTTGCCGCGCACGAGCGCGAGCGACGCAAGCAGGCCGAGGCCGACCGACAGCACCGTCACGATCACGGCGATCTTCGCGCTCGTCAGCAGCGAGTCGATCCAGCCGGAGTCGGTCAGCAGCTGCCGATACCACTCGAGCGTCCAGCCCGGCGGCGGAAAGATCAGCCATTGCGAATCGCCGAACGAAAGCGCGACGATGAACACGATCGGCAGCAGCAGGAACAGCGCGACCGCGCCGCCGACGGAGAGCAGCATCCAGCGCAGCGCGCCTAGACGATCGAAATCGAGCAGCATGTCAGCGATCTCCGTAAGCGGTGCGTGCGGCTCCGCCGGTGAAGCGCAGTTGCAACGCGTAGAGCGCAAGCGTCACCGCGAGCAGCACGAATGCCGCAGCGCCCGCGAGCCCCCAGTTCAGAAGCTCCTGCACGAGCTGTGCGATCAGCTCCGCGAGCATCATGTACGACGGTCCCCCGAGCAAAGCGGGCGTCACGAAGTAGCCGAGCGCCATCACGAACACCATCAGTGCACCCGACGCGATGCCCGGCATCGCGAGCGGCACCAGCACGCGCCAGAACGCCTGCCAGCGGCTCGCGCCGCACACGGCAGCGGCGCGCAGCGTCGACGGGTCGATGCCGCGCAGCGTCGCGTGCAGCGGCATGACGAGGAAGGGCAGCATGATGTAGGTCATGCCGATCGTCACGCCGATCAGGTTGTTCACGAGCACGAGCGGCTCGCTGATGATGCCGAGCGCCATCAGCATGCGGTTGATCGGGCCGGTCGCTTGCAGCAGCACCATCCAGGCGAAGGTGCGCGCGAGCAGGTTGGTCCACATCGACAACAGCATGATCGCGAACAGCACGCTCGACAGCCTGCGCGGCGCGATCGCGAGCAGCCAGGCGGTCGGAAAGCCGACCGCGAGCGTCACGGCCGTCACCACCGTCGCGACCAGGAACGTGTTGCCGAACACGCGCAGGTAGGTGGTCGAGCCGACGAGCTGCGCGTAGTTCTGCAACCCGGGCGCCGGCTCCAGCACGCTGCGCAACAGCAGCGACAGCACCGGCAGCAGGAAGAAGATCGCGAGCAGCAGCAGCGCGGGCGCCAGCAGCCGGACGCTGCGCCAGTCGCGGCGGCGGCGCGCGGGCGCGGCGGGCGGCGGCACGGCGGTACTCATTACGTGAGGCATGGTGACTCCAAATCGGTGCGGGAGCGTTCCCCCGCGCAGCCCCGAGACATCCAGCGCGGCCGCATCGAACGGCCGCCCCGCTCCATCACTTCGACTGCCACGCGTACCAGCGCTTGGCGATCGCATCGCGGTTCTGCGCCCAGTACTTCATGTCGAGATCGATCTGCGAAGTCTTGTACTGATCCGGCAGCGTCTTCGCCACGGCCGGCGACATCAGCGCGGCGGACTTCACGTTGACCGGCGCGTAGCCCGTGTCGGCGGCGAACTTCGCCTGAGCCTGCGCGCTCGTCGCGGCGGCCAGGTACTTCATCGCCTCGTCGCGGTGCTTCGAGCCCTTCGGGACCACCAGCATGTCGGCGGCCGTCAGGTTCTGGTTCCACGAGATGCCGACCGGCACGCCCGTCTCCTCGAGCGCGTGCAGCCGCCCGTTCCAGAACATGCCGATCGGCGCCTCGCCCGAGGCGAGCAGCTGCTGCGATTGCGCGCCGCCGCTCCACCAGACGATGTCGCTCTTGATCGTGTCGAGCTTCTTGAACGCGCGGTCGAGATCGAGCGGATAGAGCTTGTCGGCCGGCACGCCGTCGGCGAGCAGCGCGATCTCCAGCACGCCCGGCGCGGACCACTTGTAGAACGTGCGCTTGCCGGGAAATTTCTTGGTGTCGAACAGGTCGGCCCAGGTCTGCGGCTGCGCGCCCTTGAAGCTCGCCTTGTTGTAGCCGAGCACGAACGAGTAGTAGAAGCTGCCGACGGCGCCGGCCGACGCGAAGCGCGGGTCGAGCTCGTCCTTCTTCACGACCGAGTAGTCGATCGGCTCGATCAGGCCGTCCTTCTGCGCGGCGTAGGCGAAGTCGCCCTCGACGTCGACCACGTCCCAGTTGACGTTGCCGCTCTCGACCATCGCCTTGAGCTTGCCGTAGTCAGTCGGACCGTCCATCAGCACGTTGATGCCGGTCGATTGCGTGAACGGCTGCGCCCAGTCCTTCTGCTGCGACGATTGCGTGGTGCCGCCCCAGCTCGTGAACACGATCGAATCCGCGGCGGCGGCGGGCGCGGACGCCGCGGCCAGCAGCCACGCACAGGCGGCGAGAGGAACGGCGAGCGGTGCGGCGGACTTGCTCCAATTGCGCTTCATGTAGATCTCCATGCTGACTAAGTTGGCGAGCCGGCGGCTCAATCGTTGGCGTGTGTCATTGCAGCGGCGAAAAGCGCGCCGGCTTCATGATCTTGTTGTTCATCTCTTCCATCAGGGCCTGGATCTTCGGCGCGAACGCCTGCCAGGCCGGGTCTTCGGCAAGCGCGGCGCGGCGGCGCTCGCGCTCGTCGAGGCTCGGGTAAGCCCAGATATGCACGATCTCGTTGAGCGGACCGATCTCCGAATGGAAGTAGCCGATCAGCTCGCCGAGGTAGCGCTTCTGCAACGCGATGCCCTCTTCCTCGACGAGCTTCAGATAGGCGGGCACGGCGCCGGTCTTGATCCGGTAGGTGCGGATTTCGTAGTACATGGGTGTCTCTCTCCAGTGCGCCTATGCGTCAGCGCATCACGAACGGGTCGGCGATCGGCTCGTCCGAGGTGCGGATCCAAACCGATTTCGTGCGCGTGTAGTCGAGCACGGCGTCGAGCCCGCCTTCGCGGCCGAGGCCGCTCAGCCCATAGCCGCCGAACGGCACGATCGGCGACACCGCGCGGTACGTGTTGACCCAGACGATGCCCGCGCGCAGCGCACGCGTGAGGCGGTGCGCCCGCGTCAGGTCGCGCGTGAAGACGCCGGAGGCGAGGCCGTAGCGCGTGTCGTTGGCCAGCGCGACGGCATCGGCTTCGGTATCGAACGTCACGACGCTGAGCACCGGGCCGAACAACTCCTGCTCGACGCTCGGCACACGCGGATGCGGGCAATCGACGATCGTCGGGCGGAAGTAGAACCCTCGCGTGAATTCGTGCGGCACGTGCCCGCCCGTGACGATGCGCGCGCCCGCCTCGACGCTCGCGCGCAGCACGCGCTCGACATGCTCGCGCTGCCGCGACGTCGCGAGCGGCCCCATCTCCGTGGCCGGGTCCTGCGGATCGCCGATGCGAATCGCCTCGGCCTTGGCGGCAAGACGCGCGAGAAGCGCATCGTGGATCCCCCGCTGCACGACGAGACGCGAGCCCGCGACGCAGCTCTGGCCCGTCGCCGCGAAGATGCCGGCGACGACCGCGTTGGCCGCGCTGTCGAGATCGGCGTCGTCGAACACGAGCACCGGCGACTTGCCGCCGAGTTCGAGCGAGGTCGCCGCGAGGTTCTCGGCCGAGTTGCGCACGACGTGGCGCGCGGTCTCGGGGCCGCCCGTGAACGCGATCTTCGAGACGAGCGGATGGCTCGTCAGCGTGCGGCCGCAATCGTTGCCGAAGCCGGTCACGACGTTCACGACGCCCGCCGGAAACCCTGCCTCATGCACGAGCCGCGCGAATTCGAGCAGCGGCGCGGGGCCGTCTTCCGACGCCTTGAGCACGATCGTGCAGCCGGCCGCGAGCGCGGGCCCCACTTTCACGGCCGACAGAAACAGCTGCGAGTTCCAAGGCACGACGGCCGCGACCACGCCGACCGGCTCGCGCCGCAGCGTCACTTCCATGTCGGGCTTGTCGACGGGCAGCCACGCGCCCTGGATCTTGTCGGCGACGCCCGCGTAGTAGCGGTAGTAGTCGGCGACATAGCCGATCTGCGCGCGCGTCTCGCGGATGATCTTGCCGGTGTCCTGCGTCTCCAGTTCGGCGAGCCGGGGAGCGTGCTCGGCGACGAGCTCCGCGAGCCGGTACAGCAGCTTGCCGCGCGCGCTCGCGGTGAGGCCAGCCCACGCCGGATCGGTCAGCGCGCGATGCGCGGCGCGCACGGCGCGGTCGACGTCGGCCGCGCTCGCTGCCGGCATCCGCGCCCAGACTTCGCCGGTGGCGGGGTTGACGCTGTCGAAGTGCTCGCTCGCGTCTTCGAATGCGCCGTCGATGTATTGCTGGAAACGCTGGGCCATTTTGGTCTGGGTCATGTCGGCTGCTCCAATCCGTTTGCTGGGATCGTCGAGTGACGCGCCTTTAACGCTGGCTAAACGCCGGCATCACGTCGGAGATGAACAGCTCGAGCGACTTGCGCTTGCGCTCGAAGCTCATGTGGCTGTCGAGCCAGAAGCTGTACTGGTCGTAGCCAAGCTCCTCGTAGCCCTTCAAGCGCGCGATCACGTCCTTCGGCTCGCCGATCACGAGGTTCTTGCGGATCGCATCGAGCGAGTACTGCGGGAACATCGCGACGTCGGCATCGGTCAGCGGCTCGATGAAGCCCTGCTCGATCGGGCGCTCGTTCTTGAACCACTTGCTGAAGTAGCGATAGAAGCGCGCGAGGTCTTCGACGGCGGCATCCACTTCGGCGGAATTCGCGCCGACGAACGTATGCATCAGCATCATCACTTGCGGGCGCGGCACGTCGGGATTCGCGGCGCAGGCGGCGTTGAAGCGCTCCATCAGGCTCACGACTTCTGCATCGCCAGTCGCCAGCGACGTCACCTGGACGTTGCAGCCGTTCGCCACCGCGAAAGCGTGCGAATTCGGATCGCGTGCGGCGAGCCACATCGGCGGGTGCGGCGCCTGGACCGGACGCGGCACCGGGGTCGACGCGGGCCACGACCAGAATTCGCCCTGATGCGCGTAGTCGCCCGCGAACAGCTTGCGCAATGCCGGCACCAGTTCACGCATGCGAGCGCCTGCGCTCATCGCGTCGAGACCGGGCAAGAGACGCTCGTACTCGAACGAGTAGGCGCCGCGCGCGATACCGAGGTCGAGGCGGCCGTTGCTCGCGACGTCGACCATGCCCGCCTCGCCGGCCAGCGCGATCGGATGCCAGAACGGCGCGATCACCGTGCCGGTGCCGAGACGGATACGCTCGGTCTTCGCGGCCAGGTACGCGAGGTTCACGAACGGGTTCGGCGCGATCGTGAACTCCATCGCGTGGTGCTCGCCGATCCAGGCCGTCTCGAAACCGCCGCGCTCGGCGAGCTGGACGAGTTCGGTCATCTGGTCGAACAGCTCGCGGTGCGACGTGCTCGTGTCGTACCGCTCCATATGCAGGAACAACGAAAACTTCATGATGTTTTCTCCGCTATATCTCAGTGCGCGAACGCCAGCGGCTGCACCGTGCCCGCCTCGCTGTCGCCGACGTAGATGCCGAATGCGTCCTCGCTGCGCTCGCGCACGTAGCGCTCGAGCATCGAGCGCACCGCGTCGTCGTGCAGCTCGCTCCACGGAATCGCGTTGAGCGGCACGATGCGTACCGGGCTCGCGGCATCGCCGGCGGCCTCGTCGTCGAGCACGCGTCCTCGGTAATAGATCTGCACGCCCGGCGCCGGCCCGCCGCTCGCTTCGAACACCGCGAACAAAAAGTCGAGATGGGCGTCGAGCTTGAGCTTCGCCAGCACGCCGTGCAGGCTGCCCGCATCGGTTGCAGGTTCGAGGCGGGTGCCGGCCGGCAGCTGAAGCCCTTGCGGGGTCGCCACGAGCACGAGCCCGCGCGGATGCTCGAGGATCGCGCCGACGCGCGCGCGCTGCCCCGCCGCCGCCAATGCGTCCTGCGACAGGCTGAAGTTCACGTACGCGCCGCGGCAATAACCGAGCGGCGTCGAGCTCGTGTGCGCGAAGTCGACCACGCGCCCGAGCAGGATGATGTGGTCGCCCGCATCGATCACCTCGTGCGTCGTGCAGTCGAAGCTCGCGGCCGCGCCGTCCATCACCGGCGCGCCGGTGACGCGCGCACGCCAGGCCACTTGCGCGAACTTGTCGGCGGCCTTCGAAGCGAACACGCCGGACACGCTCTTCTGATCCTCCGCGAGCACGCTCACGGCGAAGCGCTTCGTCGCGGAAAACACTGCGTAGCTCGACGCCGTCTTCGCGATGCAGACGAGAACCAAAGGCGGATCGAGCGACACCGACGTGAACGAGTTCGCGGTGAAGCCGCGCGGCGAGCCGTCGGGCTGAATCGTCGTGACGACGGTGACGCCCGTCACGAACGCGCCGAGCGCGCGACGGAATTCCGCAGCATCAAAAACGGGCTCATCCATGATGGGCTCCTTTGAGGAACGCCAGCAGCCGTTCGTTGACGAGCGCCGGCTCGGTCACGTTCATCATGTGGCGCTCGTTCGCGATGATCTCGGCGCGGCCGCCGGGGGCCGCCGCCGCCATCGCCAGCGACATCGCCGGACTCGAGTTCGGGTCGTGCTCGCCGGTGAGGAAGAGCGCGGGCACGGCGAGCCGTTCGAGGCGCCCGACGTGCGCGCCGTCGGCGCTCGCGAACAGCCGATAGGTGCGCTGGTAGCCGATCGGGTCGACCGACATCAGCAGCGTGCGCACGGCCTGCGCTGCTCCGGTCAGATGGCCGGGCACGGGGTCGCCGAACCAGCGCGCGAGCGTCGCATCGATGCCGGGGAGGAAGGTCGCGTCGTCGAGCGTTTCCGCGCGGCTCATCACCGCTTGGCGCTGCTCGGGCGTGCGGTCGTAGACCGCATTCAGCGCGGCGACGCTCAAGGTGCGATCCGGGTACGTCAGCGCGAACTCGAGCGCGACGAGCGCCCCCATCGAATGCCCGACGACATGGGCGGCTTCGACGTCGAGCGTGTCGAGCAGCAGCGCGAGTTGTGCCGCGTACTCGTCGAGCCGTGCAGCCGGCGACGGCAGCGCGCTGCGGCCGTGCCCCAGCATGTCGTAGACGACGACGTCGAACTCGTCGCAAAGCGCATCGACCTGCGGCGCCCACACGCTCTGGTTCATGCCCACGCCGTGGATCAGCACGACGGTCGCGCGCTTCCCGGCATCGTCGGCGCGCGAGGCGTAGACGCTGTAGCTCGTGCCCGCGGCGACGCCGCTGCGCACGGGCGGGGCGAGTGCGGCGATCTCAGGCTTCATGTCCCGCGAGCTCCTTCAGATCCTGATAGCGGTCGCCGATCCGGTGATGCGGACGGCCGCCCACCGACGCGCCCAGCGCGATCACGATCTCGTCGGGCGCGGGCGCATCGGTGATCGAGAACTGCACGGTCAGGTAGTGCGAGCGCATGCCTTCGTCGTGCTTGTGCATGAGCGGGATCGAGATCGGGCAGTTCGGGCCGCCGCGCAGATTCGTGAAGGCGAGGTAGCTCTTCGCGCCGACCGCTTCGCGGTACTTGTTGCCGAAGCGCAGCGTGTGGATCAGCGCCGACGCATGCTCGACCTCGCCCGAGGTGCCGACGATCGCCGCCTTGCCGTAGCCCTCGACAGCCTCGCCGCCGCCCGCGAGGCGCAGCATTTCGGCGGTCAGGATCTCGCCGAGCTGCGGCGCGAGCGCGTGGATTTCCGGCTTCAGGTCTTCGACGAAACCGCGGCCGGCCCACGGATTGCGGATCACGGCGGCCGCGCCGAACAGCTTCAACGGCTGAGCCGCGTCCTTGCCGCCTTCGATGAACGTCGTCTCGGCGTAGGTGACCAGCTTGCGCATCTCCAATCTCATACCAGTTCTCCTTGCGATGGGCTCGTGCCCGTTGGTGCCGCTTGTTGAGATTATGGTATGCCATCTTATTGGCCGATCCAAGCATTTCAATATTATGGAATACCATAATTTGACTGATGCTTTTTCGGGCACGAAAACCGGGCTGCGATAGTCGGTTGCGGTGCAGCAATGCACGTCGCAGGTGACCGCGAACGGTGAAACAGAAGCGCAAAAAAAGCCGCCGGATACCGGCGGCCTGCGGGCAAGACCAGTCGAGCGCCGCTCAGGCGCTGCTGGCCGCCTGGTCTTGCTGCTGTTCGAGCGCATGCAGCGCAAGCTCGGACGTGCGCCGGATATGCGCCGCCGACGCCGCCGCCGCGGCCTCCCCGTCGCGCCGCTCGATCGCATCGAGCAGCACGTTCATCTCGCGATTCGACTCGTCGCGGCGGCCCGGCACCGCGATGGTCAAGGCGCGCAGCCGGTTGATCCGCGCGTTCAGCGATTTGACGACGGCCAGCGAGACCTGCTTGCCCGCGCCGTCGAACATCGCTTCGTAGAAACGCTCGGTGCATTCGAGCACGCTCGGCCAATCGTCCTGCTGGAACGCGTCCTCGACCGTCTTGCGGATCGCGCGCAGCTCGTTGACGAGCGCGGGCGTCGCCCGCTCGGCGCAGGCGCGTGCGGCGTTCGCTTCCAGCAAGCTGCGCAACTCGTAGATCTCGCCGACCTGCGCCGGGTCGAGCCGCGCGACGATCGGCCCTTGCCGCGCCACGGTCTCGACGAGCCCTTCGGTCTCCAGATGCCGCAGCACTTCGCGCACCACCGTGCGGCTCACCCCGAGCTCATCGCACAAGGTCCGCTCGACGAGCCGGTCGCCCGGACGGAAATAGCCTTGCACGATCGCGCTGCGCAGCTTGTCCAGCGTGAGTTCGCGAAGCGTCTTGGCAGTGCGCTCGATTTTGAGGTTCGACATGGGAGGCAAAAAGCGAGAAGAGAAGGACGAAGGCCCGCGCGCGGCTTCGATGGGCCGAAGCGCCCGCGCTGGGATGCCATATTATCGTCCAACTCGCCATGGGCCCTGTCGAGCCGGTCAGGCTCTCGGCCGCGCCCGCCCGCTCTCAAGTTCCTCCGAGCCCGCGCACGAGCGATATCAGCAACAGAATCAGCAGAACCAAAGCCACCGTCTGCCAGAACGTCACCGGACTGCGCTCGATCCACGGCCTTGCCATCGCCGGCTCCGTCTCGCCGCCTCCAGCAGCGAAACGATCGAGGTCGGCGCAGACTTCGAGCGCATCTTGATAGCGGCGCTCCGGATCGGTCTGCATCGCCTTTTCGAGCACGAGGTCGAGCCAGCCGGGAAGGTCGGGCCGGTGGTGATGCAGCGGCACTCGGCCGTTGAAGCCGTATGGCGAGCGCCCGCCGCTGAAGGTGCGGTACAAGGTGACGCCGAACGCGAAGACCTCGGAGCGCGCATCGCCCTGCGCGCCTTTGATCAGCTCGGGCGCCATGTAGGCCGGCGTGCCGGGCGCGGCAAGCGGCCCCGGCGCGAGCACGCCCGGCATGTAGGCGAAGCCGAGGTCGAGAAGCCTCACGCTGTCATCGGGCAGCACGAGGATGTTCTCGGGCTTGATGTCGCGATGAAAGATGCCCTGGCGATTCAGCGCGTGGATCGCGCTACCGAGCTGCCGTGCGATCGCCAGCCCGCGCGTCAGGGACATCGGCGCTGGCGTGATCAGCGTCTCGAGCGGCAGGCCGTCGAGAAACGGCATCACCACATAGAGGCGGCTCTGCCGCGCGGGATCGACCGCGCTTGGCGCCAGCACGTTCTTGTCGCCGATCTTCCCGGCAAGCCATCGCTCCCGGACGAGCGACTGACGCACGTTGGCATCCTCTTCGACGCGCGGCTTCGGGAACTTGAGCGCGAGCCGCGTCTTCGGCTCGGCGAGATCGTGGCCGATGAAGATCCGCGAGTAGCGGCCGTCGCTCAGGATCGTGGTTAGCGCATAGCCGTCGACGACCTCCCCGCACGCGGGAACGGCAAGAATCGGCAGATCGCCGAGCACGCCTTCGAGATAGCCATAGTCGAGGACCGGAACGCTACGCACGTCGATCACGGCCGCCGAGATGTCATCGGCCGATCCGCGCGAGCGCGCCGTTTGGATCAGGCGCTGCGCCACCGCGTCGGCCGGCGCCTGCGCCGACAGCGCGGCCCGCAGCTCGCGCGCCGGCACGCGCCGGTAGAGCCCGTCGGAGCACAGCAGCAGGCGGTCGCCTTCCTGGAGCGCCCAGCTCTCGATGCGCGTCACCAGTGCGCTCTGCAATCCGATCGCTTGGGCGACGAAGGCGCCGAACGGCACGTCCGTGACGTCGTCGCCGCCGAGCTGCGAGAGTTCGCCGCCGCGCATCTGATAGAGCCGCACGTCGCCCGCGCTGATCAGCCAGGCCGCGCCGCCCCTGACCACGAGCGCCGCGAAGCATGCCGCCATCAGGCTCAGCTCGGCATCGCTGCGGCCGATCTGGTGCAGCCAGCGGTGAATCGCGTTCAGCGCGCGCGACGCGGCGGCTTCGGGCGAGAGCGTGTCGGGCGGCGCGTAGTAGCCGTCGATGAAGCTGCGCACGGCGAGCTCGGCAGCCACGCGCCCGCCCCGTCCGCCGCTCATGCCATCGGCCAGCGCGACCACGCTGCCGCGCACCGAGCGCTGCATGACGTCGCCGAGCATGACACCGACGTAGTCCTCATTGCGCCCGCCCCTGCCCGCCCCCGAAATGAAGGCAATGTCGAGCGCGGGACATTCGCCGCGCTCGGGCCGCAATGTCAGGCAGGCCCGTTCGACGGCATCGGCATCGGCATCGGCATCGGCGCGGAGGGTTTCGGTCATTTCCTGTCGAAAATCGCGGCCTCACTCGATTCGAGGTCGTGCTCGATCTTATCGAGAACCTGCGGCGCGCGCTTCTTCAGCATCGCGAGCCAGATCAGGCCGAACGCCATGTAGGCGACGAACAGATAGGGCAGGAGGTTGTACGGCCAGTCGGGAACCGGATAGACGCTGCCGAAGAACCCGCCGATCATCGCGACCGCGCCCAGGATGCCCACCACGACATTGGCGAGCTTGAGCTGCCCTTGCTTCTTCAAGTAAATCGGCGCCGACACCGAGATCAGGAAGTAGGCCACGATGAAGCCGAAGGTCGCGAACGTGCTCGTATAGCCGAACGTGTTCAGCGCGCCGGTGCCCAAGAGCGCGAGATTCACCACGAGCGAGAGGATCGCGGCGAAGGCCACCGCGTAGTGCGGCGTCTGGTGCTTCGTGTGGACCATGCCCATCGAGCGATGGACGAACTGATATCGGCCCATCGAGAACAGCAGCCGGCTCGCGGCGTTGATCGAGGCCAGCACGCAGGCGAACGCGCTCACCGATGCGATCAGGTAGAACAGCGGCGCGAGCGCCGGCGCGCCAAGGCCCTTGAGCAGCGTCTGGAGCGGCGCGGTATCGGCGCCGAGCTTGGCCACGTCGCCGCCGTAGGCGACGACCATCGAGTAGGCGACGAACATGAAGAACGCGCCCGCCACCACCATGCTCCAGATAATCGCGCGCGGAATTGCCTTCAGCGGGTTCTTGGTTTCCTTGCCGAGCGACGCGGCGCTCTCGAAGCCGACGAACGAGAAGATGCCGAGCACCATCGCCTCGGCCATCCCCTTAGGCGTCGTGCCCTGCAGCGACAGCTGCGCATGATCGACGATGCGCTCCGGATGCTGATAGAAGACCACGAACAGCACGCCGCCGACGATCGTGATCGACGCGGCCTCGATCGCGAGGCTCAGGCGCGACGACAGCTTGATGTCGCGCGACGAGAGGAACCACGCGAGTGCCGCGCTGACGACGTAGATCAGCCACGTCGGCACGGCGATGCCGAACGGCGTGAACGCGTTCTGCACGAAGATGGCCTCGCCGGCGAGCACGCCCATTGCGGTGCCGGTGTACGCGGCGATCAGCCCCCAACCCGCGATGCCGCCCGCGATCGGCCCGAGCGAGCGCGAGATGAAGATGAAGAACGAGCCGGCTGCGGCGAAGCGGCTCGCCAGCACGGCGATGTTGAGGCTGACGAACATGAGGCCGAGTGTCGACAGGCCGTAGACGAGCCAGCTGCCTGCGCCGGCCAGCGCCGCAACCGCTACGACGTTGATCGACGGTGTCAGCGTGGGAGAGATGTTGGCCAGCGATTGGCCGATGGTCTCCATGAAGCCCAGGCTTGATGATCGAAGATCGGCGGATGATGAAGAAACCGAGGTTGGTTGCGGCATAGCGCTCATGCTGGACTCTCCTGTCGTCAAAGTTGGTTGCTCAATGCTTGAACTTGGTCGCCGTAGGCTTGCTGGCAAAACTGGTTTCGGGTTTCTGGTCTGTTTGCGGTTGTTGTGCTGGTTGCCTTGCTTCGGTTCGTTTGCGGTTGGCGTGCTGGTTGCCTTCCTTCGGGCCGTTAGGGGTTGGCGTGCAACTTTGAATTCGCGGCGTTCCGTACAGTCCGTCCCTCCCCGGGACCGGGGTCACTTTTGTCCTTGCCAAAAGTAACCAAAAGCGCGTCCTCGCCGGACGGCTCGCCCGGAGGCACTCAACCCTGTTAGTACCGATATCCCGAGTGCAACCGTGGGAAACCGTTATTGCTCGCCGTGAGTCCGAGTAGCACGCGGCACAGAATTTCGTCCGTTCGCGTCAAATCAATGCCGGTGTTCCGCAAAGGCCTGAAGCGCCTTGTCTTGCGATGCGCCACATGCGCTCGCACTCATTTCCAATCGCAGGCAACGGGGGGCGCCACCAAATCGATGGCGTCGATTTATTTCGTATGGGCGCAATCCCGTGCCGCGTACTAACGGGTCGCCCGTCGAGCAACAACGGTCTCCCACGGTTGCACTCCGTACACCGGGTCTAACAGGGTTGAGTGCCTCCGGGCTAGGCCGTCCGCCCAGGACGCGCTTTTGGTTACTTTTGGCAAGGACAAAAGTAACCCCGGTCCCGGGGAGGGACGGACCATACGGAACGCCGCGAATTCAAAGTTGCACCACAAACCCAAGCAAAACGACACAACCCCAGCACCCGCCGCGAATTCAAAGTTGCACGCCAAACCCCAACCTACCGACCCTCCGAACAAACCACGCAACCGAAACCGTTAGCAAACCTTATTAGCTCCCCAAACCCGGAATCCAAGCCGTGCCGGCGAGCGGAACACGCGCCATCGCCGCCGCCTCGACGGTCAACGCCACGAGGTCCTCGGGCTCAAGGTGATGCACGTTCTGCTTACCGCAGGCGCGCGCAATCGTCGCCAGTTCCATGTTCAGCGTCTTCAGATAGTTGCGCACGCGCCGCGCCCCTTCTTCCGGTTGCACACGCTGCTCGAGCACCGCATCCTGCGTAGTCACACCAACGGGACACTTACCCGTATGACAGTGATGACAAAACCCCGGCGCGGTATTGAGCGCCGCATAGTCCGCAGCGGCCGGATGCAGCGCGCCATCCTTGAAGTAGGTGTCGCTATTGCAGCCGAGCGCCATCAGCACGCCCTGCCCGATCGCCACCGCATCGGCGCCGAGCGCGAGCGCCTTCGCCACGTCCGCCCCCGTGCGAATCCCGCCCGACACGATCAACTGCACCTGCCCCTTCATGTTCAAGTCCTCGAGCGCGTCGACGGCCTGCCGCACCGCGGCCAGCGTCGGTATGCCGACGTTCTCGATGAAGCACGTTTGCGTCGCCGCGGTGCCTCCCTGCATCCCATCGATCACCACGACGTCCGCGCCCGCATGCACCGCGAGCTTCACGTCGTTGAACGTGCGCGTCGCGCCGACCTTCACATAAATCGGCTTTTCCCAATCGGTGATCTCGCGCAGCTCCTGGATCTTGATCGCGAGGTCGTCGGGACCGGTCCAGTCCGGATGACGGCTCGCCGAGCGCTGATCCACGCCCGCCGGCAGCGTGCGCATCGCAGCCACGCGCGGGTTCACCTTCTGCCCGAGCAGCATGCCGCCGCCGCCCGGCTTCGCGCCCTGGCCGATCACGACCTCGATCGCGTCGGCGCGGCGCACGTCGTCCGGGTTGAAGCCATAGCGCGACGGCAGGCACTGATAGACGAGCGTCTTCGACGAGCGGCGCTCTTCCTGCGTCATGCCGCCGTCGCCGGTCGTCGTCGAGGTGCCGGCCGCCGTCGCCGCGCGGCCCAGCGCTTCCTTCACGTTCGCCGACAGCGCGCCGAAGCTCATGCCGGCGATCGTGATCGGGATGTCGAGCACGACCGGTTTACTCGCAAAACGTGTGCCAAGCACGGTCTGCGTCGTGCATTTCTCGCGATAGCCTTCGAGCGGATAGCGCGACAGCGACGCGCCGAGAAACAGCAGATCGTCGAAGTGCGGCACGTGCCGCTTCGCGCCGAGGCCGCGGATTTCATAGAGACCGCGCTGCGCGGCCGTGTGGATGTAGTCGATCGTCTTGCGGTCGTAGCCTTGCGACTCTTCCTGCTGCAAGCGGGCGAAATGAACGGGCTTTTCCATGGGGACGTTCTCGAAAATCGGGGTGTTCAACGGGGGGCTCAATATTCCTGGTCGGCGTCGGCGTTCCAGTGATAGAGCGTGCGGGCCGAAGCGATGCGCTTGAATGCACGCGGATCGTGCACGAGCCCCGCCGCGTCGAGCAGCGCGGCGACGGCGGTCACGTCCGCCTCGGTCATCGGCTCGAACTGCGCGTCCGCGCCGAGCGATTTCACTTCGCCCTTCACGTACAGCACCGCTTCGTAGAGCGAGTCGCCGAGCGCGTCGCCGGCGTCGCCGCAGATCACCATGCGGCCCGCCTGCGCCATGAACGCCGAGAAACTGCCGACCGAGCCGCCGACGACGATGTCGCCGCCCTTCAGCGAAATCCCGCAGCGCAGGCCCGCGTCGCCGTCGATGACGAGCAGCCCGCCGTGCGCGGACGCGCCCGCGCCGTTCGAGGCAAAGCCCTTCACGTGCACCTTGCCGCTCATCATGTTTTCGGCGACGCCGGTCCCGGCGCTGCCTTCGATGACGATCGTCGCGTGCTTGTTCATGCCGCCCGCGTAGTAGCCGGCGTGGCCGTCGATCGTGATGCTCACCTCGGCATCGACGCCGACGGCGATGTTGTGCGCGCCGTTGGGCGAGGTCACGGTGACCCGCCGGCCGTTCAATTCGGCGCTGGATCCGTGCAAGTACTGATTCACTGCCCTGACCGGCGTGGACTCAAGGTCGAATGTCACGCTTTCCATACATACATCTCCTCGGGTGCGGGTTCGAAGACCTTCGCGTGCTTGATGTCGGGCAGATGCGCGAGCGAGCGGAACTCGGAGGCGATCGCCACGTAGTCGTCGTTCTCCGCGACCATGGCGGGCTTGCAGGCGAACGGATCGCGGATCAGCGCAAGCTCCGTCGTCGTGCCCATCAGGAAGGTGTAGAAGCCGTCGAGCTCTTCGAAGCCCTTCTGCAACGCATCCGGCAGCGTGTCGCCTTCGCGCAGCCGCCATTCGAGAAAGCGGCACGCGGCTTCGGTGTCGTTGTCGGTGTCGAAGTGAATGCCCTCGGGCTCGAGCTTGCGCCGCACGCCATGCGCGTTCGAGAGCGACCCGTTATGGACGAGGCAGAAGTCCTCGCCCGCCGTGAACGGATGCGCGCGATCGGGCGTGACCGCCGATTCGGTCGCCATCCGCGTATGGCCGACCAGATGCGAGCCCTTCAGGTTCGCGAAGCCGTAACGCTGCGCGATCTGCGCGGGCAAGCCGATGTCCTTGTAGAGGTCGATCGAGCGGCCGGTCGAGAGCAGATAGAGCTTCGGGTAATGCTCGCGCAGCCAGCTTTTCACGGTCTCGGCACTGCCTTGCAGCGTCAGCACGGCGTGGTTGCCTTTCGCTTCGATGCGCGCCGTGACGTCCATCGCGGCATTCAGCGCGTCGAAGAGCTTGCCCCAAGCGAAGCGCTCGCCCTCCTCGGTGAAGCCCGAGTAGAGGCTGAGCTTGCGCTGGTGAGCATCGACGGCCTTGCCGAAGACGGCGAGCCCCGCCGAGTCCGGGCCGCGCTCGGTCATGCCGATCAGCATCGGCACCATCAGCTCGCCGAGCCGTTCGCGTAGTGCCGGCGTCTTCACCAGCAACCCTACGATTCCGCACATATTGCGTCTCCTTAAAAAAATTCGAGGTAGCTCTTCAGCTCCCAATCCGATACGTGGCGCATGTATTCGAGCCATTCCATGCGCTTCAACTCGAGGAATTCGCCGGCGACGGGGCCGAGCGCATCGCAGATCACGCGGTCGGCTTCGAGCGCGTCGAGCGCCTGCTCGAGGTTCTGCGGCAGCACGCCGATCTCGCGCTCGCGCAATTGCTGCGGGGCCCAGTCGTAGAGGTTGTCGTTGGCGGGTTCGCCCGGCGACAGCTCGCGCTCGATGCCGTCGAGCCCGGCCGCGATCACGGCGGCGGTCGCCAGATACGGATTGCACGAGCCGTCCGGCAGGCGCAGCTCGATGCGCTCGCCCGGCATGCGCACCATCGTCGAACGGTTGTTGTCGCCGTAGCTGATATAGGCGGGCGCCCACGTCGCGCCGGTCAGCGAGCGGCCCACCACGAGCCGCTTGTACGAGTTGACGGTCGGGTTGCAGAGCGCCGCCAGCGCGGGCGCATGGGCGAGCAGACCGGCCGTGAACTGGTAGCCGAGCTTCGAGAGCCCCATGCCGAGCGAATCGCTGCGGTCGGCGAACAGGTTGCGCTCGCCGTCGCCGATCGACATGTGCATGTGCATGCCGTTGCCGGGGCGATTCGCGAACGGCTTCGCCATGAACGAGCAGATCATGCCCAGCTCGTTCGCGATCTCGGACGCGGCCATCTTGAAGAACACGTAGTGGTCGCACGAGGTCAGGCAATCGGTGTACGTGTAGTTGATCTCGAACTGGCCGTTCGCGTCCTCGTGGTCGATCTGATAGACGTCGATGCCCACCGCGCGCATCGATTCGGTCAGCTTTTCCAAGAACACACGCGTGCGCGACAAGCCCTTGTAGTCGTAGCAGGGCTTCGCGAGCGTGTCGCTCGGATCGCACGGCTCCAGCACGCCCGACGCCGAACGCCGCAGCAGCGAAAACTCGGGCTCGAGCCCCGTGTAGAGCGTCCAGCCGCGCTCGGTCATGCGCGCGACCTGCTTCTTCAGCGTCACGCGCGAATCGAAGGCCCACGGCTTGCCGTCGACGTGGCCGTCGCACGCGATGCGCGCGAGGCCCGGCTGCCACGGCACCGGCGTGAGCGTCGACAGATCGCCCACGGCCATGAAGTCCGGACCGTTCGGCTCGATGCCGACGCCCCAGATCGCGAAGCCGGCAAAGCCCGCGCCGGCCGTCAGCACGCTCTTCAGATGCGCGACCGGCACCGACTTCGCCTTCGCCACGCCGTGAATGTCGACGAACTGCGCCAACACGTATTTCACGCCTCGCTGGGTGAGCCAGGCTTGCGCGTCTTCCGCCGTGTCGAAGCGCGGCACGCTTCCGAGCGCGTCGACGGTGACCGGCAGCTTGCTCGCGTCGTTCAGGTTCATTGCCACTCCTTGCAACAATTTATTAACATGCAAAAATATTTCCTGTCAGGAAACTCTCTGCGCGCAATCGGTCCTGCTATTTCCTTAGGCCGGCAGGCCCTCTCGATCTGCTAACCTTGCTTTCTTTTCCCGAGGCCATCCATGCACAACGCGGACGACAGCAAATCACCGCTCGAACGCTATCTCGGCGCGACGATCCGCGAGTTGCGCCAGTCTCACGGGCTGACCATCGCGCAGGTCGCCGAGCAGGCCGGCATCAGCCGCGGGATGCTCTCGAAGATCGAGAACGCGCAGACCTCGACCGGACTCGACGTCCTAAACCGCATCGCGATGGCGCTCGGCGTCTCGATGTCGACGCTCTTTCGCAACTTCGACGTCCCGCAAGGCGGCGCCCAGCTGGTCAAGAAAGGCGCCGGCATGGAGGTCGTCCGCAAGGGCACGCAGCGCGGCCACACCTACCATCTGCTCGCGTACGACCAGGGCCCGCGCAAGCTCTTCGAGCCGTTCCTCATCACCATGGACGACGCGTCGGAACGCTTCCCCGTGTTCGAGCACCCCGGCACCGAATTCATCCACATGCTCAAAGGCGTGATCGAGTACCGCCACGGCCAGCAAACCTACATCCTCCATCCCGGCGACACCCTCACGTTCCGCGCCGACATCCCGCATGGCCCCGAACGTTTGATCAAGACGCCGATCCAGTTTCTGTCGATCTTCGTCTACGCCCAGCCCGCCGCCGAGTGAGCGGTCCCGCTCCGGACATCTCTGCGGGAATCTAATACGCAACGTCCGTGCCATGTTTATCAATGAGAATCAAAAGTTCCTCCCAGTAAACATCGGCGGCGCACTGCGGCCTTTCCCGATCTCCCTGCTTTCCCTGCCCCTGCCTGCCCGCGGTGCGGCCCCATCGTGAATGCGGTGCACGGGCGCACTGAAACGGCAACGCGGGTTACGACGTTGCATCAGCCTCGCTTATAACGTCGCCAATGC
The DNA here is from genome assembly GCF_005280735.1 of Trinickia violacea. Taxonomy (NCBI): domain Bacteria; kingdom Pseudomonadati; phylum Pseudomonadota; class Betaproteobacteria; order Burkholderiales; family Burkholderiaceae; genus Trinickia; species Trinickia violacea. Next base: position 4,542,501 of record NZ_CP040077.1, read on the forward strand.
GCGCAGCACGCCCTCGATCATCCGGCGCAACACCGGCTGCACGAGCGCCGCGCGCGTCTCGTCATAGGCGAACGGCGCGTGCTCGCTCATATAGACCGACTGGCACATCTCCAGCTGGATCGCATGCACGCCCTGCTGCGGCGAGCCGAAATGACGCGTGATGTAGCCGCCCTTGAAGCGCCCGTTCGCGATCCAGGTGAACGGGCTGTCGGCCGCGGCGGCCTCGGCGGCCGCCTGCAAGGCGGGCGCGGCCGTGCGGCCGTCCTGCGTGCCGAGATTCAAGTCCGGCAGCTTGCCGTCGAACAGGCGCGGCAGCACGCTCGCGATCGAATGGGCCTCCCACAGCACGACGTGCGCGTGACGCTCGCGCAGGCGCGTCAACTCGGCTTGCAGCCGCTCGTGGTAGGGCCGCCAGTAGTCCGCCACGCGCCGCTGCTTGCGCTGTTCGTCCGGCTCGCAGCCGGGGCGGTACACCGGCTCGCCGCGAAACGTCTCGGTGGGGCACAGGCCCGTCGTGGTCTGCCCCGGATACAGGCTTTCGTCGTTCGGCGGCCGGTTCAGATCGATCACATAGCGCGACAACTTCGCGCCGAGCACGGTCGCGCCCAATTCGGCGGCGAAATCGTAGAGTCGATCGAGATGCCAGTCGGTATCGGCGACGGTCAGCGCCTCATCCGTGTAGAGCGGCTGCAACTCCGGCGGAATCCGGCTGCCCAGATGCGGAATCGAAATCAGCAGCGGCGCCTCGCCGCGTTGCAGGGTGGTCAGATCCAGATCGTCCATCGACGGTTCTCTTCAGAAAAAACGGCGCGCTCAGCGCAAGGCGTCCTCGGGAAGCTGCGGCAAGGCGCGGGCCAGCGCCGGCTGAATCGAGCGATCGATGACCGTGCGCGTCAACGTGACGATCTCGCTCGCGAAGTCGTCCCACTCGCCCTGCCGGTGCAGCAGAAAGAAGTCGCGCCGCCCGAGCCGCCCGGACGGCAGCGGCAGCACGGCGATCTCGCCGAGATAGTGCCGCGCCTGCCACAGGCACAGCGGCGTCGAGATCGCGAAGCCCAGCCGGGCCGCGACCAGGCTCAGCAGCGGATCGGTCGCGTCGAATTCGTAGCGGCGCGGGCTGTCGATGCCGAGGTGCCGCGCGAAGCGCTCGACCTGCTGGCCGATCACCGAGCGCGCCGTGTACCGGATCAGCGGCAGCTCCTTATTGAGCGTGCGCCAGTCGAGCTGCGCGCGGCCGGCGAGATGGCTGCGCGCGACGACCGCGACGAACGCTTCGGAAAACAGCGGGATTTCGACGATGCGCGCATCGTTCAACGTCGTCTGCGTGCAGACGGCGATATCGAGCTCCCGGTCATGCAGCTGCTTCGACAGCCCCGGCGTGAGCCCCGACCACAGCGAAATCTGCCGCGCCGAGTTCGACACCGCGCGAATCAGCTCCGGGCCGACCGTCGCCGCGAACGAATCGACGCAGCCGAGCCGCACCGGCAGCGTGCCCGCGTGCGAGGCGTCGCCGATCCGCGTGCTCACCATCTGCGCGTGCTCGATCAGCGGCCCCGCGAGTTCGAGCAAGGCGCGTCCGGCGACGTTCGGTCGCGGCGGACGGCTCTCCCGGTCGAACAGCGTCGTGCCCTGATCGCGCTCGAGCACCGACACCGCCTGACTGATCGCGCTCTGGCTCACGCCGAGCTGCTTCGCCGCGGCCGTCATCGAGCCCGTCTCGCAGACGGCGACGAAAGCCTGCAGCGCGCGCAGATCGATTGGGGGTTGGGTTCGTCTCATCGTGCATGACTCCAATTCGTCGGATGCTGCGCGCTCAAAATCCGCCCGTGCTCACGATGAGCGTTTTCGGGTGCGCGTCATAAGTTTGCCTAATACAAAATTCCCCCGCCTTTCGGCTTCCTAGAATCCGCTCCATCGCCTTAACAGGGATTCCCATGAGCCACTATGACTTCATCGTGATCGGCGCCGGCGTGATCGGCGCATCGGTCGCGCACCATCTCGCCGCATCCGGTGCGAAGCGCGTGCTCGTGCTCGAGCGCGGCACCATCGGCGCGGGCACGACATCGCAATCGTCGGGGCTGCTGCGCACGCACTATTCGGTCCGTCAGAACGTCGAGCTCGCGCGCTCGTCTTGGTGGGCCTTCAACAACTTCGCCGAGTACGTCGGCGACGACGAAGCGTCGTGCGGGCTCGTCAAATGCGGCTATCTGATCTGCGCGCCGGAAGGCGACAAGCTCGAGCCGCTGCGCGCGTCGCTCGCCGCGCAGCAGGAAATGGGCATCGAGGTGCAACGGCTGAATCGCGACGAAGCGCACGAGCGTCTGCCGATCGCGCAGTTCGGCGACGCGGCGCTGATCGGCTTCGAGCCCGAGGCTGGCTTCGCCGACGCCTATCTCGTCGCGACCAGCTTCGCGAAGTCCGCACGCCGCCGCGGCGTGAAGATCATGGAAAGCGTGACGGTGACGGGCCTGATCCGCGAAGGACGGCACGTGACGGGCGTCGAAACGAGCGCGGGCCGCTTCAGCTGCGGCACGCTCGTCAGCACGCAAAGCATCTGGACCCCGGAGCTGGCTGACTGGATCGGTGTGCCGCTGCCGGTGAAGCCCGAGCGCCATACGGTGCTCGCCCTCGAATGCGAGACCGGCGCGTATACGTTCGGCATGCCCGCCTTCAAGGATCTCGGCTCGCCCGGCATGCTCTATTTCCGCAGCTACGGCGGCAGTCAGATGCTGGTGTCCGAAGGCGTAGTCGGCGAAACGCTCAATGCGCCGGAGACCGAGCAAGGCGACATCTCGCTCGACTATGTCGCCGAGGTCGGCGCGCAGGTCGCCGAGCGCTTCCCCGCCTACGAGACTGCGGGGCTCGCGTCGTCATGGACGGGCGTCTACGACGTGACGCCCGATTGGAACCCGGTGCTCGGCGGCGTCGGCGATGTCGAAGGGCTCGTGGTCGGGTTCGGGTTTTCCGGGCACGGCTTCAAGCTCTCGCCCGGCATCGGCAAGCTGCTCGCGCAGCATGCGCTTGGCCAGCCGACCGATGTGTCGCTCGCGCCGTACGCGCTCGACCGCTTCTCGACGGGCGCGCTGCTCGTCGGCAAGTATGGGTCGGGCGCGGTGTCCTGATTCGCGGAGATCATGGAGACGTTCATGCCACTCGACATCCTCGTTGCGCGGAGCGCGTCATGACGAACCGGACTAAGCACGCCGCGCCGCTTCGTTCGACAGCGGGCGCAGGAAAGCCATTGTCTGTGTCGAAGCAGTCGCTTCATTTCTTCGACTGCACGCAGCTCGCGCCCGAAGCGTGGGCCAACGGCGGCGGCACCACGCGCACGATCGCCAAGCGAGCCGATGACGACGGCGGCGTCGAGTGGCGCGTCAGCCTCGCCACCCTGAACGGGCCCGCGAAGTTCTCGCAGTTTCCGGGCCTCGATCGCACCTTGCTGCTGCTCGACGACGGCGCGGTCGATCTGCATTCGCAGGATGGCGCGTGGTTCGCGCGCCCGGGGCAGCCCGTGCAGTTCTCCGGCGATCTGCTGATCTGGGCGAGCGTGCCCGCCCGGCCCGTCGACGTGCTCAACGTGATGACGCGGCGCGGCGCTTGGCAGGCCAATGTCCGCGTCGCGTCGGACTCGCTGCGAATCACGGCGGCTTCGACCCAGCTTGTCTTGTGCGTCGCCGGGCAATGGAGCGTGGCGAGTGCGCTGCTCAACGGCGTGTCGCTCGAGCCGATGAGGGGCATCTGGATCGACGGGGGACGCGAGGACATCGACTTGCGCGCCGTGGGGCCGGGGGCGCGTCTCGTCTCTGTCGCAATCGACCCGGTGGAGCGTTGAAGCATGCACGGCGCTAAGTTGATCGAGCAATACGGTCCGCGCGAGTCGATGGAATATGACGTCGTGATCGTCGGCGGCGGCCCCGCGGGGCTTTCGGCCGCGATCCGGCTCAAGCAACTGGCCGCGGAAAAAGGCACCGACATCGGCGTGTGCGTGCTCGAAAAGGGGTCGGAGATCGGCGCGCACATTCTGTCGGGCGCGGTCATGGACCCGCGCGCCATCCACGAGCTGATTCCCGACTGGAAGGAAAAGGGCGCGCCTTTGAACGTCGAGGTGACCGAGGACCGGTTCCTGTTCCTCTCCGAGAAAGGCGCCGTCAAGACCCCGAACTGGGCGCTGCCCGACAACTTCAAGAATCACGGCAACTACGTGATCAGCCTCGCCAACGTCACGCGCTGGCTCGGCCAGCAGGCCGAAGCGCTGGGCGTCGAGATCTTCCCGGGTTTTCCGGCTGCCGAGGTTTTGTATAACGACGACGGCTCGGTGAAAGGCGTCGTGACCGGCAACATGGGCGTCGGCAAGGATGGCGAGCCCACCGAGAACTTCCAGCTCGGCATGGAGCTGCATGCGAAATACACGCTCTTCTGCGAAGGCTGCCGTGGGCATCTGGGCCGCCAGCTGAACGAGCGGTTCAAGCTCAACAAGGATTCCGATCCGCAGGTCTATGGCATCGGCATCAAGGAGCTGTGGGAGATCGATCCGGCCAAGCACCAGCCGGGCCTGGTGATCCACACGGCCGGCTGGCCGCTCGACACCGACACCTACGGCGGCTCGTTCCTTTATCACATCGACAACAACCAGGTGATGATCGGCTTCGTGGTCGGCCTCGGCTACACGAATCCATACCTCTCGCCGTTCGAGGAGTTCCAGCGCTACAAGACGCATCCGTCGATCCGCGCGTTCCTCGAAGGCGGCAAGCGTGTCTCGTATGGCGCGCGTGCGATCACGGCGGGCGGGCTGATGTCGCTGCCGAAGCTGGTGTTCCCAGGCGGCGCGCTGGTGGGCGACGATGCGGGCTTCCTGAATGTGTCGCGCATCAAGGGTTCGCATGCGGCGATCAAGACCGGCATGCTCGCGGCCGAAGCAGCGTTCGATGCCGTTCAGGCCGGCCGTCAGGGCGACGAGCTGAGCGCGTATCCCGAGTCGTTCAAGACCTCGTGGCTGCACAGCGAACTCCATCGCGCGCGCAACTTCAAGCAATGGATGAGCAAGGGGTTGTACCTGGGCACGCTGATGGTCGGGCTCGAACAGAAGCTGCTGGGCGGCAACGTGCCGTGGACGCTGCACCATAAGCACTGGGACCACGAGACGCTTAAGCCCGCCTCGCAGTGCAAGCCGATCGACTATCCGAAGCCCGACGGCAAGCTGACGTTCGACCGGCTCTCGTCGGTGTTCATCTCGAACACGAATCACGAAGAAAACCAGCCGGCGCATCTGACGCTCAAGGATGCGTCCGTGCCGGTGAACGTGAACCTGCGCACCTATGCAGGCCCAGAGGGCCGCTTCTGCCCGGCCGCCGTGTATGAGTTCGTGAAGAACGACGACGGCAGCGACCGGCTCGTGATCAACGCGCAGAACTGCGTGCACTGCAAGACCTGCGACATCAAGGACCCGACGCAGAACATCGTGTGGGTCACGCCGGAAGGCGGCGGCGGGCCGAACTATCCGAACATGTAACCCGCCCGCCAGCCTGCGCCGCCCGCGCCGGCGGCAAAAAGATCAAGCCTCGTCCGCGCCCTGCGGCAACACCGCCTTGGCAAGCTCAGCCACGCGCCGGATATGCGCGAACGACGCCGCCGCAGCCGCGTCGCCGTCGCGGCGCTCGATCGCATCGAGCAGCGTGTTCATCTCGCGGTTCGACTCGTCGCCGCGCCCCGGCACCGCGATCGTCAACGCGCGCAGCCGGTTGATGCGCGCATTCAGCGACCTCACCACGTCATGCGCGATCGGCTTGTTGGCGCCTTCGAACATCGTCTCGTAGAAACGCTCCGTGTACTCGAGCACGCGTGGCAAGTCGTTCTTCTCGAACGCGTCTTCGATCTCGCGGCGCGCTTCGCGCAGGCGGCTCACGAGCACCGGCGTCGCACGTTCGGCGCAGGCGCGCGCCGCGTGCGCTTCGAGCAGGCCGCGCAGTTCGTAGATTTCGTCCACCTGCGCCGGATCGAGACGCGCGACGATCGGCCCCTGGTGCGCGATGATCTCGACGAGCCCCTCCGTTTCCAGATGGCGCAGGACTTCACGCACGACGGTGCGGCTCACGCCGAGCTCGTCGCAGAGCGTGCGCTCGACGAGCCGGTCGCCCGGCTTGAAATAGCCCTGGACGATCGCGCCACGCAGCTTGTCGAGCGTCAGCTCGCGCAGGGTCTTCGCAGTGCGTTCGATTTTGAGGAGGGACGACATGGTGAGAGATTCGCGTATGGCGGTCGAAACCGCGTAATGGATTGTCGGAGCCGGGCATTCGATGCTTCAGCCAGCCGGAACGGTATACCATCTTATTCGCAAAGATCAATGCGGCGCGGCCTCGGCAACACGCTGCGCTGCTCACTCAATGGAGACCCCAGGATGAATTCCGTGTTGTTCCGCAACGGCGCCTTGCTCGACCCCACCCAGCCCGAACTGCTGCCCGGCCACGACGTGCTGATCGAAGGCAAGGTCGTTCGCGAGGTGTCGGACAAACCGATCAAGAGCGCCAGCGCGACGGTCATCGATTTGAAAGGCAAGACGATCATGCCGGGCCTGATCGACTTGCACGCGCACATCGTCGCGATCGAGTTCAACCTGCCGCGCGTTGCGACGCTGCCGAACGTGCTCGTGACGCTGCGCGCGCTGCCGCTCATGCGCGCGATGCTGCGCCGCGGCTTCACCACCATCCGCGATGCCGGCGGCGCGGGCTTTCCGTTTAAAGAGGCCGTCGAGAGCGGGCTCGCCGAGGGTCCGCGCATGTTCGTCTCGGGCCGCGCGCTCTCGCAGACAGGCGGCCACGCCGACATGCGCTCCCGCCACGACTACCTCGCGCCCGACATGCCGTGCCAATGCTGCGTGCGCGTCGGTGCGCTCGGGCGCATCGTGGACGGCGTCGACGCCGTGCGCCGCGCCGTGCGCGAAGAGCTGCAGATGGGCGCCGACCAGATCAAGATCATGGCCTCGGGCGGCGTCTCCTCGCCGACCGATCCGGTCGGCGCATGGGGCTATTCGGAGGACGAGATCCGCGCGATCGTCGAAGAAGCCCGCGCACGCGACACCTATGTGCTCGCGCACGCCTACACGGCCGAGGCGATCGCGCGCGCGGTGCGCTGCGGCGTGCGCACGATCGAGCATGGCAATCTCATCGACGAGGCCACCGCGCGGCTCGTCGCCGAGCACAATGCGTTCGTCGTGCCGACGCTCGTCACCTACGATGCGCTCGCGAGCGAAGGCGAGAAGTACGGCCTGCCGCCCGAGAGCGTCGCGAAAGTCGAAGCGGTTCACGCCGCGGGCCTGCGCTCGCTCGAGATCCTGAAGCGGGCAGGCGTGAAGATGGGCTTCGGCACCGACTTGCTCGGCGAGGCACAGCGCTTGCAAAGCGATGAGTTCCGCATTCGCTCGGAGGTCCTGAGTCCGTTGGAGATCATCCAGAGCGCGACGCTCGTCGGCGCGGAAGTGCTCCGCATGACCGGCAAGCTCGGCCGCCTCGCGCCGGACGCGATCGCCGACGTGCTCGTCGTCGACGGCAATCCGCTCAAGTCCGTCGACTGCTTGCTTGGCCAAGGCGACCATATTCCGCTCGTGATGAAGGATGGGCATATCCATTTCAACGAGTTGGAAAGCGCTTGAGCGCACGCCGTCGCAGTTAAGAACCGCATGTCACGCAGGTAAGAAGAGGCCATACCGAAGCATCCTTTCGTTCACCGACCTTAGCAGGTGACGCCATGACATCGATTGCCGCCCGTATCGAGCGCATGCCGTTTGCGCGCTTTCATCGCCGCCTGCTGCTGATGGGCGGCCTCGGCTACACGTTCGACGCGATGGATGCCGCCGTGCTGGCGTTCCTGCTGCCGGTGCTGCGGCAGCAGTGGGGACTCACCAGCGTGCAGACCGGCGTGCTCGGCAGCGGCACGTTCATGGGGTATTTCTTCGGCGCGATGCTCGCGGGCATGCTCGGCGACCTGATCGGCCGACGGCGCGTGATGATGTCGGCGCTCGTCATCTATTGCGTCGCGTCGCTCGCGAGCGCCGTCGCGCACGACTGGCCGTTCTTCCTCGGCACGCGCATCGTCGCCGGGCTCGGCACCGGCGCGGAAAGCGCGATCGTCGCGCCGTTTCTTTCCGAGTTCGTCGCGCGGCGCTATCGCGGCGCGTTCACCGGCGCGCTCGCGGGCTTCTTCTCATTCGGCTTCGTCGCGGCGGCTTTGCTCGGCTACCTCGTGATCCCGGTCGCGCCCGACGCCTGGCGCGCCGTGATGGTGATCACCGCGCTGCCGATCGTGATGCTGCTCTGGTGGCGCCGCTCGCTGCCCGAGTCGCCGCGCTGGCTCGAAGCGCGAGGCCGGCACGACGAAGCGGAAGCGATCGTCGCGCGCGCGGAGGCGGAGCTCGCCGCCGAAGGCAAGACACTCGAAGCGACGCCCGAAGACGCCGCGCTCGCCGGCGCCGTGCCGGTGGCGGCGGCGCGCCGCGGGTCGGTGCTCGAAAACGTGAAGGCGCTCTGGTCGCGGCACCTTGCGCGCATCACCGCGATGACCTGGCTCATGTGGCTGTCGATCACCTTCAGCTACTACGCGTTCTTCACTTGGATTCCGGGCCTGCTCGTGCAAAGCGGGATGACCATCACGAAGAGCTTTTCGTATTCGCTCGTGATCTACATCGCGCAGATACCGGGCTACTTCACCGGCGCGTGGCTCAACGAAAAGATCGGGCGGCAAGCGACGATCGCGACGTACATGGTGCTGGGCGGCGCGTCGGCGCTCGGGCTTGCGCTCACGCACAGCGACTCCGGCATCCTGATGTGCGGCTTCCTGCTCTCGTTCTTCATGAACGGCACGTATGCGGGCGTCTACGCGTACACCCCCGAGGTCTTCCCCACCGACGTGCGCACGACCGGCGTCGGACTCGCGTCGTCGATCGGGCGTCTGGGGGCGATCGCGGCGCCGATCCTCGTCGGCTACGTGTATCCGATCGCGGGCTTTGCCGGCGTGTTCGGCGCGACCACGACCGTGCTCCTGATCGGCGCGCTGGCCGTCGTCGTGATGGGCGTGCAGACGCGCGGACGCTCGCTCGAAGAGATCGCGGCGGGCCAATTGCGCCGATGAAGGCGCACCGCCGCCATTCGGCAACTCCGCGCGGCGCCCCCGCGCCAAATCTTTCCTTAACCGCCAACCCGCACTGCTATAGTTTCAACCTGTTCCGCATGCAGCCCCTATTAAAGCGCACGGTTGCCGCCGCGCCGAAAGCCCGTTTCACGCCGCCCGCGTCCTCGGGTCACCCTTTGGTGCCGTTTGGCGCCATGTAGTGCTCTTTCGTGCCACACACCATGCTTAGTCCGGTCGGACTCATCGGCATCGCGATCCTTTCCTGCGTGATCAGCATGGCCGTGTTCGGTTCACTGCTGAAAGCCGCGATTCCCGGCCTGGCCCGCTGGTTTACCGCTTACGGGCTCGTCACCGTCGCCCTCGTCGTGCTCGAATTGCGCGGTCACGAGCGGGAGAATTTCGCGGCCATGGGCGCGAGCGCGTTGCTGTTGATCGGCGCACTCTTGATGCTGCAAGGCTGCCGGCAATTCTTCGGGCGTCCTCCTGTGCATGGGCTCGAGTTGGCCGGCGTCGGCGCCGTGCTGGTCGGTCTCGTCTATTGGACCTTCGTCGCGCCGAACCTCAGCGCGCGCGTCACCATGATGTCGCTGTATTTCGCGTACGCCCGCTTGGCGATCGCGTGGATGGCGTACCGCTACCGGCCGCTGCACCGCCCGCAGTACAGCTATCTGTTCGTTGCGATCACCGCGCTCGCGGGCGCGATCTTTCACGTGGCTCGCGGGCTCGCGTATTTCACCGGACTCTCACATCAAACCGTATTCTTCGAGCCCTCGCCGCTGAACATCGCCTTTCTCGCGCTCGGCATCCTGACGCTGCCGTTCCTGTCGATCGGCATGGTCATGCTCGCTCACGACCGCCTCGCCGAGCGCATGGAACGGCTCGCCACGATCGACGAACTGACCGGCGCGCTCGTGCGCCGCGCGTTCATCGCACGCGTCGAAACGCTGCTCGCCGCGGCGTGCGCGGGCAAACGCAAGCTGTCGCTCGCGATTCTCGACATCGATCACTTCAAGGCCGTCAACGACCAGCACGGGCACGCGGTCGGCGATCATACGCTCGCCCATTTCGTGTCCTTGCTCTCGCAAGGCATACGGCGCACCGACGTCATCGGGCGCCTTGGCGGCGAGGAGTTCGCGATTCTCTTCGTATCGGCCGGCAAGGCCGAAGCGGCAAGGCTGGTCGACCAGCTCAGAACCACCGTGACGGCATCCCCGGCGCCCGCCGGCTCGAGCGCGATCGCGTGCTCGTTCAGCGCGGGCGTCGACGAATTCGGCGACGGCGACACCTTGACGGCCGTCCTGGCGCGAGCCGACGCCGCGCTCTACGCGGCCAAGGCCATGGGACGCAATTGCGTGGTGGTCGCGCCATCGCCGGAAGGACTGAGCGTAGAGTGCATGGAGGCAGACTGATGAGCTTTGACGAGCATTGGGAACCGGTTATGACTTATCTCGACACCGCTGAAATCGCCGACTGGCACGCCCATGTGTACTTCGGCGCCGCGAGCCGCGACGCCGCCTGGGCGTTTCGAGAGGCGATCGAAGCGCACCTCGGCAACATCCTGAAGCTGGGCCGCTTTCACGAGCGCCTGGTGGGCCCGCATCCGCAATGGTCGTATCAGCTCGCCTTCGGCAACGACCACTTCGCCGAAATCTTCGCGTGGCTGACGCTCAATCACGGCGCACTCGACGTGTTCGTTCATCCCAACACCGGTGATTCGCTCCGCGATCATCGGGATTCGGCGGTGTGGATCGGGCGCTCGCATGAGCTGGTTTTGTCGGCGTTGGGAGACTAGCGATGAGCCGCGATTCCGTCGTCAATGTGCAAACCTTCGTCAACGAGCATCCGTTCTCCCGATTTCAGTGGCTCATCTTCGCCATGTGCACGGTCGTGGTCCTGCTCGACGGCTTCGACACCGCCGCGATCGGCTTCATCGCGCCCTCGCTCATCGCCGAATGGGGCATCGGCAAGCCCGCGCTCGGGCCGGTGCTGAGCGCGGCGCTGTTCGGCCTCGCGTGCGGCGCGCTGATCTCCGGGCCGCTGTCGGACCGGCTCGGCCGGCGTTCGCTCTTGACCGGCTCCGTCCTGCTGTTCGGGCTCGCGTGCCTGGCGTCCGCGTTTTCGTCGAGCATCGAGCAACTGACGGCGCTGCGCTTCGTCACCGGCGTCGGCCTCGGCGCGGCGATGCCGAACGCCGTGACGATGATGGGCGAGTTCTGCCCCGACCGGCGGCGCGCGACGATGGTCAACCTGATGTTCTGCGGCTTTCCGCTCGGCGCCGCATTCGGCGGCTTCTTGGCCGCGTGGCTGATTCCCCATTTCGGCTGGCGCAGCGTGCTGCTCCTCGGCGGCATCACGCCGATCCTGCTCGCGCTCGTGCTGCTCGCGAAGATGCCGGAATCCGTGCGCTACATGGTCGCCAACCATCACCCGGCCGAACGGATTCGCGCCGCGCTCATGCGGATTTCGGGCGACGCGGCGCAGGCGGTCTCGTTCGTCATGACCGAGACCGCGCCGGCGACCGGCGGCAAGGGCGCGGGCGTGGTGCTGTCGCGCGCGTACATCGTCGGTTCGGTGATGCTGTGGATCGCGTACTTCATGGGCCTCGTGATCTTCTACGCGTCCATCAACTGGATGCCGATCTTGCTCAAGGAAGCGGGCCTGAGCCCACAGCGCGCAACGCTGATTTCGGCGCTCTTTCCTTTGGGCGGTGTGGGGGCCGTCTTGAGCGGCGTGCTGATGGACCGCTTCAACGCGAACCGGATCATTGCCGCGTGCTATGCGCTCACCGCCGTCAGCGTCTATTTCATCGGACAGGCGGTCGGCAATGTCGGTGCGCTCGTGCTCGTGGTGTTCGTCGCCGGCGTGCTGATGAATACCGCGCAGTCGTCGATGCCCGCGCTCGCCGCCGCGTTCTACCCGACTCAAGGACGCGGCACCGGCGTGGCTTGGATGCTCGGCGTCGGCCGCTTCGGCGGCATTGCGGGTTCGTTCCTCGTCGCCGAACTCACGCGCCGGCACGTCACGTTTGCGGGGATCTTCGCGACGGTCGCCGTGGCCGGCGCAATCGCATGCGTGGCGCTGCTGATCAAGCAGATGGCGCGCCCCGAGATCGTGGGGGCACCGGCACTCGAGGCCGATTCCTTCGGTCACTGACGCCTGGCGAATCGCTGCAGCCCGACACGGCCCGCATGGCTCATTGGCGGGACGCAAAGCGCGACGCAAAAGCGTGACGCAAAAAAATGAGCCCTGTTCCGCGGGGAACAGGGCTCGTGTGGATGAGCCATATCGTGCAGGTGCGTGGAAGCTTGCCGACTTTCTCTCATCACGGGTGAAGCTGTTATTGCTTGAACGGCTTGCTTCGAATGGCCCGCGCCTTCTCCTCGTTACTAACCCCAACTGCAATTCAAATCGTGCTGCCTGTGCTGCCTGTTGCGTTGTGCTGCATCGTACTGCTTGTTGCCGATACTGCCTGACCTTCGACCGCGTGGTGCTGATACTGCGTGCATATCAAATACCGTTGCTTCGAAAACCTTTTCCTTCGACTACAACTGCTTGAACCGCTAGCACTGGTACGGGCAAAACCAACGCGGGGGGAATCCGCGCCGATGGGCTCAACAACTCGCTCCATGGAAATCATTGTAGGGAGTGAAGGCCCAAAGCGATTGGGCGATTCGAGGGCGATTTACACACCAGTTCGTCGAATTGCGGCGCCGCGCCGCTCAATGCCGCCGCAGCCGCTCGCGCACGCGTTTTGCCGCCAGGAGCGAGACGTAATCGAGGATGCGCGGCGCGCCCTTCGCGTATGGCGCCTACCCTTGCAACAGCGCTTCGCCCGCGCGAATGACGCGGCTCGAAACTTCGCGAGGGATGTGCAGCGTGTACTGCGGCAACGCGATCAGCACACTGATGCGCCGCAGAATCTGCCAGAAGACGCTTTCGAACGAGCGCGCGCGCTCGCGCTGGCTCATGCCTTCGGCGAGCGGGTCAGCGAAGCTCCACTCGTAGAACTCGGGCTCCCCGGGAAAATGCGGCGCGTGATATTCGGCAACGGAACTGTCCATGGCGATGACGAGGTCCATTCTCGGCGCCCATTCGCCCGTGAATTCCAGCCAGCTCCTCGGACCGAGCAGGTCCAGATCGGAAATGCCGGGCCGCAATTGCGCGAGCGCCAGTGGATGCACGCGTGCAGCGGGATCGGACCCTGCGCTGAACGCCTCGAATCGGCCGCCGCCCAGCTCGCGCAGTAAGGCTTCGGCCATGATGCTGCGTGCCGCGTTCTCTCTGCAGAGAAACAGCACATTATGTTTCTTGGTCACTGATTCGCCCCGTCATACGTATTTTTTGTAAACGGCATCTTGCCGAGCCAGTTTTGCACGTCGGTGACAGTGTTCCAAGCCAGAACTCGAGTGCACACGCTCGCAAACACCTATTCAAGATTTCCCGTTTCGTGCCGAGGCGAGGATTCTACGCTACCGCGCAATCATCAGACGGAATCGCGCTGTGCCGGGTTGCTTCACCACCGCGCGGACACGCGGAAGCCCATGCGTCCCCCTGCCACGGGAAGTGTCGCCTCGAAAATCGTATATACTGTTTTCACTGTTTTTTAGGGATTTGACATGAACACACCCGTCATCAAAGAGCCGACCAAGAAGAAGTTCCACTTCCCCAAGAGCGCCGAGCAAGCCGCGCCCGAAGCGGAAAAGCCGCCGGTCAAGGCACGCAAGGCCGCAGCGCCGAAGAAAGCCGCGGCAAAGCCAGCCGAAGCACGCAAGGCCAAGAAGGCCGACGCCGCTCCGGCACCTGCCCCGGCCGAAGAAAAAGCGCGCCGCGCCAAGAAAGAAAAGGTCGTGCGCGACAGCTTCACGATGCCGAAGTCTGACTACGCAAAGATCGACGAACTCAAGAAACGCTGCGTCGCCGCTGGCATTTCGGTGAAGAAGAGCGAGTTGCTGCGCGCCGGACTGCAAATGCTGGCGTTCGCTGCGGACAAGCGTCTGGTTGCGGCCGTTACCGCGCTGGAACCCGTTAAGACCGGGCGTCCCTCGAAGTCGTAAGGTCTGAAGGACGCGCGCAGTAAAACAAAAGGCGTCAAAGCAAACCGTCTGCTTTGACGCCTTTGCGCGGCTCACCGCATTCGACGCAGGCTTCCCAGCCTGGCCGAATGCGCCGTCGCGACGCTTATTCCACCGTCACCGATTTCGCCAAATTGCGCGGCTTGTCGACATCGGTCCCGCGCGCGCATGCCGTGTGATACGCAAGCAGCTGCAGCGGCACGACGTGCAGAATCGGCGATAACAGCCCGTAGTGCTCCGGCATCCGGATCACATGCAGGCCCTCGTCGTTGACGATCTTCGTGTCCGCATCGGCGAACACGTACAGCTCGCCGCCGCGCGCCCGCACTTCCTGGATGTTCGACTTGAGCTTCTCGAGCAGCGCATCGTTCGGCGCCACGGTCACGACCGGCATCGCTTCCGTCACGAGCGCGAGCGGCCCGTGCTTCAACTCGCCGGCGGGATACGCCTCGGCGTGGATGTACGAGATTTCCTTGAGCTTCAGCGCCCCTTCGAGCGCGATCGGATAGTGCATCCCGCGGCCGAGGAACAGCGCATTCTCCTTGCGCGAGAACTCCTCCGACCACGCGATGATCTGCGGCTCCAGCGCCAGCACGCTGTTCAACGCCGCCGGCAAGTGCCGCAGCTGCTTGATGTAGTTCGCTTCCTGCGCGGCATCGAGATGCCCGCGCTGCTTGCCGAGTGTCGCCGCCAGCACGAACAGCGCGACGAGCTGCGTCGTGAACGCCTTCGTCGACGCCACGCCGATCTCGCGTCCCGCCCGCGTCAGGAACGACAGCCCGGTCAACCGCACCATCGCGCTCGTGCCGACGTTGCAAACGGACAGCGTATGGCGATGCCCCAGGTCCTGCGCGTGCTTGAGCGCCGCCAGCGTGTCCGCCGTTTCGCCCGATTGCGAGATCACGACCACGAGCGACTTCGGGTTCGGTACCGAATCGCGATACCGGTATTCGCTTGCGATCTCGACTTGCGTCGGAATCTTGGCGATCGATTCGAGCCAGTACTTCGCGGTCAGCCCCGAGTAGTAGCTCGTGCCGCACGCGAGAATCAAGAGGCTGTCGATCTCGCCGAACACCGCGCCGGCGCCTTCGCCGAAGATCGAAGGATCGAAGGCTTCCGTTGCCGGGATGGTGTCGCTGATCGCACGCGGCTGCTCGAAGATTTCCTTCTGCATGAAGTGGCGATACGGGCCGAGTTCGACCGCGCCGCCGTAGGCCACGACATTGCGCACCTCGCGCTCGGCCGCCTGACCGTCGCGGCCGGTGATCTTCACGCCGTCGAGCGACAGCTCGCACACGTCGCCCTCTTCGAGGAAGATGAAGCGCTCGGTGCTGCCCGCGAGCGCGAGCGCATCCGACGCGAGGAAGTTCTCGCCGTCGCCCAAGCCCACGACGAGCGGCGAGCCCTGACGCGCGCCGACCACCGTATGCGGCTGGTCCTTATGGAGCACGGCGATCGCGAACGCGCCGTGCAGCTGCTTGACGGCTTCGCGCACGGCTGCGAACAGGTCGCCGGCATACAGGCTGTGGATCAGGTGCGTGACGACTTCGGTATCGGTCTGCGAGACGAACTCGTAGCCCTTGCCGCGCAGCATTTCGCGCAGCGACTCGTAATTTTCGATGATGCCGTTGTGCACGAGCGCCACCGTGTCGCGCGAGAAGATCGGGTGCGCGTTGTCGGTGACAGGCGCGCCGTGCGTCGCCCAGCGCGTGTGTGCGATGCCCGTCGCGCCGTCGAGCTTCGTCTCGTGCACTTGCGCGTCGAGATCCGCCACGCGCGCCACGCTGCGGGCGCGCTTCGGCATGCCGTCGGCCAGCA
The DNA here is from genome assembly GCF_005280735.1 of Trinickia violacea. NCBI lineage: Bacteria > Pseudomonadati > Pseudomonadota > Betaproteobacteria > Burkholderiales > Burkholderiaceae > Trinickia > Trinickia violacea. The sequence goes on from NZ_CP040077.1 coordinate 4,558,511, forward strand.
CGGCGACGCCGCACGAATCGTAGCCGCGATATTCGAGGCGGCGCAGTCCTTCGACCAGAATGGAAACGATGTTACGTTGCGCTACCGCGCCAACAATGCCGCACATAGAGTGTGATCCTTTGCTTATGAATGTTCTGCGCCGCCAGCGTACATGACACCGGCGGCCGGCTCAGTTACCTGCCGGGCAGATCAGCTCTTCTTTTTTGTCGGGCGCACATAGCCGCCCTTCGACGTTTGCGTCTTGTCGTTCAGAACGAGCATGCCGTCGGGCACGTCCTTCCAGACCGTCGTGCCCGCCGCGATCGTCACGCCGCGCCCGACGCGCACCGGCGCGACGAGCTGCGTATCGGAGCCGACGAATACATCGTCTTCGATCACGGTGCGGTGCTTGAACGCGCCGTCGTAATTGCAGGTGATGGTGCCCGCGCCGACGTTCACGCGCGCGCCGATGTCGGCGTCGCCGATATAGGTCAGATGATTGGCTTTCGAGCCGTGTCCGAGCACCGCGTTCTTCACTTCGACGAAGTTGCCGACGTGCGCTTCGTCCGCGAGCGATGTGCCCGGACGCAGCCGCGCGTACGGACCGAGCACGACTTGCGCGCCGACTTGCGCGCCTTCGATGTGCGTGAACGCATCGATGCGCGTGCCCGCGCCGATCGCCGCATCGCGGATCACGCAGTTCGGGCCGATCGTCACGTTATCGGCCAGCGTCACGCGGCCTTCGAACACGCAGTTCACGTCGATCGAGACGTCGCGCCCGCATTCGAGCGTGCCGCGCACGTCGATTCGCGCCGGGTCGGCGAGCGTGACGCCGGCCGCGAGCAGTTCGGCCGCGACGTTGCCCTGATGCACGCGCTCCAACTCGGCAAGCTGCGCCTTGCTGTTCACGCCGAGCGTTTCCCATTCTTCGTCGGGCTGCGTCGTCACGATGTCGAAGCCCGCTTCGATCGCGCGCTCGACGACGTCCGTCAGGTAGTACTCGCCCTGCGCGTTGTCGTTCTTGAGCGAAGCGAGCCACATCGCGAGCTGCGCCGTCGGCGTCACGACGATGCCGGTGTTGATCTCGCGGATCTTCTGCTGCTCGGGCGTCGCGTCTTTCTGCTCGACGATGCGCTGAACGTACCCGGCCTGATCGCGAACGATGCGCCCGTAGCCGGTCGGATCGTCGAGCGTCACGGTGAGCACGCCATAGCGGCCTTCCACGGCCGCGTCGGTCAGGTGCTTCAGCGTGCTGGCCTTCGTGAGCGGCACGTCGCCGTAAAGCACGAGGGTGGGTTGCGACGGATCGAGGAGCGGCAGCGCCTGCTGGACCGCGTGTCCGGTGCCGAGCTGTTCGGTCTGCAGCGCAAACTGCACATCAGGCGCGGCGACGGCCTCACGGACCTGCTCGGCGCCATGACCGACCACCACGACGAGCCGCCCGGGCTTCAACGTGCGTGCGGTATCGATCACATGGGAGAGAAGCGGCCTGCCGGCCAGAGGATGAAGCACCTTGGGCAGCGCGGAACGCATCCGCTTGCCGGCGCCTGCCGCCAAAATCACGATGTTCATGGCATCGGCGAAGAGAGGAGTTTTGAGCGGGCCATTCTAGCATGTGGGTTGCGACGCCATCCCTTGCTATGAGGCCGCACGCACCCTCATTCCTCGGATTCGCGCCGGGCATCCGGAAGCGGCGGCGCCGGATGCCGCCGTGCGCTATCGGCTCGCCGCTTGCGCGCTGCGAATGGCCGTCAGGGACCTGCGCTGCCTGCCCTCGGCATCGAAGTTTTCCGGGGCGAGCCATTGCTCGAATTCCGCGCGCCGTGCGGGCCATTCCTTATCGATGACCGAAAACCACGCGGTGTCGCGGCTGCGCCCTTTGTAGACGATCGCCTGGCGGAAGATCCCTTCGAACTGGAAGCCGAGACGCGCCGCCGTCTCGCGCGAAGGCGCGTTCAAGCTATCGCACTTCCACTCGTAGCGGCGATAGCCGAGATCGTCGAAGACGTGCTTCATCAGCAGGTACTGCGCCTCGGTCGAGACCGTGGTGCGCTTGAGCAACGGCGAAAACGCGACGAAACCGACTTCGATCACGCCATTGGCCGGATCGATGCGCATCAGCGCCAGCGTGCCGACGGCGCGCTGCGTTTTCAGATCGATCACCGTGTAGTGCAGCGGATCCTGGCTGGCGGCGATCCGCTCGGCGTACTCGCGGTAGGCCGCGGCATCGGCGAACGGGCCGGACGACATGTAGGTCCAGTCTCGGCCGTCTGCGGCTTGGCGGTAGGCGTCGTAGAGATCGGCGGCGTGCTTCGACGCGTCGAGCGGCTCGAGCCGGCAAGCGCGGCCGTCGAGGGAAACGCGCGGCGGCTGCGGACGCGCGGTCCAATCGGGAACCGGTTCGCCGACGGGTTGCTGATAGGGGTTCGTGGTTGCCATGACCGATTCCTTGATTGAGTGAAGCGCGACGGCGCGTCGGACAACCCACAATTTACGAAAATCGTGGTGCTAGCGAAAGATCCACACCGCCCCACTTTCCTAGAACCACGACAGGCCCCCACACCGGTCGAAACGAGCGCATCATGCCCGACGGCCACAAGCGCAACTCCGTGCGCTTTTCCATCATCGATACCGAATGGCCGGACGTGAAAGCCATGCTGGAAAAGAAAATGGCGCGATAGGTATCGTTACGTATCGCGCCATCCGGGATCAGAGATCGTCGAACTGGACGATCGAAATCGGCTTGCCGCCGGGTCCGCCGATGCCTTCGGAAGCATCGGTCGAGCACGGCTCTTCGTCGAAGGCGATGTCGCCCGCCGGATCGGCCTCGCCCGTCGCGCGCAGGCTCGTGAACGGGAACAGGCCCGTATCCATCAAGTGCGACGGCACGACGTTCGACAGCGCGTTGAACATATTCTCGACGCGCCCCGGGAAGCGCTTGTCCCACTCGCGAATCAACGCCTTCATCTCCGCGCGCTTCAGGTTCGGCTGACTGCCGCACAGATTGCACGGGATGATCGGGAACTCGCGCAGCTCGGCGTATTTCTCGAGATCGGTCTCCTTCACATATGCGAGCGGGCGAATCACGATGTTCTTGCCGTCGTCTGATTGCAGCTTCGGCGGCATTCCCTTCAGCTTGCCGCCGTAGAACAGGTTCAGCAGCAGCGTCTGCAGGATGTCGTCGCGATGGTGGCCGAGCGCGATCTTCGTCGCGCCGAGCTCGCCGGCGACGCGGTAGAGAATCCCGCGCCGCAGCCGGGAGCACAGCGAGCAGGTCGTCTTGCCCTCGGGCACGAGGCGCTTGACGATGCTGTACGTATCCTGATTCTCGATGTGAAACGGGATGTCGAGCTTGGTCAGGTACTCGGGCAGCACGTGTTCGGGAAAGCCGGGCTGCTTCTGGTCGAGATTGACCGCGACGATGTCGAAATCGATCGGCGCGCGTTCGCGCAGACGCAACAGGACGTCGAGCATCGCGTAGCTGTCTTTGCCGCCCGACAGGCACACCATCACCTTGTCGCCTTGCTCGATCATGTTGTAGTCGCCGATCGCCTGGCCGACGAGGCGCGCGAGACGCTTGAAGAGCTTGTTGTTCTCGTACGCCTCTTTTTGCTCATGGCGTGTGAGCGCGCGGCGTTTTCCGGCTTCGGCGCCGCCGGCTTCGGCGCTGACTGCGCCGTCCGTCAGGATCTCAGAAGCGCTCATGCTCAGTCCTCTTTGATGCGGAAAACTTCGACGCCCACGGCGTCGCAGTCCGGATAAACGTCGGGCTTTTCCGTCGATACGGCCACGGCGCGCACGTGCGGATGGGCGAGCATCGCTTTCGCGACGTCGTCGCAGAGCGTTTCCTGCAGGTGGATATGCCCTTGCTCGACGCGCTTCGCGATCGTCGCGCGCATGAAATCGTAGTCGACGACTTCGCGCAGCTTGTCTTCCACGGGCGTGGACAGTGCAAGCGGCACGAACAGCTCGACGTTGATGATCACGCGCTGTTCGCCGCGCTTCTCGAAGTCGTGCACGCCGATGTTGATGTACACCTCGTAGTTGCGCAGGAAGAGCCTGCGGCAGTCGGCGAGCCGGGGGTGCGAGAGTGCGGCAACCATGTTCGTTCCAGTCTAAAAAGGGGCGTGGCGGGCACGCTAAATATTCGCTTGGGGCGACGCGGGGCTTCGATGCCTCCACGCGCCGTTCAACAGCTCAAGTCAAAAACATCACGTCGCGCGGCAGCGGCACGAGGTGCTGGCCGCCGTCGACGACGAGCGTCGTGCCGGTCACGCCCGGCGCGTCGGCGAGATAGCAGGCCGCCGCCACCAGATCCTCGGGCCGCGACGCGCGGCCAAGCGGCGTCACGCGGTGCGCGGCGGCGAAGCCTTCCGGCGTCTGGTCGGCGGACTGGAGCGTGAGCCCCGGCGCGAGGCCGACCACCCGCACTTTCGGCGCGAGCGCCTGCGCGAGCGTCACCGTCGCCGTCTGCAGCGCGGCCTTCGACAGCGTGTACGACAGATAGTCGGGATTCAGGTTATAGAGCTTCTGATCCAGCACGTTGATGACGACCGCGCGCAGCGTTTCGTCCTCGGCCGCCGACGCGGGCGTCGCGTCGTACAACGCGCGCGCCAGTGCGAGCGGCGCGCCGACGTTGATCGCCATCGACGTCAGCAGGTTGTCGTAAGCGACATCCTGCGCCGTGTCTTCCTCGAAGCGCGACGCGTTGTTGACGACGCAGGTCAGCCGGCCGAACGCCGCGACGCAGGCGGGGACGAGCCGCGCCACCTCGGCCTCGACGGCCAAATCGGCCTGCAGCGCCACTGCGCGGCGGCCGAGCGCACCGATTTCGGCGACGAGCGCCTGCGCTTCCTCGCGCGACGCGCTGAAATGCACGGCGACGTCCCAGCCGCGCGCCGCAAAGCCGAGCGCGAGCGCCCGGCCGATGCGGCGGGCAGCGCCGGTAATCAGCACGGCGCGCGAGGAAGCGGAAGCGCCGGGCTCGCCGGAGCGTTCTGCGGCCGCGCTGGAGCGTTTAGCGGCGGAATTGCCGGAAATGTCGAACGAGACGGTCATTTACAATGCCGGGATGAATCAAAAAGCTCACCAACCCGATAGTTTACCTGCTCCCGGTCCGACCGCGCTCGGCGCGTCCGAAAAGCTCGTCGCGCTAATCAGCGACGAGATCGCCGCGGCCGGCGGCTGGCTGCCCTTCGATCTCTACATGGAACGCGCGCTGTACGCGCCGGGACTCGGCTACTACAGCGGCGGCGCCGTCAAATTCGGGCGCCGCGCCGAGGACGGCAGCGACTTCGTCACGGCGCCCGAACTCTCGCCGCTCTTTGCCGCGACGCTCGCGCGCCCGCTTGCGCAGGCGCTCGAAGCGAGCGGCACGCGGCATCTGATGGAGTTCGGCGCGGGCACGGGCAAGCTCGCGGCGGGCCTGCTGGTCGCGCTCGACGCGCTCGGCGCCTCGTTCGACAGCTACTCGATCGTCGATTTGTCCGGCGAGCTGCGCGAGCGGCAGCGCGAGACGATCGAAGCCCAGGCGCCGGCGCTCGCGTCGCGCGTGCGGTGGCTCGACGCGCTGCCCGAGACGTTCGAAGGCGTCGTGATCGGCAACGAAGTGCTCGATGCGATGCCGGTGCGCCTGTTCTCGCACGCGGGCGACCTATGGCGCGAGCGCGGCGTTGTGTTCGATGGCGGCGCGCTCGCGTTCGAAGACCGCCCCGTGACCTCGCCGGCGGACGCGGCCTTGCTCGCCGAAACCGGAATCGCGGGCGACTACGTCACCGAAACGCACGAAGCGGGCCGTGCCTTCACGCGCACGATCTGCACGATGCTCGCGCGCGGCGCGGCGTTTTTCATCGATTACGGCTTTCCGCGCCACGAGTACTACCATCCGCAGCGCGCGCAAGGCACGCTGATGTGCCACTACCGGCATCGCGCGCACGGCGATCCGTTCGTCTACCCCGGCTTGCAGGACATCACCGCGCACGTCGAATTCACCGGAATCGCCGAAGCCGGCGTCGAAGCCGGCGCGGATCTGCTGGGCTACACGTCGCAAGCGCGCTTTCTGCTGAACGCGGGCATCACCGACGCGCTCGCCGAGTTCGATCCGAACGACGCCGCCCGCTTCCTGCCTGCCGCCAACGCTGTGCAGAAGCTGATTTCGGAGGCCGAGATGGGCGAGCTCTTCAAAGTGATCGCGTTCTCGCGCGGTATCGACGGCACGCTAGACGCCTTCGCGCGCGGCGACCGTTCCCACACGCTCTGAGTCTGGGCGACTCGCGATGATCCGCTGGCTCTTCACCACCTTCATCGCGGTCGCGATCCTGTCCGGCTCGTGGCCGTGGCTCAAGAAGATCGGCATCGGCCGGATGCCGGGGGATGTCACGCTGAGAATCGGCGGACGCCAGTATCCGTTTCCGTTTATGTCGACTTTGGTTGTGTCGATGGTGGTGTCGTTGTTGGTGCGGTTGTTTTGAAGCGCCGGACCGCTGGATCACCCCACCGCGATCACCCGCCCCACCGCCGCCACGCGCGCCTGATGCACCGCTTCCTTGATCCGCTCGGGCTGGCCCGCGCAGGTCTGCGCAACCGCGCCAGCATCGACCGCGCGCGCCGCGATCAGCGCGTCTCGTAGCCGCCCGGCTTCGGGAAACGCGTGCGTCTCGAACCCGAGCCGCCCGCGCGCATCCGACTCGCACGCCTGCAGGAATTCGGCAAAACGCGCCGGTTTGCGCAGCGCGTCGCTGCGCTCGAAGAGGCGCACGAGCGCGGCCGCGCCCATCTCCATCACGCGATGAATATTGCCGTGCTCGCGCGCGACCAGCAGCGCCAGCTCACGGCAATCGTTCGGCACGCGGAGCCGGTCGCAGAGCGGTTTCAGCAACTCGACGCTGCGCCCTTCGTGGCCGATGTGGCGCGGCAGCACGTCCTCGGGCGTCGTCGCCTTGCCGAGATCGTGGGTGAGCGCGGCGAAGCGCACCGTCAGCGCGTAGCCCTGCGCCGCCGCGTGGTCGACGACCATCATCACGTGCACCCCGGTATCGACTTCCGGGTGATAGTCCGCACGCTGCGGCACGCCGAACAGGTTGTCGATCTCCGGCAGAATGCGCGCGAGCGCGCCGCATTCGCGCAACACGCTGAACATCCGCGACGGCTTCTTTTCCATCAGGCCGCGCGATACCTCCTGCCAGACGCGCTCCGGCACGAGCGCGTCGACTTCGCCCGCCGCGACCATCGTCTTCATCAGTGCGAGCGTCTCGGGCGCGACGGTGAAGTCGTGAAAGCGCGCGGCAAAGCGTGCGAGGCGCAGGATGCGCACCGGATCTTCGACAAACGCCTCACCGACGTGCCGGAAAACCCGCGCGTGCAAATCCGCCTGACCGTCGAACGGATCGATGACCGGCCCAGTCAGCTCGCCGTCCGGACGCACCAAGCGCGCCATCGCGTTGACCGTCAGGTCGCGGCGCGCCAGGTCCTCCTCGAGCGTGACATCGGGCGCGTAGAAGAACTGGAAGCCGTGATAGCCGGCGGCGGTTTTGCGCTCGGTGCGCGCGAGCGCGTATTCCTCATGCGTGTCCGGATGCAGGAACACCGGGAAATCCTTGCCGACCGGACGGTATCCCTGCGCGACCATCTGCTCGGGTGTCGCGCCGACCACGACGTAATCGCGATCGGACACGGGCATGCCGAGCAGTTCGTCGCGAATCGCGCCGCCTACTGCGTAGATATTCATTCGTCTTGGTCGAGATAGGCGACGGGGTGCGGTTCGACCATTGCGTCTTCGATCCACGCGGCCACCGCCGGCAGCGCCGTGATTCGCGCCGCGTACGCCTGCGCCTCGTCGGACAGCTTCGGCGTGTACGTCCTGAAGCGCATCACGACAGGCACGTACATCGCATCGGCAATGCCGAACTCGCCGAACAGAAACGGGCCGCCGTGCTTGGCCAGGCACTCGCGCCAGATTGCATCGACGCGCGCCACGTCGGCGAGCGCGCCCGGTGTGGCGCCCTTGCCCGGCCGCTTCGCACGAATGTTCATCGACATCGACGAGCGCATTTCGCCGAACCCCGCGTGCATTTCGGCGCACACGCTGCGCGCGTGCGCACGCGCCGCCGCGTCGCGCGGCCACAGCGCGTGTTGCGGGTAGCGCTCGGCGAGCGTCTCGACGATCGCGACCGTTTCCCAGACCGAGCCGCCGTCGTCGCCGACCAGACACGGCACCTTGCCCGACGGCGAATGCTCGAGAATGCGCGCATTCGTATCGGGCTCATTCAACCAGATCACGACTTCCTCGAACGGAATGCCGAAATGCTTCATCAATACCCACGGACGCATCGACCACGACGAATAGTTCTTGTCACCGATTATCAGCTTCATGTTCTAGGCAAGAGGCAGGTTGGATGGATGGACAGACACGTCAGCGGCCCGCATGGGCGCGAAACGCGTTGAAGCGTGAACGCAACGACGCGCCGCTCAGATACACCGGCGCGATGACATCGATTCCGACCGGCTCGACGCCCAATTCCGGCGCGAGCGGGCCGTGCATCACGCTGTCGATCTTCATCGAGTCGAGATTGTCCCGCGTGAGCATCGGCTCCCCGGGAAGCATCTCGAACGAAAGCGCCTGAAGCCGCGCGAGCGTGTCCGGCAAGCGGACGATGCGGGCCTCGCGGCCGATCGTTTCGCCGCAAAACTTCACCAGTTGCTCGAGCGTGTACACCGCCGGGCCGCCGAGTTCGTAAGTATGCCCGCCCGCGGCATCGAGATCGAGCACGTTGACGATCGCCTTCTCGACATCGCCGACGTAGACCGGCTGGAACTTCGCGTCCGGCTTGGCGAGCGGGATCACGGGAAACATGCGCTGCAGGAACGCAAACGTATTGAGGAACGCGTCCTCGGGGCCGAACACGACCGACGGCCGGAAAATCGTCCAAGCCAGCGCCGCCGACGCGTGCACGGCCTTCTCTCCGTCGCCTTTCGAACGCAGATACATGCTCGGCCCGCGCGGATCGGCGCCGATCGCGCTCACGTGAATCAGCCGGTGCACGCGCTTGCCTTCGCAAGCCGCGACGATCTTCGACGGCAACTCGACATGCAGCTTCGCGAACCCGGGGCCATAGGGATCGCCTCTGCCGCCATGCAGCGTGCCGACGAGATTGACGACCGCGTCCGCCCCCTCGACGAAGCTCGCGAGCTGAACGGGATCGAAGACATCGGCTTCGATGACGTCGACCGGGAGGAGCGTGAGATGACTCGCGTTCTGGCGGCGGCGCGTGGCAATTCGCACGTCTTTGCCCGCGGCGATCAGCGCGTTCGTGAGATGGCTGCCGATGAAACCCGAGCCGCCGATGAGGGCAATGCATTGATGTCGCATCTTCGACTCCCTGGGTGGAGAGACGGCGCTGGCGCTAAGGCCGATCGCCGCGCGGTGCCTGACGGCCCGCGCGGCGGCGATGCGTACTGCGCGTCAGGGCATGATGTAGCCGAGCCGCTCTTTCAGCGATTGCGGCTTGCCTTCGAACAGCGCCGCGTAATAGACCGTGTTCGACAGCACGTTCTTGACGTAGTCGCGGGTCTCGTTGAACGGAATCGTTTCCGCGAAGATCGCGCCTTCCACGCCGCGCGAAAGGTTGGCCTTCCACTGGCGCGGACGGCCGGGACCGGCGTTGTAGCCGGCCGTGGCGAGCACGGCGGAACCGTCGAATTGATTGTAGATCATCGACAAATAGTTCGTGCCGAGCAGGATATTGGTGTTGATGTCGTTCATCTGGGCTCGCGAGAGCGGGCCGAGGCCGATCTTTTTCGCCACCATCTGCGCCGTGCCCGGCATCAGCTGCATCAGGCCGCCCGCACCGACTTCCGAACGCGCGTTGATGATGAAGCGCGACTCCTGACGAATCAGGCCGTAGGCCCATTCGACGTCGAGCCCGTTGGACTGCGCGTCGCGCTCGACGATATCGCGGAACGGCGACAGGTAGCGCAGCGAGAAGTCGTGCTCGACCTGGGTGCGGTCGGCGGTATTGACGGTGCGGTCATACAGCTCGATACGGCGCGCGTACTCGGCGGCGGCGAGAAGCTGGCGATCGGTCATCTGGCGCAGCGGCCAGTTCCACTCGCGATTGCCTTCGAGCCGCAGATTCAGCGCGAAGAAGCGCTGCGCGAGCGCGAAGCCCGGCGTCTGGGACGCTTGCTCCACTTCTTCGTCCGTCACTTTGGTTTGCGGCGGAATCGTGATCTTCTGGCCGAGTTCCTCGGACGCGAGCTGACCGTAGAAATTGAAGTTCCCAGCGATTTGCTCGAAGTCCTGGTTGGCGTTCACGGTGTCGCCGAGCTGTTTCAAGGCGCGCCCATGCCAGTAGACCCACGCCGGACGCGCGCGCAGCTCGGCCGGCATCTGTTCGATCGACCAGCGCACCATCGTCCAGTCGCCGGCGAGCAGTGCGCTGCGCACGCGCCACTCGTAGGCCGGATACGAAAGCGGCGCGTTCGCCGACAGCCGGAACCAGTCGACCGCGCCCGAAACCTGCCGTGCCGCCGCCTGATAGGCGATCGTGCCCCAGCCGATCGCGCGCTCGGGCGCGGCGAGCGACGGCGCCACCGCCGCGAACGTGGCAGCGGCCGTGGCCGGGTCGTTGGCCGCCATGCGTGTGATGGCGACCAGCGCCAGCTGATGCGAGGTCGAATCGGACGTCACGCCCTTGGCGAGCAAGAGCGGCGGCGTGGTGGTGGCCTGCTGGAAGAGCGTCGGGTCGGGCGCGGCGGAACCGAGCGCATCGACGAGCTTGCCGCCCGTCGCCGTTTGGCCTTGCTCGTACGACAGACGGATCTGCTGCCAGACGTCGTTCGGCGTGAATTGCTGGCTGCCCCCGAGCGCCGTGATCAGGTCGACGCAACCGTCGCCGTACCACTTCGGCTCGACCAGCAGCACGCGCGCCGCGTCGGCAACGTTCTCGCCTCGCGACATCTTCGATTCGAGCGCGTAGCACTTCACTTGCGTGTCGTCGTTCAGCACGAAGCGCGCATATTGCGCGTCGAAGTTCTTCCAATCGTGACGCGCGCCGAGCACGGCGAGGTAATCGTTGCGCAGACGGTCGGCGATCGCCGTGCCGTCGTAGCGCTGCAGGAAGGACAGCACCGGCTCATCCGGCGCGTCGAGCTTCGCGTGCCCCGAGCCGTCGAAAAGCTGCGGCTTGATCTGGAAGTATTCGAGATACGTCGGCGCCGGGTAATTCGGGATCATGCTCGCCAGCTGCGCCGCGCGATCGGGATCGTTGTTGCGGGCGGCCTCACGCAACTGGATGAAAATCTGATCGTCGCCGGAGAGCGGGGAGAGGGGGGCGGGACGCACGGCGGAAGCCGTGCCGCACGCGACGAGCGTCGCAGCGGCAAGAGCAAAACTGACCGCGCGATATACTCGGTGAAGTCGATTGAACATCGTTATTTCTGCGTTGTTTCTGGAGCACAAAATTGAGCGAAAGCATAGCACGCAACCCCGCGTCAAAACGCAAAGGCGAGCTGCGAAAAACACTGCTCGAAGCGCGTAAAACCGCGATCTGCGCGCCTGACAGCCATGCCGCGCTCGGTGCTCGTATCCGCGAAATTCTGGAACACTTTGCACCGCGCGTCGCCGGTTTTTACTGGCCGCTGCCCGGCGAGTTCGACGCGCGCGAATCGCTGGCTCTTTGGCTCTCGCTCGACGCGCATCGACAGGCCGCGCTGCCCGTCATTCCGGATATCGGCACGGCACTCGAATTTCATGAGTGGTCGCCGGGCGCGCCGATGAAAATCGGCCATCATCGGATTCCCGAGCCGGAGTCGGCGCGCGTGCTGATGCCCGATCTGCTCCTCGTGCCCTGTTTGGGGTTCGACGACGTCGGCTATCGGCTGGGCTACGGCGGCGGCTATTACGACCGCACGCTTGCGGCTTGGCCGGGGGCGTCCAGGCCGGTCACCGTGGGCATCGCCTTCGAGGCGTGCAGGACGAGCGCGCTGCCGCGCGAGGCGCACGACGTGCCGCTCGATGCGATCGTCACAGAGACAGGAAGGTACTTCAGCGCGCCGAAAACGGTTTTATAGCGACGCCGCTGCCCTCGCCGCGGTGTCGTACAAGCCAGACGCGTTGCGCATCAGCTGCGCGGCTTCGCCGATCTGCTCGTTGGTCAGGCCGCTTTCCTTGAGCGTGGCGATCAGGCAGCTCTCGCGTACCTCGCGGTACTTGATGCAGAGGTCGCGTCCCGCCTGGGTGGCGGAAAAGAACACTTCCTTGCCTGTCTTTTCGCTTTTTACGTACCCTCTAGTCACCAGCTTCTTCAGAGCGTACGTGGCGACGTGCGTGTCTTCGATATTCAGCACGAAGCAAATGTCCGCGAGCTTCTTCTTGCGCTCGCGATGGCTCACGTGATGCAGCAGCGAGACTTCGATCGCCGTCATGTCCTTCGCGCCCGCGGCCGACATGCAGCGCACCATCCAGCGGTTGAACGCGTTGCTTGCCATGATGAGGCCATATTCGAACTCGGATAATTCCGCACTCGTATCAGAGACGAGATGTTCCGATGAAACGATCTTGGTCGGGTGACGCGACATGGTCGGCGGTTTTCAAGATGAAAGTGGGAAGTGCCGGAAGTGTACGACGCGTGCAAGTCGTCGCGCTCCTAGCAAAAACGCTTATTGGGAATATCTCAATATTTTATCGACAATGTATCCTAGCGACCTTGGCAGCTTTGCATGGAATCACGCCCGGTTCGCCTCAGGGCCGCCTTCGTCCACTCACTCTTCATACCGATGAGCCAACCGCGTATCTACCCGTTCGGCGACACCGCCCTGGTCTGCGAGACGCCGCCACCCGCGACGCTCGATCGCCAGCGGCGCATCTGGGCCGCGGCCGAAGCCGCGCGGCAATGGCCGCACGTGGTCGAAGTCGTGCCCGGCATGAACAACCTGACGATCGTGTTCGACCCGCTCGCCACTGACGCCGAGGCGCTCGCCGCCGAACTTGCCGCCGCCATGGAGCGCGAGCCGGGTGCGGCGGCAGCGGGCCGCGAAGTCGAGGTGCCGGTCGAGTACGGCGGCGAGTTCGGGCCCGATCTGCTCGCAGTCGCCGAGCACACGGGGCTCACGCCGGACGAAGTGGTCGAGCGTCACGCGGCGGGCGACTACGTCGTGTTCTTCCTCGGCTTCCAGCCGGGCTTCGCCTACCTGGGCGGGCTCGCGGACGCCCTGCACACGCCCCGGCGCGCAGCGCCGCGGCTCGAGGTGCCGGCCGGGTCGGTCGGCATCGGCGGCGCGCAGACCGGCATCTATCCGGCGGCGGCCCCCGGCGGCTGGCAGTTGATCGGCCGCACCTCGCTCACCCTGTTCGATCCGGCGCGCACGCCGCCCACGCTGCTGCAGCCGGGCGACCGGGTGCGCTTCACCGTCGCGGGGCTCCATCGATGATCGACGTCATTCGCGCGGGGCTTCTCACGACGATTCAGGATCTCGGACGGCCCGGCTGGCGGCACCTCGGCATCGCGCTCGGCGGCGCGCTCGACACGCTCGCGCTCGAAGTCGGCAACCGCCTCGTCGGCAACCGGCCGCAGGCAGCGGCGCTCGAAGTGACGATGGGACCGACGGTCCTGCGCTTCGCGCGCGCGACGCGCGTCGCGATCACCGGCACCGAGTTCGGTTCGACGCTCGACGGCAAGCCGGTCTACTCGTGGTGGAGCCTGCCGGTGAAGGCCGGCCAGGAACTGATCTTGCACGCCGCCAAGCGCGGGATGCGCGCCTATGTCTGCGTCGCGGGCGGCATCGACGTGCTGCCGATGCTCGGCTCGCGCAGCACCGATCTCGGCGCCCGCTTCGGCGGCCTGGGCGGCCGGGCGCTAAAGGATGGCGACCGCCTGCCGATAGGCAACCTATTCGCCAACGGCAGGAGCGTATCGCCGGAGGCGCCCGAGTTCGGCGTGAAGGCGCCGGCCTGGTGCCGCTTCGTGCTGTTCGCGCACGAGCCGGTGCGGCGCGGCAAACATGGGCTGGGCGCCGACTGGGCCGTGCCGATCCGCGTCTTGCGCGGCCCGGAATACGACAGCTTCACGGCGGACGCGCATGACGCCTTCTGGACAGACGAATGGGTGGTGACGCCGAACAGCAATCGCATGGGCTACCGCCTCGCCGGCACGCAGCTCAAGCGCACGCAGCCCGGCGATCTGCTCTCGCACGCGGTGCTGCCGGGCACGATCCAGGTGCCGCCCAACGGCCAGCCGATCGTGCTGATGAGCGACGCGCAAACCACCGGCGGCTACCCGAAGATCGGCGCGGTGATTCGCGCGGACCTCTGGAAACTCGCGCAGGTGCGCCTGAACGGCAGCATCCGCTTCATCCCGACAACGCAAGAAGAAGCGCTCTACGCGCTCCACGAAGAACGGGCGTATCTGCGGCAGATCGATGCCGCGATCGCCATGCATGAGGAGCGGCTGCGCAAAGAGACGCGCGCCGCCTAGGGCCTGTTCGCTCGGATAACAGGCCATAGCATCACCAGAAGAGAAGAGGTCATCACCATGGAAATCGATTTGAATGCCGATCTCGGCGAAGGCTGTGGATTCGACGAGGCGCTGCTGGATTTCGTCAGCTCGGCAAACATCGCGTGCGGCTGGCACGCGGGCGGCGCCAATGCGATGCGCGACTGCGTGCGTTGGGCCGTCGAAAAAGGCGTGGCGATCGGCGCGCACCCGAGCTTCAACGACCCGGAAAACTTTGGCAGGAAAGAGATGGACCTGCCCGCCGGCGACATTTACGCGGGCGTGCTCTACCAGCTCGGCGCGCTGTCCGCGATCGCGCAGGCCGAGGGCGGGCGCATCGTCCACGTGAAGCCGCACGGCGCGCTGTACAACCAGGCCGCGCGCGACCCGGCGATCGCCGATGCGATCGTGTCGGCGGTGCACGACTTCGATCCTTCCGTTGCCGTGTTCGGTCTCGCGAACAGCAGCTTCGTCGACGCGGCTCGCCGCGCCGGGCTTGTCGCGATCGAGGAGGTGTTCGCCGACCGCGGCTATCGCTCCGACGGCTCGCTCGTGCCGCGCGGCCAGCCCGGCGCGATGATCGACGACGAAGACGAAATGCTCGAACGCACGCTCACGATGGTGCGCGAGCGGAAAGTGAAAGCGATCGACGGCAAGTGGGTGCCGCTCAACGCCCAGACGATCTGCCTGCACGGCGACGGTCCGCACGCCCTCGCCTTTGCGCGCCGGATTCGCAACGCGCTCGAGGCCAGCGGCATCGAGGTCCACCCCGCCAGCGCGCTGCGCGCCTGAGCCGGCGGCTTAACGGAGAGCGCAGCCTAAACCAGCATCGCAGTACGACAGACGCCCCGCTCCTTGCGGGGCGTCTGCCAAGTGCAGTCCCAGCGGCCAGACAACCAGGACAACCATCAGAAGAGCCGCCCGAAGCAAACCCGCGACACGAATAAAACCCATAGCGTGCCGCGCTTCCGAGGAGGTTCGCCGCATTGCCCGCTTCGCGCGCTACCCGCGCGCCGAGGCAAGCAGCGCGGCGGTTTGGTTGGACACCGTTTGGAGACAACTACATGCAGACCACCGTCAGCCTTTGGCCGCTGATCGGGGTAGCCGTCATCATCATTGGATTCTTGCTGCGCTTCAATCCGATGCTGATCGTCGCGGCTGCCTCGATCGTGACCGCGCTCGCCGCGCATTTCCCGCCCGACAAGATCCTCGCCGCGATCGGCAGCGGCTTTTTGAAGACCCGCAACATCCCGATCATCATCTTTTTGCCGCTCGCGGTGATCGGGCTCCTCGAACGGCACGGCCTGCGCGAGCGGGCGCAGATGTGGATCGCCAGCATCAAGACCGCGACCGCCGGACGGCTGCTCATCATCTATCTGCTCGTGCGCGAGCTGACTGCCGCGGCCGGACTGACCGGACTCGGCGGACATCCGCAGATGGTGCGGCCGCTGCTCGCGCCGATGGCCGAGGGCGCGACCGAAACCCGCTTCGGCAAGATCAGCGACGCGGTGCGCTACCGGCTGCGCGCGTACGCGGCGTCGACGGACAACGTCGGGCTCTTCTTCGGCGAGGACATCTTCGTCGCGTTCGGCGCGATCGTGCTGATGGTCACGTTCCTGAAGGAAGCGGGCATCAGCGTCGAGCCGCAGCACGTCGCGGTGTGGGGGATTCCGACTGCGATCTGCGCGTTCCTGATCCACGGCTTCAGGCTTTACTTGCTCGATCGCCGGCTGGAACACGAGCTCGGCGGGCAACGCGCCGGCCGATCCGAAGCCGACGCCAAGGCCGATGCCGCGCAAGACACCACGAACGCCGCAGGAGACCAGGCATGACGATCACGCTCAACTATTTGTTCTGGCTCGTCGGGCTCACGCTCTTGATCGTCGGCGGGATGATCCTCGTCGATAAAGCGCATCCACGGCGTTTTGCTGCGGGCGGCTTTTGGATTCTGTATGCGTTCATCTTTCTGATCGGCGACAAGCTGCCGGTCGAAGCGGTCGGCGCGCTCGTGATCGTGATGGCGTTGATCGCCGGCTTCGGCGGCGTGACGCCGGGCAAGCCGAAGACGCTCTCGGAAGACGCACGTCGCGCAAGCGCGACGCGTCTCGGCAACAAGCTCTTCATCCCGGCGCTGACGATTCCCGTAATCACGGTCGTCGTGACGCTTGCCGCGAGCCATCTGTTGTTCGGCGGCACGCCGCTCGTCGATCCGAAGAACGTGACGCTGATCGGCTTCGGCTTTGGCTGCGTGATCGCACTCGCGATTACCTGCGTGATGACGCGCGATACCGTCGGGCAATCGATGAAGGAGGCGCGGCGCTTGGTCGACGCGTTGTCGTGGGCCGCGGTGCTGCCGCAGATGCTCGGCATGCTCGGACTCGTGTTTTCCGATGCGGGGGTGGGCAAAGCGGTCGCGCATGTCACGACGGCTTATATCAACCTCGATTACCGGCTGGTGGCGGTGGCCGTCTATTGCGTCGGCATGGCGCTCTTCACGATGGTGATGGGCAACGGCTTCGCCGCGTTTCCGGTGATGACGGGCGGAGTCGGCGTGCCGATTCTCGTCAACGTGTTCCATGGGAATCCCGCGACGATGGTCGCGATCGGGATGTTCTCGGGCTATTGCGGGACGTTGATGACGCCGATGGCGGCGAACTTCAATATCGTGCCGGCCGCGCTGTTGGAGTTGCCGGATAAGAATGCGGTGATCAAGGTGCAGGTGCCGACGGCGTTGACGTTGTTGGTTGTGAATATCTTCTTGCTGAATTTTTTGATGTTTTTGTGACGGTACACGCGCAGCGCTTGGTGAGTGGAATGCATCGAGCGCTGCGTGAGAAAAGGTTTAGCTGGCTTCCACCACAAAGCCATGCTGGCGCAACAATGCCAGCACCCCCTTCGGTCCACCCAAGTGCAACGCCCCGATCGCCACAAAGATCGGCTTATTCGGCCCCGCGATCAAAAGCATCCGCGCCACAAACCGCCGGTTCCGCTCATAAACGATCTTGTTGTCGATCGCGTTCGACACCGGCTCCGAGCGAGCGAGCTTATCGGACTTAGCCGATGCCCACGCCGCAATCGCGTCGGCATCGCCAATACGCCAGAGCCGATGCAGCTCCATCACATCGGCAACGTTCTCGGCCGGTGTCTGCTGCAAATCCTGCGCAAGCATCTCGCGCTGCTCGGCAAGCGTCAGCCCCGTGAACGCGCGCATCTGCTCGCCGAGCGTTTCAAGCCCCACCACCTTGCCCTTCGTCTTCAGATAAACGTTCTGCAACTGCGCTTCCGACCCATATTCGGTCTGCAGCCCAGCCGCGAGCGAGTCATACGTCTCGACCAACAGCGCAGCGAGCCAAGGCCGTGTCTTCTTGATCTCATCCAACGCAGCCGGATTACCGCGCAGCCGATTCTCGAGCTTGCGCCACAACGCGTCGGGCAGCAAACGCGGCAGACACTCGCGCGAGCAGACGCCGTACTTCGTCACATCGTCCTGTGACTCGATCAGGTCATCGGGAGAGAGTTCCAGCGCGAGCGTCGGAGAGGCAGCCAAAGCCGCCAAGATCGGCCGCCGAAAAGGCTGAGCAGCCGGATAGTCGGACGGGTCGCCAACATGCAGCGTCCCGAGCAGGTAGATCGTCGTCTGCCCTTTGGTGGCGACGTAAAACGGCATATGTGCCGGCTGCACCTGCACCGGCCCGCTTGCGGTGGTACCACCGCTAGTACTCGGAAAACTCGGCGGCGCCGTGTGAAACCCAGGCAGCGACGCCCGAGGCTGGCTGCTCGCCGGCGCTGAAGAGGGCACCGGCAAATGCGCCGGCGGCATCGCCGTGTTGGCGGGCGCGGCGACGGCCTGCGCTATACCTAGCAGTACGTCGGAACCCCGCGGGATGAGCGCAAGCGCAGCGCTCACCAGGAGGAGCGCTGACCAGCGCCGCGCGAAGGCGGCGCTCGTGCCGCCTTCGTGCAAGCGGCGCGCAATGCGACGCGCCGCCCGCGCTTCAGGCATCCGCCTCCCCTACCTCTTCGGCACGGTGGCACGCCACCTGCCGTCCATCCACTTCGCGCAGTTGCGGCACCTCGCTGCGGCACCGCTCGACCGCATACGGGCAACGCTGATGGAACGTGCAGCCCGACGGCGGATTGAGCGGCGAAGGCAGCTCGCCTTGCAGCTTGATCTGAATGCGCCGGTCCGATTCGAAGATGGCCGGCGTCGCCGACATCAGCGACCGCGTGTACGGATGCCGCGGCCGCGCGAAGATCGTCTTCTTGTCGCCCAGCTCGGCGACGCTGCCGAAGTACATCACCATCACGTCGTCGGCGACGTGCTCCACCACCGACAAATTGTGCGAGATGAACACGTAGCTCGTCTTGAACTGGTCCTGCAGGTCCATGAACAGGTTCAGGATCTGCGCCTGGATCGACACGTCGAGCGCGGACACCGGCTCGTCGGCGACGACGATCTGCGGATCGAGGATCATCGCGCGCGCAATCGCCACGCGCTGGCGCTGGCCGCCCGAGAACATGTGCGGATAGCGCTTGGCGTGCTCGGGCCTGAGACCGACGGTGCGCATGATCTGCGCGATGCGCTCGGCGCGTTCGGTGGCGGAAAGCGCGGTGTTGATCGCGAGCGGCTCGCCGAGTGTCTGCTCGACGGTCTTGCGCGGATTGAGCGACGCGAACGGATTCTGGAACACCATCTGCACGTTCCGGCGCAACGCTGCAATCCTCTCCTTGCTGGCGCCCGCGACGTCATAGCCCTGGACCACCAGCCGCCCCGACGTGGGCGGTTCGATCATCGTGAGCTGGCGGGCGAGCGTCGACTTGCCGCAGCCGGACTCGCCGACCACCGCGAGCGTCTTGCCGCGCGTCAGCGAGAACGACACGCCGTTCAACGCCTTGACGGTGCCGTGGCCGAACATCCCGCGCTTGACCTGGTAGTGCTTCGCCAATTGATCGGCGACGAGCACCGGCTCCTCACCCTGCTGCGCGTGAGGCGTTTGGGGTACTGCATTCATCAGGCGCCTCCGTGCGGGGTGGTCTTCGAGTGGATCGAATCGAGGTTGAGCGGCTTGATGCAGCGCGTGCGCATCCGTTCATCGGGCGCGTCAAGCATAGCAAGCGCCGGCCGCGCCTTCATGCAATCGTCCACCACGTACTTGCAGCGCGGCGCGAACATGCAGCCCTTCGGGCGGTCGTCGCGGCCCGGCACCATGCCCGGCAACGCGGCGAGCCGCACCGCGCCGATATTGTGCTCGGGAATCGCGGCGAGCAGGGCCTCGGTATAGGGATGGTGAGGTGCCGCGAAGATGTCCGGCACGCGGTTCGTCTCGATCACCTCGCCCGCGTACATCACCGCGACGCGCTGCGCGACTTCCGACACCACCGCCAGATCGTGCGAAATCAGCACGAGCGCCATGCCACGCTCCTTCTGTAGCTTCACGAGCAGGTCCATGATCTGCGCCTGGATGGTGACGTCGAGCGCGGTAGTCGGCTCGTCGGCGATCAAGAGCTTCGGGTTGCACGCGACGGCCATCGCGATCATCACGCGCTGGTTCATCCCGCCCGACATCTGGTGCGGAAACGAAGTGATGCGGTTCTTCGCATCGGGAATGCCCACCTGATCGAGCAGCTCGAGCGCGCGCTTGTGCAAAGCGTCGCCGCGCAGCCCTTCGTGCAGCTTCAGCACTTCCTTGATCTGATAGCCGACGGTGTAGCTCGGGTTCAGGCTCGTCAACGCATCCTGGAACACCATCGCGATGTCCTTGCCCACGATCTTGCGGCGTTCTTTCGCCGTCGCTTTCAGGAGGTCGCGGCCGTTGAACGTGATTTCGTCGGCAGTCACGATGCCGGGCGCGTCGATCAAGCCCATCAAGGCCATCATCGTCACGCTCTTGCCCGAGCCCGACTCGCCGACGATGCCGATCACCTCGCCCGGGGCGATGTTGATGTCGACGCCGTCGACGGCGGGCAGGCCGCTGAAATTCACCCGCAGGTTGCGGACGGTTAACAGGTTGTTGCTCATGTTCAGGCCATCCGTTTCAGTTTGGGGTCGAGCGCGTCGCGCAGCCCGTCGCCGAGCAGGTTGATCGCGAGCACCGAGATCAGGATGGAGAGGCCGGGCATCGTCACGATCCACCACGCGTTGTCGATGTAATCGCGCGCCGAAGCGAGCATCGCGCCCCACTCCGCGGCCGGCGGCTGCACGCCGAGGCCGAGGAAGCCGAGCGCCGCCGCATCGAGAATCGCCGACGAAAAGCCGAGCGTCGCCTGCACGATCAACGGCGCGGTGCAGTTCGGCAGCACCTGCGAGAACATCAGGCGCGGCGTGCCGGCGCCGGCCACGCGCGAGGCGGTCACGTACTCCTTCTGCAACTCGCCGAGCGCCGACGCGCGCGTCAAACGCACGTAGCCCGGCAGCGCGACGATCGCGATCGCGAACATCGTGTTCGTGAGACCCGGGCCGATGATTGCGACCACCGCCACCGCGAGCAGCAGCGACGGCAGCGCGAGCAGCACGTCCATGAGACGCATGATCGGCGTATCGGCCCACTTGTCGAAGAAGGCGGCGACGAGGCCGAGCACGATGCCCGGAATCAGCGCGAGCACGACGGAGACGAAGCCGATCCAGAACGACATCCGCGCGCCGTACATCAGGCGGGACAAGATATCGCGGCCCGCTTCGTCGGTGCCGAGGATGAACTTCCAGTTGCCTCCGTCGAGCCACGCGGGCGGGATCTTCACGTTGTCGCGGTACTGTTCGATCGGGCTGTGCGGCGCGATCAGCGGCGCGAAGATCGCGACGAAGATCAGCACGAGCACGATCGCGCCCGCCGTGACGGCGCCGCGGTTGCGTGAGAAGTTGGCCCAGAACTCGCGCAGGGCGAGCACGCGGCCGCTGGGCGGCGTGACCGCTTGGGGGACTGTGTTTTGAATGTCAGCCATGGCGTGGTTACCTCGTATGGCGAATGCGCGGATTCAACACGCCGTACAACAAATCGACGACGAGATTCACGACGATCACGAGCGTCGCGATCATCAGAATCCCTCCTTGCACGACCGGATAGTCGCGTCGGCTGATCGCATCGATCAGCCACTTGCCGACGCCCGGCCACGAGAACAACGTCTCGGTCAGCACCGCGCCCGCGAGCAGCGTGCCGACCTGCAGGCCGATCACGGTCACGACCGGAATCAGCGCATTGCGCAGCGCATGCACGACGACCACGCGCACGGGCGACAAACCCTTCGCGCGAGCCGTCCGGATGTAGTCTTCGCGCAGCACTTCGAGCATCGACGAACGCGTCATCCGCGCGACGACCGCGAGCGGAATCGTGCCGAGCACGATCGCCGGCAGGATCAGGTGGCTCACCGCCGACTTGAACGAGCCTTCATCGGGCGCGAGCAGCGCGTCGATCAGCATGAAGCCGGTGACGTGCGGAATGTCGAATTCGACCGCGATGCGGCCGGACACCGGCGTCCAGCCGAGATCGGCCGAGAAGAACATGATGAGGATCAACCCCCACCAGAAGATCGGCATCGAGTAGCCGGTGAGCGCGGTGCCCATCACGCCGTGATCGACGATCGTGCCGCGCTTGAGCGCCGCTAACACGCCAGCCGGCAGGCCGACGGCGAGCGCGAAGATCATCGCGCAGAACGACAGCTCGACGGTCGCCGGAAAGCGCGCGAGGAATTCGCCCATCACGCTCGTATTGGTGATCAGCGACATGCCGAGGTTGCCGTGCAGCGCGCGGCCGACATAGTGGAGATACTGCATCGGCAGCGGTTCGTCGAGCCCGAGCTGGTGGAGCGCGGCGGCGTGCATGGCCGGATCGACGCCGCGCTCGCCCATCATCAATTCGATGGGGTCGCCCGGTATCAGGTGGATGAGTGCGAAAGCGAGGATGGTAATGCCGATGAATGTCGGTATCACCATGCCGATGCGGCGTAAAACGAATCGGAACATGGTTCGTCCCTAAATCTTCGAGGAGGAAAAACGCGACCGGCGACAAGGGGCTCGTGACCCCCGTCGCCGGACTTTGTGAGGAATTTCAGCGGCTGCTGAAAAGCGTACCTTGCGAGCCTTACGGCAAGCCGTAACGGCGCACCGTGACGGCGAACCGTAACAGCAAGCCGTAACGGCGAGCCTTACTTCACCCCGACACCGTCGAAACGCAGATACCCGAGCGGTTCGATCTTCATGTCGATCACCTTCTTGCTGACCGGCTGATAGACGGTCGAGTGCGCGATCGGCGAGAACGGCAGCTGCTGCGCCCAGATCTGCTGCGCTTGCTGGTAGATCTGCGTGCGTTGCGCCTGATCCGGCGTTTCGCGGCCCTTCTTGACCAGGTCGTCGAACGGCTTGTAGCACCACTTGCCGAAGTTGCTGCCGTTCACCGCGTCGCAGCCGAGCAGCGTGCCGAGCCAGTTGTCCGGATCGCCGTTATCGCCGGTCCAGCCGATCAGCATCGTGTCGTCCTCGCCGGCGTGGGCGCGCTTGATGTACTCGCCCCACTCATACGTGACGATCTTCGCGCGCACGCCGATCTTCGCCCAGTCGGCCTGAATCATTTCCGACATCAGGCGCGCGTTCGGGTTGTACGGACGCTGCACCGGCATCGCCCACAGCGTGATGTCCATGCCATTCGGGAAGCCGGCCTTCGTCAGCAGATCCTTCGCCTTCGTCGGATCGTACGACGCCAGCTTCAGGTTCTTGTCGTATGACCATTGCGTCGGCGGCATCGGTGCCTGGGCGGCCTGACCCGCGCCTTGGTACACGGAATCGATGATCGCCTTCTTGTTGATCGCCATGTCGAGCGCCTGGCGCACCTGGGCGTTGTCGAGCGGCTTGTGCGTCACGTTGTACGACAGGTAGCCGAGGTTGAAGCCCGGCTGCGACGGCATGTCGAGGTTCGGATCGGCCTTCAGCGTCGAGATATCGGCGGGGCGCGGATAGGCCATCACCTGGCATTCGTCGCGCTTCAGCTTCTGCACGCGCACGCCCGGGTCGGGCGTGATCGCGAAGATCAGCTTCGAGATCTTCACGGTATCCGGCTTCCAATAGTCAGGATTGCCATCGAAGCGGATCGTCGCGTCCTTCGTGTAGCTCTTGAAAACGAACGGGCCGGTGCCGACCGGATACTGGTTGATGTCCGCGGCCTTGCCGGCCTTGAGCAACTGGTCTGCGTATTCAGCCGACAGGATCGACGCGTACTCCATCGCCATGTTCTGGATGAACGGCGCGTTCACTTCTTTCAGCGTGAACTTGACGGTGTAGGGATCGACTTTCTCGACCTTCGTAATCAGCTTGTCGAGGCCCATGTCGGTGAAGTACGGGAACTGCACCGGGTAGGCTTTGCGGAACGGCTGGTTCGGGTCCAGCATGCGCTGGAACGTAAACACGACGTCGTCCGCGTTGAATTCGCGGGTCGGCTTGAAGTAGGCCGTCGTCTGGAACTTGACGCCGTGGCGCAGGTGGAACGTGACGCTCAGCCCGTCGGGCGCGACATCCCACGACTCGGCGAGACCCGGCTCGACCTTGGTGCCGCCGCGCTCGAACTCGACGAGGCGGTTGTAGACCGTAAACGTATTGGCGGTGAAATCGGTGCCGGTCGTGTATTGGCCTGGATCGAAGCCTGCGGGACTGCCTTCTGAGCAGTAAACCAGGGTCTTGTTCGGGATCGCGGCGTGCGAGATCGTCGCAGCGCTCAGCGATGCCGCTGCGGCGACGCCTGCGAGCATGGTCGTACGCATGGCGCGCAACAGTCGGGTTTGCTTCATGTTTCCTCCAGTTCTCAAGCCGGGCTGGGCCGGCGTAGCGCGATATTACTTACGTTTGATTACCCGAACAAGCGGTCGAAAATAGGCATTGCCAAGCCGTGAAATCCCGTGCTGAGTAGACGCCGCGACAGGTCGCGCGGACGATTTCGAAGCGGTGGACGAGGGTTTTGTGGGGCAGCGCCGCCGCGCGGGAGGGGGTGATCGAACTGCGATCCTTCGACATGACGCGCTCCTTTTAGTAACCGTTCTGGTTCGAGCGATGCGTTCAGTGACGTGATCGTAGCTTAGTCAATATTTTTGGCGCTGAGGACAGGGATTACGCCGATCTTACGGAGGGCGGGCCGCGGCGGGGAAGCCGCGGCCCGGTTGAAGCGCTCGAAGCGCGCGAAAAGGTTAAACGCCGAGGGGTCAAACGCCGAGCCGCTCGCAAATCGCCTTGGTGGCCGTTGCGGCGTTGAGCGTATAGAAATGGATGCCCGGCACACCCTGGTCGACGAGCCGCTGGCACAGTCCGGTCACGACATCGAGCCCGAAGGCGCGAATCGCTTCCCGATCGTCGCCGAAGCTCTCGAGGCGGCGCGCGACCCAGCGCGGCACTTCCGCCCCGCACATCTCCGAGAAGCGCATGAGTTGCGAGTAGTTCGTGATCGGCATGATGCCCGGCACGATCGGCACGTCGACGCCGAGCTTCCTGGCGTCGTCCACGAAGCGGAAGTACGCGTCCGCGTTGAAGAAATACTGCGTGATCGCCGAATTCGCGCCGGCCTTCACCTTGCGCGCGAAGTTCTCGAGATCGTGCTTCGGCGAACGCGACTGCGGATGGTATTCCGGATAGCCCGCCACTTCGATCCAGAACCAGTCGCCGTGTTCGGCGCGAATGAAGCTCACGAGCTCCGACGCATAGCGCAGCTCGCCGACTGCGCCCATGCCCGAGGGCAGGTCGCCGCGCAGCGCCACGATATGGCGGATGCCGTTCGAGCGGTACTGGTTGAGAATCGCGCGCAAGCTCTCCTTCGACGAGCCGATGCACGACAGATGCGGCGCCGCTTCGAGGCCGTCGGCGGCCATGTCGAGGACGGTATCGAGCGTGCCTTGCTGCGTCGAGCCGCCCGCGCCGAACGTGACGGACACGAACTTGGGCTTCAAGAGCGCGAGCTCCTTGCGCGTGGCTCGCAGCTTATCGATGCCTTCCTGCGTTTTCGGCGGGAAGAACTCGAATGAAATTTCGATCGGTTTCATGATGAGTGAATAGTCCGGCGGCAGCCGAGTCCGACGCGGCGTCAGACGAGGTTGCGATTACCGAAGATCAGCGCGGACAGCAGCCACGACACGATGCTGTACAGAATCGAGCCGAAGAACGCCGCCCAGAAACCCGATACCTCGAAGCCCTTCAAGAG
Organism: Trinickia violacea; assembly: GCF_005280735.1. Taxonomy (NCBI): domain Bacteria; kingdom Pseudomonadati; phylum Pseudomonadota; class Betaproteobacteria; order Burkholderiales; family Burkholderiaceae; genus Trinickia; species Trinickia violacea. The sequence continues at coordinate 4,584,147 of NZ_CP040077.1, forward strand.
CGACGCGCACAGCCAGAAGCACAGCGCGTTGATCACCAGGATGAAGAGGCCGAGCGTGACGATCGTAACGGGCAGCGTCAGCAGGATCAGGACCGGCCGGATGATCGCATTGATGAGCCCGAGCACGAGCGCGATGATGAGCGCCGTGCCGAAGCTGCGGATGTGGATCGACGGCACGAGGTACGTGATGATCAAGAGCGCGAGCGCGTTGATCACCCAGGTTAGCAGCCAAATCATCGAGGGCTCCTTTCGGTTTTGGGTCCGCCACATGGAACACCGCCGCGCGCTTTGCGGCGCACGGCGGCATCGGGGACATCAAGCGGCTCGGCGCGGCGCACGAAGCGCGCGCGTTGCCGGATTCCTGCTGGTTTTCTTGCTTGGTTTCCGCTTAGTACCGGTAGTGGTTCGGCTTGAACGGGCCGTTCTTGTCGACGCCGATGTAGCCGGCCTGGTCGTCCGACAGCACGGTCAGGTTAGCGCCGATGCGCGCGAGGTGCAGGCGCGCGACCTTCTCGTCGAGATGCTTCGGCAGCACGTACACCTTGTTCTCGTACTGGCCGCCGCGCGTGAAGAGCTCGATCTGCGCGAGCGTCTGGTTCGCGAACGAGTTCGACATCACGAACGACGGGTGGCCCGTCGCGCAGCCCAGGTTCACGAGGCGGCCTTCGGCCAGCAGGATCACGCGCTTGCCGTCCGGGAAAATGATGTGGTCGACTTGCGGCTTGATGTTTTCCCACTGGTACTGGCGCGTCGACGCAACGTCGATTTCCGAGTCGAAGTGGCCGATGTTGCAGACGATCGCGTTGTGGCGCATCGCCTTCATGTGATCGTGGTTGATCACGTGGTAGTTGCCCGTGGCCGTCACGAAGATGTCGGCCTTGTCGGCGGCGTACTCCATCGTCACGACGCGGTAGCCTTCCATCGCCGCTTGCAGCGCGCAGATCGGATCGATTTCGGTGACCCACACGGTCGCGCCGAGGCCGCGCAGCGATTGCGCGCAGCCCTTGCCCACATCGCCGTAGCCCGCGACGACCGCGATCTTGCCCGCGATCATCACGTCGGTCGCGCGCTTGATACCGTCGACGAGCGACTCGCGGCAACCGTACAGGTTGTCGAACTTCGACTTCGTGACCGAATCGTTGACGTTGATCGCCGGGAACGGCAGACGGCCGTCCTTTTCCATCTGATAGAGGCGGTGCACGCCGGTCGTCGTTTCTTCGGTGACGCCCTTCACTTGCGCGAGGCGCTTCGAGTACCACGTCGGATCGATTTCGAGGTGGCGCTCGATCGACTTGTACAGCGCGACTTCTTCTTCGTTGGTCGGCTTGGCGATGACCGAGCGGTCCTTCTCCGCCTTCGAGCCGAGGATCAGCAGCAACGTGGCGTCGCCGCCGTCGTCGAGGATCATGTTGGCGTTTTCGCCGTTCGGCCATTCGAAGATGCGGTGCGAGAACTCCCAGTATTCGTCGAGCGATTCGCCCTTGAACGCAAACACCGGCGTGCCGCTCTTCGCGATCGCGGCGGCGGCGTGGTCTTGCGTCGAGAAGATGTTGCACGAGGCCCAGCGCACGTCCGCGCCGAGCGCCTTCAGCGTCTCGATCAGCACGGCCGTCTGGATCGTCATGTGGAGCGAACCCGCGATGCGCGCGCCCTTCAGCGGCTGCTGCGCCTTGTACTCTTCGCGGATTTGCATGAGACCGGGCATTTCGGTCTCGGCGATATTCAGTTCCTTGCGGCCCCAGTCGGCAAGCGACAGGTCGGCAACGACGAAATCTTGGGATTTGGAATCGATAACTGCGGCGTTCATCACGCCCTCCTTTCTAAAAAAGTTCTAGAAAATTGTGACGTGAGCGCCGTTCGATGGAGCCGGCAAGCGCGTTCGATGCACGCTTGCGGTCCAATTGAAGTGTCCGAGCCTGGCGGAGTGATCCGTCGCAACGCTCCTCGGACGAAGCGCGATTGTAGCAAAGGACGACGGAGTTATGGGATGAGTTTGGCAGGCTCCGGACGAGCCCGCCTTGAGCGGGTTAAGCGATTCGCACCCTAAATCGGCAGAATCATCGGCAGCAATGGAGCGACCAGCACCATCACGATGCCGGTCATCATCATCGTGAGGCTCGCGACCACGCCCTCTTCGCCGCCCAGCTCACGGGCCTTCGCGATGCCGACGGCATGGCACGACGCGCCATACAGCGCGCCACGCGCGAGCCGCGTCTTGGCCGGAACGAACGCGAGCACCAGCTCGCCGAGCAGCATCCCGCACATGCCGGTCGCAATCACGAAGAGCGCGGTCAATTCCTTCGGCGCGTTGATCTTGTCGGAGACGGCGAGCGCAAACGGCGTCGAAATCGAGCGAGTCAACAGGCTGCGTTGCAAATCCGGCGACAGCTGCAGCAGTTTCGCGAGCAGCAGCGATCCGCCGACCGCGGCGACGATGCCGACCGTCACACCCACGGTTAGGGAGATCCAGTGACGCCTCATCAAGTCGCGGTAGTGATAGATCGGCACGGCGAACGCGACCGTCGCCGGGCCGAGCAGCCAAAGCAGCCAGCGGGTGTCTTGAAAGTACACGGCGTAAGGAATGTGGTCCGCCACCAAGAGGCCGATGAGCAGGACGGGCACCACGATGAACGGCGTCAGCCACGGTTTCTTGGCGCTGGCGTACACGCGCTTCATCGCGAAATAGAGCGCGATGGTCAGCACGAAGCAGCCGGCGGCGATCCATTGCGGGGCCACGCCGGCGAAAAACTGAGTCGATATTGGGTTCATGATTCGCACTCGGGGGGCGCTTTGCGCCTACGCCCGCTCCATCCATGCCGCGCGCCGCGCACTTCGCGCAACCCGGACGCGTTGCAACGCAAGACGGCGCTCGAAACGCGCGGCCATGTCGACCGCACACGCCACGGCGACCATCACGCTCACCGTCCCGGCGACGATCACCAGCGCGAGGCGCCAGCCGTCCTGTTCGAACAGGCCACCGTATTTGACCGCCGCGATCGTCGCGGGAATGAAGAACAGCAGCATGTCGGACAGCAGCCAGTTGGCGCCGTCCTCGACCCAGCGCGTCGCCACGCCGCCGAAGAGCAGCACGAGCAGCAGGCCGAGGCCCAGGACGCCGCCCGAGACCGGCAGCCCGGTCCGCCGCACGACGAAATCGGCGACGGACCAGACGGCGGCAATCGCCGCGGTTTGCAAGGCAATCTTGCCCACTCGCATCGCGATGCTCCCCAACCGCGTCGCTGCGAGGCTGTTGGAACGACGAATTGTCATGGCAGCAACCCTGATTGATCCGATGCGAGGAGTATAGAAATCGCGCCACTATAAATAAAATGACTTAGAATCATAAAAATCATTCCATATTGGAATTCTCCAAGGAAACCGCCCATGGAACTCCGTGCGCTGCGCTATTTCGTGGAAGTCGTCCGTCAGCAGAGCTTCACCGTCGCCGCCGAGCGCATGTTCGTCACGCAGCCGACCATCAGCAAGATGGTCAAGGCGCTCGAGGACGAAATCGGCGCCCCGCTGCTGCTGCGCGAGGGCCGGCAGATGATGCTGACCGACGAGGGCCGGATCGTCTTTCAGCGCGGCCAGGAAGTGCTCGCCGCGCAGGCGCAGTTGCAGGCCGAACTCGACGACGTCGGCACGCTAGGCCGCGGCGAGCTCGCCATCGGCATTCCGCCGATGGGCGGATCGCTCTTCACGCCGGTCATCGCCGAGTTCCGGCGGCGCTATCCGAAGATCGAGCTGAAGCTGTTCGAGCACGGCTCACGCGCGATCGAGGCGGCGCTGATCGCGGGCGAACTGGAGCTGGGCGGCGTGCTTCAGCCGGTCGATCCGAATACGTTCGACGTCCTGCCGATGACGAACCAGAAGCTGTGGGTCGTGACGCGCAAGGGCCTGCGCTGGGACGACATGAAGAGCGTGGCGCTCGCCGATCTCGCGCGCGAGCCGTTCGTTTTCTACAACGAGAGCCTCGCGCTCAATGACGTCGTCACCGACGCGTGCCGCCAGGTCGGCTTCACGCCGCAGATCGTGGGCCGCAGCAGCCACTGGGATTTCATGGCGGCGCTCGTGCACGCCGGCGTCGGCATCGCGCTGTTGCCGTCGCCGTATTGCAATCGGCTCGAAGCCACGCACTTCACGTGCCGGCCGGTAGTCGAACCGGAGATTCCGTGGGACATGGCGCTCGGCTGGCGGAAAAACGGCTACCTGTCGCATGCGGCGCGCGCGTGGATCGCGGTCGCGCGCGAAACGCTCCCGGGCCAGCCCTACGAGGACTTCGCCTACACGCGGTCCCGCAGGCTCACCGGCGAGCCCGAGGACTGAGCGCCGCCGGCGCGACGCGCCGCCACCATGAAATCGGCCGCGCGCTCGCCGATCATCACGGTCGGCGCGTTGGTATTGCCGCCGATGAGCGTCGGCATCACCGATGCGTCGGCGATGCGCAGCGCCGTCACGCCCCGCACGCGCAACTGCGGATCGACGACCGCCAGCGCATCGCCGCCCATCCGGCAGGTTCCGACCGGGTGATAGATCGTGTCGGCATGCTCGGCGATCTGCTCGCGCAATTGCGCTTCGGTCGCGTCGCGGAGCGTGAACAACTCCGTGCCGCCGTGCGATGCGAGCGCTGGCGCCTCGAAGATCCGCCGCGCGCACTGCGCGCCACGCACCAGCAGATCGAGATCGCGCGAATCGGACAGGAAGCGCGGATCGATCAGCGGCGCATCGCGCGCGTCGGCGCTCGCGAGCGTGACCGTCCCGCGGCTTTTCGGACGCAGCACGCAGACATGCAGCGAATAGCCGTGACCCCAGTGCATACGCCGGTTGTGATCGTCGACGAGCGCCGTGCAGAAATGCAGTTGCAGATCGGGGCGATCGAGCGACGGATCGCTTTTGATGAAGCCGCCCGCCTCCGCGATGTTGCTCGACAGCATGCCGCTGCCGTGGCGGATGAACGGCGGCACGGCAGCGGCCATCTTCGCGAAGCCGCGCAGCGAAAAGCCGACCGGCTCGGTCGATGTCACGCGCTTGTTCAGCGTGAAGTCGATGTGATCGATCAGGTTCTCCCCAACACCGGGCGCATCGTGCACGACGCCGATGCCGAGCGCACGCAGCGGCGCTTCGGGGCCGATGCCGGAGCACATCAGCAATTGCGGCGTATTGAACGCGCCGGCCGCGAGCACGATTTCGGCGCGCGCGGCGAGGGTTTCGACGCGGCCCGCGCGCGCGAGCTCGACGCCCGTGGCGCGCCGCCCGTCGAAGACGACGCGCAGCACGGTCGCATCGGCGATCACGTGCAGATTGCTGCGCGTTTTGTCGTATAGATAAGCGTGCGCCACGCTGCAGCGGCGGCCGTCCCGCTGCGTGACTTGGTAGAAGCCGATGCCTTCCTGCTCGGGGCCGTTGAAGTCGTCGTTGGCGGGAAAGCCCGCGTCGATCGCGGCATCGATGAAGCGGTGAGCAAACGGATTGCGATAGTGCAGATCCGACACGCTAAGCGGCCCGTCTGCGCCATGCCATGCATTCGCGCCGCGCGCGTTGCCTTCGGCGCGGCGAAACACGGGCAGCACGTCCGGCCACGCCCAGCCCTCGCAGCCGAGCCGGGCCCATTCGTCGTAGTCGAGCGGATGGCCGCGCGTGTAGATCATGGCGTTGATCGCGCTGGAGCCGCCCATGCCGCGTCCGCGCGGCTGGTAGCCGCGCCGGCCGTTGAGCGCCGGCTGCGGCACGGTCTCGTAGCCATAGTTGGTCTTGCGCTTGAACGGCACGAGCGCGGCGATGCCGAACGGCGTGTTGACGAACGCGTTGCGCTGCGTGTGGGGACCGGCTTCGATCAGCGCGATCGTCGCCTCGGGGCAGCGGTCCGCGAGCCGGCTCGCGAGCGTCGCGCCTCCCGAGCCTGCACCGACAATGATGTAGTCGTATTGCACCCGCTCCTCCCTTCCTTTTTTGGCTGCACGATGCCGCACGTTGTGTGCCCGTTGTGTCCATGGGGCGCCTCGTGCACACTGATTTTTTGCGCATTGTAGGGAGTGGTTTGCATCCGCATGCGCGACGCGGCAAGAGCGATTCCTCTAAACGAATCGCGCGGCGCAAACCTATCATGCAAGGGCATTTCTCGACCGACAACAAAAGCCCCAATCGCATCAGGAGACGAAGATGCCCTCGCAAGCCCCAACGGCCACGCACGAAGTCACGAACCAGGTTCCGCCGCTCGAAAACTACAACCTCTTCGAGTGCGATTCGGCCCTGAGCGCGGCGGTCGAGCGCGAGGGCGCCGGCTGGCACCGGGCCGCGCTGTCGCGCGACGGCGCGATGCTGGGCGAACCCGCGACGCTCGCGCTCGCCGGCGCCGCGAACCGTCACGAGCCGGAGCTCTTCACCTTCAGCCCGCGCGGCGAACGCATCGACGCGCTCGAATTCCATCCGAGCTGGCACCAGTTGCTCACGCTCCTGCGCCGCGAGGGCCTGCACGCGCTGCCGTTCGAACAGCCGCAGCCGGGCGCGATGCCCGCGCGCTGCGCCGGGTACTTCCTGCACGCGCAACTCGAGTCCGGCTCGCTGTGTCCGCTGACGATGACCTTCGCGAGCATCCCCGTGCTCCAGCGCGAGCCCGCGCTATACGCGACGCTGCGCGACAAGCTGCTGTCGCGCGAACACGATCCGCGCGACCTCCCGCTTGGCGCCAAACGTTCGATGATGGTCGGCATGGGGATGACGGAGAAGCAAGGCGGATCGGATGTGCGCAGCAATCAGACGCGTGCCTTCGCAACGTCGGCCAGCCCGGGCCGCGGCACCGAATACCGGCTCGTCGGCCACAAGTGGTTCTTCTCGGCGCCGCAGTGCGACGCGCACCTCGTCCTCGCGCGCACGGACACGCAAGAAGGGCTGTCCTGCTTCTACGTCCCGCGATTCGCGCCCGACGGCACGAAGAACGCCGTCCAGATCCAGCGTCTGAAGGACAAGCTCGGCAACCGCTCGAACGCGAGCAGCGAAGTCGAATTCCTCGACGCCTACGGCGTGATGATCGGCGACGAAGGACGCGGCGTGCCGACCATCATCGAAATGGCGAACTACACGCGGCTCGATTGCGTGATCGGCAGCGCCGCGCTGATGCGCGCCGCGCTCGTTCAGGCGATCCATCACGCTCGCCATCGCGCCGCGTTCGGCAAGCGGCTCGTCGAGCAGCCGCTGATGCAAAACGTGCTCGCCGACCTCGCGCTCGAATCGGAAGCGGCGACCGTGCTCTTCATGCGCCTCGCGCGCGCATTCGATGCCGACCCGGCCACCGCCTCGCCGGAAGATCGCGCGTGGCGGCGCATCGTCACGCCGGCCGCCAAGTTCTGGGTCTGCAAGCGCGCGCTCGAATTCACGGGCGAGGCGATGGAAGTGTGGGGCGGCAACGGCTATGTCGAAGAAGGCCCGATGGCGCGCTTTTATCGCGAGGCGCCCGTCAATTCGATCTGGGAAGGCTCGGGCAACGTGATGTGTCTCGACGTGCTGCGCGGCATCGAGCGCGATCCGGAAGGCGCGCAGGCGCTGCTTGCGTCTTGGCTCGCCGACGCCCAGGATCATGCCGCCTTGCGCGCCGCGCTCGAACGGCTCGCCGCGACGCTCGCGGCCGCGCCCGACACGCGCGAAGCGCTGGCACGCCGCATCGCGCAGCAACTCGTGCTCGCCGCGCAGGGCGTGCTGCTGCTGCGCCACGCGAGCGCGACGATCGCCGACGCGTTCATCGCCACACGCCTTGCCGACAGCCCATGCGGCCGCGTCTACGGCACGCTGCCCGGGACGTTCGACCATGCGGCGATCGTCGCGCGTGCATTTCAGGCGTGACGTTCGGGCATTTGGACAACGCGCCTGAAGCACGAGCGCATCCACTATCGATAAGCGCGCCGCCCAGGCGCCGCAACCAGGGAGCGAAGATGAAAAACGATCTGCCAGGCTATGCCGCGCTCGAAGCGCTATGGCGCGAGCAGCGGCAAGCGCAATTGCTGACGCCGTTTCCGTCATGGCAAGCACGCGCCACGCACCTGAAGGCGCTGCGCGCGATGCTGCTCGACAATCGCGACGCGCTGGCCGAAGCAGTGTCGGCCGACTTCGGCAATCGCGCGAAAGAGGAAGTGCTGCTCTCGGAAATCTTTCTCGCGAAGAACGAGATCGACGCGGCGCTCAAGCACGGCAAGCGCTGGATGAAACCGCAGAAGAAGCGCACCGGCATGTGGCTTCAGCCGGCGCGCGCGAAAGTCGTGCCACAGCCGCTTGGCGTCGTCGGCATCATCGCGCCGTGGAACTATCCAGTGCTGCTCGCCGCGGGGCCGCTGATCTGCGCGCTGGCCGCCGGCAACCGGGCGCTCATCAAGATGTCGGAGCTGACGCCGCGCACGTCGGCGCTCTTCGAAACGCTGATCGCGAAGACGTTCGCGCGCAATCACGTGGCGGTGGTGAACGGCGATGCGTCGATCGGCGCCGCGTTCAGCGCGCTGCCGTTCGATCACCTGCTCTTCACCGGCTCGACGAAAATCGGCCGCGACGTGATGCGCGCGGCCGCCGACAACCTCACGCCCGTCACGCTCGAACTCGGCGGCAAGTCGCCAGTCATCATCGGGCCGCGCGCGCGCTTCGACGCGGCGGTCGACAGCATCGTCACCGGCAAGACGCTCAACGCCGGGCAGACCTGCATCGCGCCCGACTACGTGCTCGTGCCGCGCGGCAAGGAAGACGCGTTCATCGCGCGCGCCCGGGCCTGCGTCGCGCGGCTATACCCCGATTTCGCGCGCAATCGCGATTACACGTCGATCGCTTCCGAGCGGCACTTCGCTCGGCTGCAACAGCTCGCCGACGAAGCCGAGGCCGGCGGCGCGCAACTGCACCCGCTCACCGATTCGGCCGCCGATGCGTCGCTACGCCAATTCGCACCCTGCGTGGTGACCGACGCGCCCGCCGAATCCGCGCTGATGCGCGAGGAAATCTTCGGCCCGCTCCTGCCGCTCGTGCCCTACGACACGCTCGACGACGCGCTTCGCTACATCAACGCGCGCGATCGTCCGCTCGCGCTGTACCTGTTCGACGACGATCGCGCGACGATCGACCGCGTGCTGCACGAGACGATCTCCGGTGGTGTGGCGGTCAACGAAACGCTGATGCACGTCGCGTGCGACAACCTGCCGTTCGGCGGCGTCGGCGCGAGCGGCATGGGCGCGTATCACGGCTACGACGGCTTCGTGACGTTCTCGAAGATGAAGCCGGTGCTCACGCAGCCGCGCTTCAATGCGCGCGCACTGATCGCGCCGCCTTACGGCGCGCGCGTCAGCGCGATATTGAAGATGATGATGAAGCGGTAGCGGTACGGGCGAATCACGGCTCAGTTCGCCTCTTTCGCCCACGCTTCGATTTCCTGAGTATCCCAGCGGCCGCGCCGGGTAGCCTCGGCAAGCATGCCTAGTGTGATGGGGACCAAGGGGGGGTCCCGAAAGCGCTTCGGGAAGAAACACAACAACAAGGCTGCCAAATCAAAACCGTCTCCGCTGAAGTACCGGTCGTATGGAAAACCCTGCGCAGCGACATCGAACGTTAGTGCCCATTTATCGATGAATTCGATAGCGTCAACGCCTGCCAAGCCAGCATCTTCGTCAAGCCGAGTTTCCGGTGTGAAAGTCAGTCGTCGAAAAAGCGGCTGGCCAATCTCCTCTCTGGCAAACGCCTCTATTCGAACCCAAGTATCGTCTTCCATCAAAACACCCGATCCGCCGGTTGAACGATTCGATTGTAGGATCTCACGGTGTTCACCATGATGATGTACGCGTCTGCCACAAGGATCACGTAGCCCACTACGGGAATTGCCCGACCGACGGCTGCGCCGAGGTTTCGCGTGAACGCAACTTTCATGAGCCGTGGGCCGCTCTTGATGATCGTCGGCACGGGACGCGGCAACTTGTGACGCAGTAGCGCCCGCGATGCCATTGATGCAACAGACGTTCCTTTTGTTGCCTCTGCGAGCTTTCCGCTAACGGGCACGTCATTCTGGCCCAGCAAAATTGCCGACGCCGCCACAAGATCGGTCAGCCCCAGCTCCTTGCGAGTCTCTTCCAGGGCGATGAAAAAGAACAACTCGCCCGGCGTTAGGTCCCGATAGTGAAAATACGTATAACGGTTGTCGCTCATACTTATCTTTCAGCCCCCGGAGGTAAACAAGCGCTGAATGTATCAAGCGACGACCCGAGCACATCTCAAATTAAAGTCACCTCATCCACCAGATATGCCCGCTAAACCGGCCACAGCGGCCCCTCCTGCATCGCGCCGATCTGCTCACGCAGCTCGAGCACGCGCTCTTCCCAGTAGCGCTGCGTGTTGAACCACGGAAACGCGGCCGGAAACGCGGGATCGTCCCAGCGGCGAGCGAGCCACGCCGCGTAGTGAATGAGGCGCAGCGTGCGCAGCGCCTCGACCAGATGCAGCTCGCGCGGCTCGAATTCGCAGAAGTCCTCATAGCCCGCGAGCAGATCGGCGAGCGCGCGCGACGCGTCGGCGCGGCCGCCCGGCAGCAGCAGCCACAAGTCCTGTACCGCCGGACCCATGCGGCTATCGTCGAAATCGACGAAGTGCGGGCCGGCATCGGTCCACAGCACGTTGCTCGGATGGCAGTCGCCGTGCAGGCGCAACTGGCGCACGTCGCCCGCGCGCTCGAAAGCGCGCTCGACGCCTTCGAGCGCCAGCGTCACCGCCGCCTCGTACGACGCGCGCACGTCGAGCGGGATGAAATCGTGCGTGAGCAGATAGTCGCGCGGCTCATAGCCGAACGTTTGAATATCGAGCGACGGACGCGCGGCGTACGGCTTGCTCGCACCCACCGCGTGAATGCGGCCGATGAAGCGGCCGAGCCATTCGAGCGTATCGCGCCGGTCGATCTCGGGCGCGCGTCCGCCGCGCCGCTCGAAGATCGCAAAGCGAAACCCGTCGAATTCGTGGAGCGTGCGCCCTTCGGTCACGCGCGCCGGCACGGCGGGAATCTCGCGCGCGGCGAGCTCGGCGACGAATGCGTGCTCTTCGAGAATCGCTTCGTTCGACCAGCGCTGCGGCCGGTAGAACTTCGCGATCACGGGCGGGCCGTCTTCGACGCCCACCTGGTACACGCGGTTTTCGTAGCTGTTGAGCGGCAGTAGACGCCCATCGGTGCGCACACCGGTGTCGATGAGCACGCTGTCGATGGCGTCGAGCACGCATTCCGGCGTGAGCCGGGTGAACGGATGGGCGGCCGCGCCACGATCGGCGGGCTCGCCATCCGCTTCGGAGGAGGAATCGAAATTGGAGTCGTTCATGCCCGCATTGTGCCGCATGAGCGCGCTTGGCATCGCGCGCACTGTCGCACAAGCAGGCAGAAAAACCGCTAGAGCCTAATCAACGACGTTAAGGACCTGCATTCAATGCATCAATTCGGAGGCCGGCCGCACGAGGTCGCCGGTATCGATCAGATCTTCCAAAAAGAACGGTTCAGTGTTGAGTTGGAGCGACGCGCCGGGCTCGCCGGCATACCAGACCACCATCGCCATGTCCCCGAGAATTCGCATCACAATGCCGCGGGCGCCAGAAGGCACCGCAATATGCACGGACCGGACGATCGAACCGACTTGCATGATATTTCCCCCGTTCTATGTTGCCGGCAAAGCCAGAGCCCGATTCAAAGCGAGCAGCCCTGGCGGTCAAACCGCACAACGGACAAGCCGTTGCGCGTATATCCCATTGTTCCTGCATTAACGGATGCGGGAAAGCCAAAGGAAATAGTAGAAATGCCTCTACTTCCCGAAATCACACTTACGAACACCTGACCGTGCTTTTTGGAGAAGGGACCGGCAGGCGAGGAAGCCGCACCATGATAAACCGTCGCGCGTACGTCATTCGACATGACGTCGCGTGAAATCCCTTACACCGCTATCCAGACCGAGACGGCAGCGCGAATGCGCGAGGCATGCGCAACGGCGATAGACGTCGACCCGCTGCGCATGGATGAAAGGCGAACGCAAGTGTGAGAGCGGTTAGGGCAAGCCATCATATGAATTGCGGGACTGCCCCGCAAGCCGCGCTGCACAGGGCTTTGCGGGGTCGGAAGCGGAACTGTGCGGCGCCACTCGACAGCCGGCACCGCTCGAATCGTCTCCTATACTCGATTAATGCAGACCGGCGCCGAGCGCGATGCAACGCCTGCACGGTTCACCGAACTCACTGAGTTCCCACGACGACCACTAAAGTGGAGACACAGCATGACGACCTACTTCACCCTGGGCGATTTCATCCTGGTCATTCCGATGGCGCTTGCCGGCGCACTCTTTCTCGGCGCGCTGCCGACGTCATCCGCGTTCAAGCACAACCTGCTGCGCGTGCTTGGCGCCCTGCTCGGCGTGGTCTTTGCGGTGGTGCTGGTCGAAGGACTTCCCGTCCTGATGTAGCGCCGCGAGTAGCGCCGAAAAGCGCTCACTTCGCACGCCTGACATCCGTCAGGCGGTCTTTGGTTTCCCGATCGTGCGCACCGGCTGTCGTCAGCGACGCCGGTGCGTCCTGTTTGCGTTGAATTTGCGTCGACGCACGCGAATCAAATCGCCTGATCGGTCGACGGCTTTTCCCACAGATTGATGCCGCCCTCGGTCGCGTAGCGATCGATCTCCGCGAGTTCCTCTTGCGTGAACGCGAGGTTCTTCAGCGCGCCGACGTTCTCCCGCACCTGCTCCGGCTTGCTCGCGCCGATCAGCGCCGAGGTCACGCGCGTATCGCGCAGCACCCACGCGAGCGCCATCTGCGCGAGGCTCTGGCCGCGCCGCTCGGCGATCGCATTGAGCTTGCGCACGTGCTCGATGTTCTCCGCGCTCAGATGGCCTTGCTGCAACGACCCGCCGCCGGGCTTGTTGACGCGCGCATCGGCAGGCACGCCGTTCAGGTACTTCGCGGTCAAGAGCCCTTGCGCGAGCGGCGTGAACGCGATGCTGCCCGCGCCGACATCGTCGAGCGCATCGAGCAGCTCACCTTCGATCCAGCGGTTGAGCATGTTGTACGCAGGCTGATGAATCAAAAGCGGCACCTTGTGCTCGCGCAACAGCTTCGCCATCTCGCGCGTCTTCGCGGCCGAGTACGACGAGATGCCGATATAGAGCGCCTTGCCTTGCTGCACAGCCGTCGCGAGCGCGCCGGCGGTTTCTTCGAGCGGCGTGTCGGCGTCGAAGCGATGCGAGTAGAAGATGTCGACGTAATCGAGCCCCATGCGCTGCAGGCTCTGATCGAGGCTCGCGAGCACGTACTTGCGCGAGCCGCCGCCTTGGCCATACGGGCCCGGCCACATGTCCCAGCCGGCTTTCGACGAGATCAGGAGTTCGTCGCGATACGGCTTGAAATCGTCCTTGAAGAGCCGGCCGAAATTGGTTTCGGCGCTGCCGTAGGGCGGGCCGTAGTTATTCGCGAGATCGAAATGCGTGATGCCCAGATCGAACGCCGCACGCAGGATGTCGCGTTGCGTGGAGAGCGGCGTCGTGTCGCCGAAGTTGTGCCACAACCCGAGCGACAGTGCCGGTAGCTTGAGACCCGACTTGCCGCATACGCGGTACTGCATATCCGAATAGCGTTCCGTTGCTGCTTCGTAGGCCATGTGAATCCTCGATGAAAGCGTGGCTAAGTGCACGGCCTCGCGCGGCCGCCCAGCCGGATATGTTAGCTAAACGCGTCTGTCCGTGCTGACGGCCGGAAGCGGTCCGGATAGTGGGATTCGGCGCGCTGCGATCGGCCTGAACGAACCGGGATGGCGATGGGATGAAGCGCCCGGCCAAGGGATGGACGACGTCATGCAGGTCTCATACACTGCCGCGTCCGTGTTTTTATCGATGGGAGCTTCACATGATCAAGGCGATTTCGCTTGCGCTGATCGTCGGCGGCGTCGTGCTGCTGTATTTCGGCGGCCAGTCGTTTCACTCGTTTGCCAACGACATGTCGCGCGTGTTCACCGGCGCGCCGACCAACAAGACGATCATGCTGATCGCAGGCGGCGTCGCGGCGACGGTCGCGGGGCTGATCGGGCTCACATTGTCGTCGGGCAAGCGTTGAACCGGGGGAACCCGGCAGCGGTTCGCAACGGCGGTGCGTGCCGATCAAGAGGCTATGGCGCCGGCTTCATGGCAGCCGCCGACGCCGTCCGCCCCTCCTAAAGCGCCACTTCCGGTTTGGAAGCCGAGCGCGACCCAGGCAGCGGCACGTTGCTCGCGCCGTGATAGGTGAAGACCAGCGAAAACTTCACGTCGTCGGACAGGTTCTGTCCCGCCGAATGCAGCGTATTGCAGTGGAAGAAAACGACATCGCCCGGCTGCAATTCCGGCGACACCGCCGTGTGAATCAGGGCCTGATTCTCCGGCAGATCGGAGCGGAAAAACTTCGCTTCGTCGAAACGATCGGACGTGAACGCGGTGTTGTGGGAGCCCGGCACGAACCATAGCCCGCCGTTGTTGACGGTCTCGGGCCCGAGCGCAAGCCACGTCGACACCAGATCGTCGCGCTCGAACGACCAGTAGCGCGCATCGCGGTGCCAGCCGGTCAGGCTGCCGTAGCGCGGGTGCTTCGTCATCAGGCAGTTGTGATGCGCGCGCGACAGGCGCGGCTCCTCGCCGAAATACAGCTCCATCCAACCCTTGATTTCGGGCGCCGTCGCCCACTCGCGCAAGAGCGCATGGCGCACGTAGGCGTCGAGCAGACGCCGCACCGTATGGCCGCCCGGCGCCTCTTTCGACTCCGGCGCGCCCGGGTAGCGCAAATCGGCTTCGAATTCGAGCGGCGCGGCCGCTTCCTCGAGCTGCTGCTGCGCGAGCGCCTTCAGCGCTACGCACCGCTCGGGAGCGACGAGCCCCGGCACGACCACGTAGCCGCGTTCCCGCAGCATTTGCACCTGTTCCTTTTTTGAATGCTCTGGCATGAGGCGATCCGTATTACGTTTTACGCAGGTTGACGTTTTGGTGAATGGATCGATTGTAAAGCGGGCATGATCGGCGCGGGCGCGCGCTGCACGGCGCTCGTGCATCGATGCACGCAAATTGTTCGGAACGTCCGCGAAAACGGTGCGATCTCTCTTGGTAATAACCCTTAACCTTAGTGGGAGAACCCAGACTTTCGCCCGTCACGAATCGCGTGTAGTCTGCACCGATGTCGATTGCATCCGCTTTCTGCGCGCGGTCCACCGGGATCGCCGCCGCGTCCGGCCCTGATTGGGGCCACCACGTCCCGCGTGCTGGCATACATGCTGCTGCGTCTAGCTTGCCGCCGCTCACGTCCTGCGACGCTCTTCCCCTTTCGCTCGAACCATGCACACTCGTCTGACTACTGGTATCAAGCGCGTCGCCTTGAGGGCGGCCCGCCCCGCACGACGCCACATCGTGCGTGCGCTGCGCCATCACGCGGCGCGCACCCGCCAACTCGCGCAACAACGGCACGCCACGTCGGCCGACGGCTTGCGCGCCTGGTTCCAAACGATTGTCTCGATGCTGCGCGTGCGCGCCGGCGCGCGCCCGTTCTCGCGCTTCTCGCTGCGCACGCTGCTGCCCAAGCCGCCGGTCGTGCTCCGCGCATTGACCTCGCGCCGCACGCCGGACGTTTCGCTGCGCGGCGCGAGCCGCCGTCCGCGCCGCCTCGCGGCCAGCACCGGCTGGTTCGCGTTCGCCGCGCGCTGAATCGCAGCATCGCGTCGTAGAAAAAGAAAAACCCCGGTGCAAGCACCGGGGTTTTTTACTGACTGCGTTCGCGCGAGTCAGGCCACTGCTTAGGCCAATGCTGCCACGGCTTCCGTACCGGCGGCTTCCGCGAGTGCCAGCGCCTTGTCGGTCGCTTCCCACGAGAATTCCGGCTCTTCACGGCCGAAGTGACCATATGCCGCAGTCTTTTCGTAGACCGGACGCAGAAGGTCGAGCATCTGGACGATGCCCTTCGGACGCAGATCGAAGTGCTCGAGCACGAGCTTCGTGATCGTCTCATCCGACACGCGGCCCGTGCCATACGTGTTGACCATCACCGACGTGGGCTGCGCCACGCCAATCGCGTACGACACTTGAATCAGGCAGCGCGACGCGAGGCCCGCGGCCACGATGTTCTTCGCGACATAGCGGCCGGCATAGGCGGCCGAGCGGTCGACCTTCGACGGATCCTTGCCCGAGAACGCGCCACCGCCGTGCGGCGCCGCGCCGCCGTACGTATCGACGATGATCTTGCGGCCCGTCAGACCGCAGTCGCCTTGCGGGCCGCCGATCACGAACCGGCCAGTCGGGTTCACGAGGAACTTGATGTCGCCCTTGATCAGATCGGCGGGCAGCGTCGGCTTGATGACTTCTTCGATCACCGCTTCGCGCAGCGTCGCGAGCTCGATATCCGGCGAGTGCTGCGTGGACAGCACGACGGTGTCGATCGAATGCGGCTTGCCGTCGACGTAGCGCACCGTGACCTGCGACTTCGCATCCGGACGCAGCCAGGGCAGGCGGCCGTCGCGTCGCAGGCTCGCCTGGCGCTCGACCAGCCGGTGCGACAGGTGGATCGGCAGCGGCATCAGCTCAGGCGTTTCGTCGCAGGCGTAGCCGAACATCAGGCCCTGGTCGCCGGCGCCTTGATCGAGGTTGTTGTCGTGCGCGCGGTCGACGCCTTGGGCGATGTCCGGCGATTGCTTGTCGTACGCGACGAGCACCGCACAGCCCTTGTAGTCGATGCCGTAGTCGGTGTTGTCGTAGCCGATGCGCTTGATCGTGTCGCGCGCGACCTGGATGTAGTCGACGTTCGCGGTCGTCGTGATTTCACCGGCGAGCACGACGAGACCCGTGTTGCACAGCGTTTCGGCGGCAACGCGGGAGTATTTGTCTTGCGTGAGGATTGCGTCGAGAATCGCGTCCGAGATTTGGTCGGCGACCTTGTCCGGATGGCCTTCGGAAACGGATTCAGACGTGAAGAGATAGTCGTTTGCCACTTTTGCAGACTCCATTGGTTACGGTTGGTTTTTCACGTAGCCAGCTTCGGGAGCCTGAAGCGGCGACGCTTTAGCGGATTTCCAATACCGTCCGGACGCTTGATGCGCGCCCGGCGGCTTCGCCCCGCAAGTTGTCTATTAACTCGGCGAAGCCCGTATTATAGCGTTTTCTCAGAATTGTCACAGGGCGTGAACGCGTGCGGTATCCACATTTGCTTTCGGTGTCTCTTCTTCCACACACGCCTCGCGCGCTTCACGCGCGCCGTCCGGCCGCCTGCGGAGCAGCGGCATGCTAGGCCGGCTCGGGGGCAGGCTGGGCATCGCACTGCTCAAATTTCTCGCCATTCTCCCGTACGGTTTCGTCGCGCGCCTGGGCGACGGGCTCGGCTGGCTGCTCTACCAGATCCCCAGCCGGCGCCGGCGCATCGTCCATATCAACCTCAAGCTGTGCTTTCCCGAGTGGAGCGACGAAAAGCGCGAAGACATCGCGCAAAAGCACTTCCGGCATGCGATTCGCAGCTACGTCGAGCGCAGCGTCCAGTGGTTCGGCTCGTTGAAGAAGCTCGAGAAGCTGGTGCAAGTCGATAGCGAAGTCGACCTGACCGATCCCGACATGCCGCCCACGCTGCTGCTTGGCTTCCACTTCGTCGGTATCGAGGCCGGCTCGGTCTTCATCAATCGCGCGCTGCGGCGCCAGTGCGGCGCGCTCTATCAGCCGATGAAGAATCAGGAGCTCGATGAAATCGCCAAGCAGGCGCGCGGCCGCTTCGGCGCGGACATGGCGAGCCGCGCCGACAGCGCGCGCGTCGTGCTGCGCTGGCTGAAAGAGCGCAAGCCGGTCATGCTCGGCGCGGACATGGACTATGGCGTGCGCAACTCCACGTTCGTGCCGTTCTTCGGGATTCCCACCTGCACGCTGACTGCGGTCGGCCGGTTCGCGAAGGTGGGCCATGCGCAGGTCCTGCCGTTCATCGGCGAGGTGCTGCCGAATTACAAGGGCTACCGGCTCAAGGTGTTCAAGCCGTGGGACAACTACCCGAGCGGCGACGACGATATCGACGCACGCCGCATGAACGCCTTTCTCGAAGAGCAGATTCCGCGCATCGTCGAGCAGTACTACTGGGTGCACAAGCGCTTCAAGACTCGTCCGGAGGGCGAACCGAGCTTCTATTGATATGGGCCCAGGGCCCGATCGCACTGAACAGAGGCCCTGAACACCCTTTTTTAGACGCCGACGCCGCAAGCCGAGTCACTTACAATAGCGCCCATGAAGCTCAAATTCACCAAAATGCATGGCGCGGGCAACGACTTCGTCGTGCTCGACGGCTACACCCGTCCGCTCGCACTGACGAGCGCCCAGGTGCGCGCGCTCGCGAACCGGCATTTCGGTGTCGGCGCCGATCAACTGCTGCTCGTCGAGCGGCCCACGATCGACGGCGTCGATTTCAAATATCGAATCTTCAATTGCGACGGCGGCGAAGTCGAGCATTGCGGCAATGGCGCGCGCTGCTTCGTCAAGTTCGTGCGCGACACGCGCCTCACCGATAAGACGAGCGTGCGCGTGCAGGTGCAAAACGGCGTCATCACGCTGACGATGCAGGAAAACGGCCAGGTCGTCGTCGATATGGGGCAGCCGGTGTTCGAACCGGCGCGCGTGCCGTTCGACGCGAGCGGCCTCGACGGCCGCCGCGAAGGCGCCGATACGCTCTGGCCCCTTCAGTTGACCGGCGTCGATGCCTCGAATGGCGGCACGCGCTGGATCTCCGTCGTCTCGATGGGCAATCCGCATGCGGTGCAGATCGTCGATGACGTCGAGCAATATCCGGTAGGCCAGGTCGGCCCGGCGGTCGAGCATCACCCGCGCTTCCCGCAGCGCGTCAACGCCGGCTTCATGCAAATCGTCTCTCGCGGTGAAATCAAGCTGCGCGTGTTCGAGCGCGGCGCCGGCGAAACGCTCGCCTGCGGCACGGGCGCGTGCGCGGCAGTGGCCGCGGGCATCCGCCGCGGGCTGCTCGATTCGCCCGTCACCGTGCACACGCACGGCGGCGTGCTGACCATCGCCTGGGACGGCGCGCGCGACGAAGCCGCCCCGCTCACGATGGCAGGCCCGGCCGCGACCGTCTTCGAAGGCGAGATCGAGATCGCGGACTGATCCAGCCAACCCACCCATTCAACCGATTCCCTGCGCATTCCTTATTGCCGAGACCATGAACGATCGCGAAGTCGCTGAATACCTGCTCGCCACCCCCGGATTCTTCGACGAGCACGCCGAGCTGCTCGCGACCATCCGACTTGCGAACCCGCACGGCAAGGCCGCGGTGTCGCTGCAGGAGCGGCAAATGGAAATGCTGCGCGAGAAGAACAAGCATCTCGAGCGGCGTCTCGCCGAGCTCTTGCGCTACGGCCACGAGAACGACAGCATCGCGGCGAAATTCAACCGCTGGACGATGCGCGTGATGGCCGAGCGCGACGCGTACGCGCTGCCGCGCGCCGTCTCGCAAGGGCTCACCGAGGTGTTCGACGTGCCGCAGGCGGCGCTGCGCGTCTGGGATCTGGCCGAGCCGTACCGCGAAGCGGACTTCGCGCGCCACGTCGGCGAGGAAGTGCGGATCTTCGCGAACAGCCTCGCCGCGCCGTATTGCGGCGCAAACACCGGTTTTGAAGCCGCGCAGTGGCTGATTTCGGGCGAATCCGCCGCGACGGCCACGAGTGCAGCGAGCGATTCGTCCGCCGACCCCGCCGCGGCCGAAGGCGCCGCGACACAATCGATCGCGCTGGTCGCGCTGCGCGATCCGCGCACGAGCGACGAAGGCGGGGCCGCCTTCGGCCTCCTCGTGATGGGCTCGCCAGACCCGCGCCGTTTCCACGAAGGCATGGCGACCGATTTCCTCGCGCAGATCGGCGGGCTGGCGAGCGCGGCGCTGAGCCGTCTGATCGCTCGTTGACGCGCGCGCCTTCGCGCTCGATCCGCACCCTCATCGATCCGGAACCCGCCCTGTGACCGCGGCCGACAACGACCCGATTGCCGCCTACCTCTCGAGCCTCGAGCATGAGCGGCGGCTGTCGGCGCATACGCTGCGCGGCTACACGCATGAACTCGACGAGCTGAAGAAACTCGCGAAGGGCCGCCCGCTGGAAAGCCTCACCGCCACCGACATGCGCAGCGCCGTCGCGCGCGCGCATGCGGGCGGGCTGTCGGCGCGCTCGATCGGGCATCGCCTGTCGGCATGGCGCGCGTTCTACCGGTGGCTCGCCGGGCGCATCGAGCTGCCCGCCAATCCCGTTGCGACCGTGCGCGCGCCGAAACAGGCAAAAACGCTGCCGAAGGCGCTTTCCGTCGACCACGCCAACGCGCTGATGGAAGCCCCCGCCGCCGCGAACACCGAAGGGCTGCGCGATCACGCGATGCTCGAGCTGTTCTACTCGTCGGGGCTGCGGCTTGCGGAACTGGTCGGCCTCGATGTCGCCTTCGCCGATGCCGACGGCTACCGCTCCGCCGGCTGGCTCGACCTGCAGGCGGCCGAAGTGACGGTGCTCGGCAAGGGCAACCGGCGGCGCACCGTGCCGGTCGGCAGCAAGGCGCTCGACGCGCTCAAGAACTGGCTCGCCGCGCGCGGCGAGTTCGTGAAGCTCGATCCGCATCCGCTCTTTTTGTCGGCGCGCGGCAACCGGATGTCGCCGAACGTCGTGCGCGACCGCGTAAAGCGCGCCGCGCTCGCGGCCGGCATTCCGGCCAACGTCCATCCGCACGTGCTGCGCCATTCGTTCGCGACGCATGTGCTGCAATCGAGCGGCGATCTGCGGGCGGTGCAGGAGCTGCTTGGGCACGCGAGCATCACCGCGACGCAGGTCTATACCGCGCTCGATTTTCAGCATCTCGCGCAGGTGTACGACAAGGCGCATCCGCGCGCCAAGAAGCGCGACTGAATGCCTCGCTCTCAAGGAAATCGCCTGGCCGCCCCAAGATTGACTTGCCCCCTCGGGGGACCTGGCGCGAAGCGCCAGGTCTGGGGGCGCTCATCAGCGGCGTAGACGGCCGTCGCTCTTGCCGGGAGCGGACGACCGCCTCCGGCCGCCACGTTCCCGCCCGGCGATGCCGCACAATCCGCGCTGCAGTCGACACACTCATCATCCCGCCACGCACAATCCGCGCGGCAGAAACTTGTTTTTGATCATTTATGAATACCGTAACGCTGAAACCGTCGAAGGAAAAATCGCTGCTGCGCCGCCATCCGTGGGTTTATGCGAACGCGATCGACCGCATCGACGGCAAGCCCGCCCCGGGCGCCACCGTGATCGTGCGCGCGCACGACGGCCGCTTTCTCGCGCGCGCCGCGTATAGCCCGCAATCGCAGATCCGCGTGCGAGTCTGGAGCTTCGACGAGGCCGAGCCGATCGATCACGCCTTTTTCAAGCGCCGCGTGCAGCGCGCGATTGCGCATCGTCAAGCGCTCGTCCATGACACGGGCGCGGTGCGGTTGATCTTCGGCGAAGCGGACGGCCTGCCGGGCCTGATCGTCGATTACTACATCGCGGACGATGCCGAAAAGCGCGGCCAGCTCGTCTGCCAGTTCATGGCGACGGGCGTCGAGGCATGGAAGGAAGCGATCGTCGCGGCGCTCGTCGGCGCGACCGGCTGCCCGAACGTCTACGAGCGCTCGGACGTCTCGATCCGCGAGAAGGAAGGTCTTGCGCAGACCACCGGCGTGCTGGCCGGCGACCCGCCGCCCGACACGCTGATCACGAACGAAAACGGCGTGCGCTATCACGTCGATGTCCGCTCGGGCCACAAGACCGGCTTCTACGTCGACCAGCGCGACAACCGCGCGCTAGTCCAGGCGTACGCGGCCGAGCGCGACGTGCTCAACTGCTTCTGCTACACAGGCGGCTTCTCGCTGGCTGCGCTCAAGGGCGGCGCGAAACGCGTGGTGTCGATCGATTCGTCGGGCGAAGCATTGGCGCTCGCGAAAGAGAACGTCGCCGCGAACGATTTCGACGCGAGCCGCGCCGAGTGGCTCGACGCCGACGCGTTCAAGACGCTGCGCCGGCTCTACGACGAGGGCGAGCGCTTCGACCTCGTCGTGCTCGATCCGCCGAAATTCGCGCCGTCGCGCGAGCACGTGGACCGCGCCGCTCGCGCCTACAAGGACATCAACCTGACCGGCTTCAAGCTGCTGCGCCCGGGCGGCCTGCTGTTCACGTACTCGTGCTCGGGCGCGATCGATGCCGACCTGTTCCAGAAGATCGTCGCGGGCGCCGCGGCGGACGCGCGCGTCGACGCCCGCATCTTGAAGCGCCTGGGCGCCGGGGTCGATCACCCGCTCCTGACGGCGTTCCCGGAAGGCGAATACCTGAAAGGTCTATTGTTGCAAATCGCCTGAACGCCCATAGTTAGCGGACATTTGGCGCGTCTTGCAGCCGAATTGCGGCTGACAGGCAGGCGCAAGCCCGTGGCAAGCGGCGCACCGCGCGGACCACGGGCGCTTGACAGATATGCAACAATCGTGGGCTGTTGGACGCATAGACACCGATTCACGAACCACAGGCGACTCACATGATTCCCGTCACTATCCTGACCGGCTTCCTCGGCAGCGGCAAAACCACGCTGCTCAAGCGCATCCTGAACGAAAAGCACGGCATGAAGATCGCCGTGATCGAAAACGAGTTCGGCGAAGAGAACATCGACAACGAAATCCTCGTGCAAGACTCCGCCGAGCAAATCGTCCAGATGAGCAACGGCTGCATCTGCTGCACGATTCGCGGCGACCTCGCGCGCGCGCTCGGCGACCTGGCGTCAAAGAAGCAGTCGGGCGAGCTCCAGTTCGATCGCGTCGTGATCGAAACGACTGGCCTCGCGAACCCGGGCCCGGTCGCGCAGACGTTCTTCATCGATAGCGAAATCGCCGACGAATTCCTGCTCGACGCGATCATCACGCTCGTCGACGCGAAGCATGCGAACCTTCAGCTCGACGAGCACGAAGTCGTGCAGCGGCAGGTCGGTTTCGCGGACCGCCTCTTCATCACGAAGTCGGATCTTGTCGACGAAGCGACGCTGTCGGACCTGCGCTACCGTCTCGTGCACATGAACCCGAAAGCGACGATCAAGGTCGTCAATTTCGGCGAGACCGACATCAAGGAAATCTTCGACCTGCGCGGCTTCAACCTGAACGCCAAGCTCGAAATCGACCCGGACTTCCTGGCCGAAGACGATCATGACCACGCTCATCATGCCCATGATCACGACCATGACCATGACCACGAGCACTGCGATCACGATCACGGCCAGTGTGCGCACGATGGGCACGAGCACCACCATCACCACGCGCATCACGACGACAAGATCAAGTCGTTCGTCTACCGCAACGATCGCCCGTTCGACCCGAACAAGCTCGAGGATTTCCTCGGCGGCATCCTGCAGATCTATGGCGAGCGTCTGTTGCGCTACAAGGGCGTGCTCTATATGAAGGGCGTCGACCGCAAGGTCGTGTTCCAGGGCGTGCACCAGATGATGGGCAGCGACCTCGCGGCGAAGTGGCTGCCGATCGAGAAGAAAACCAACAAGATGGTGTTCATCGGCGTCGACCTCCCGCAGGACCTCATCACCGACGGTCTCGACGCCTGCCTCGCGTAAGGCAGCCTTCGATCCGTGACTTATCCCGCATAGGCGAACCGGTTTGTGTGCGCTACGGCACCCAGACCGGTTCGCCGCCCCCGCCCGTGGTAAAACAGGTGAAAGCCCTATGACAGAAGGGGCCGGATGACCATCGCTTTTTGACGGCTCGCGCGCTATATTTTCGGGATAGCACATGGGTCCGACGTGGGGTTTGATCGGTTGCAGAACTGAATTCTGATTCAGTTACAATACGGGCCCACTGGAGAAAGACAACGAATTGCCCGCGCATTGTCTGGCGCACCCGCTGGATGTTGCGCAACGATGCCGGGCAGGTACACGGCGCCGGAAAACCTCATCCGGACGATGCCGAAACAATACCGAAGCACCGGCCTGCACGCCGGTTGGTAAGCGAGCGCGCAGTCCGGCATCGAGATGCTCGGGGGCATCCGAGGATCGGTTTCCAGAGGAGTTCGGCCCCGCAACGGCGCGATGGGCGGCACGACAGCCCAGCGTCCGTGTTCGCCTGCGCTTCATTGACGCCGGTTGCGGGCAACACGAAAGTGCGGGCAATATGTAAGAGTTTTGCCTCACATTGAAGAAGCACGCAGATGACGACGAAACGACTCTTGACCGAAGCCGAAATCCTGAAGATGAGCGAGAAGGATTACATGAATGAGGATCAGCTCGCTTTCTTCAAGAACCGGCTCGAACAGCTGCAGGCGGAGATCCTCCGCAATGCCGGCCAGACGACCGAGAACCTGCGCGAAACCGTGATCGTGCCGGACCCGGCCGATCGCGCGACGATCGAAGAAGAGCATGCGCTGGAACTGCGCACGCGCGATCGCGAACGCAAGCTGCTGAAGAAGGTGCAGCAATCGCTCGCGCGCATCGACTCGGGCGAGTACGGCTGGTGCGAGGAAACCGGCGAGCCGATCGGCATTCCGCGTCTGATCGCTCGGCCCACGGCCACCCTGTCGCTCGAAGCGCAGGAACGCCGCGAG
Organism: Trinickia violacea; assembly: GCF_005280735.1. Lineage (NCBI taxonomy): Bacteria > Pseudomonadati > Pseudomonadota > Betaproteobacteria > Burkholderiales > Burkholderiaceae > Trinickia > Trinickia violacea. The sequence continues at coordinate 4,608,730 of NZ_CP040077.1, forward strand.
CTGCGCCAGAAGCTGTTCGGCGACTGATTGCTGGAACCGCGCGGCTCGCTCGCCGCGCCTGATATGCTGCTTCGTCAAAGAGGCGCACGGTGAACCGCGCGCCTTTTTCTTTTGGTGCGGCCGCAGCACGCCCTTTTCCGCGCATGTCCACGCCCCGGTGACGGCAGCCGTTACCGGCGCTGATCTGACGTCCGGCGCTCCGCTCGCGCAGCTTTTACCGCGCCTGCATCTACGCCCGCGCCTGCGCCCGCGCCTGCGCGCCAATTTCCGTCCTATGCACTTTGGCCGACTCTTGATAACGCGGCGTCCGCCCTAAAATTAACCGGACGTGCGTTGCATGAGCGCGCGCGCGTCAAGCCGCGCCTCGTCCGCCTACCCGATACGCTCGGGCGGCACCTGACTCAGCACCGCCCGGGACCTTCAGCTTTTCAAAAGGAACGCACATGGAGCAATTTCACGGCACGACGATCGTATCCGTGCGGCGCGGCGACAAAGTCGCGCTCGGCGGCGACGGCCAGGTGACGCTCGGCAACATCGTCATGAAAGGCGGCGCGAGGAAAGTCCGGCGCATTTACAACGGCAAGGTGCTGGTCGGCTTCGCCGGCGGCACGGCCGATGCGTTTTCGCTGCTCGACCGCTTCGAAGCCAAACTCGAAAAGCATCAGGGCAACCTGACCCGCGCCGCGGTCGAGCTCGCCAAAGACTGGCGCACCGACCGCATGCTGCGCCGCCTCGAAGCAATGCTGATCGCCGCCGACGCGCAAACCACCCTCGTCATCACCGGCAATGGCGACGTGCTCGACCCCGAAGAGGGGATCTGCGCGATCGGCTCGGGCGGCGCGTATGCGCAAGCCGCGGCCCGTGCGCTCGCCGAAAACACGGATCTTTCCCCGCGCGACATCGTCGAAAAGTCTTTGGCGATCGCCGGTGACATGTGCATCTATACCAACCATAACCGCGTCATCGAGACGATCGAGTGAGGCAACGATGAGCACCATGACCCCCGCCGAGATCGTCTCGGAACTCGACAAAAACATCATCGGCCAGAAGCGCGCAAAACGCGCCGTCGCCGTCGCGCTGCGCAACCGGTGGCGCCGCCAGCAAGTCGCCGACCCGCTGCGCCAGGAAATCACGCCGAAAAACATTCTGATGATCGGGCCGACGGGCGTCGGCAAGACCGAAATCGCGCGGCGTCTCGCGAAGCTCGCCGACGCGCCGTTCATCAAGATCGAAGCGACCAAGTTCACGGAAGTCGGCTACGTGGGGCGCGACGTCGACAGCATCGTGCGCGACCTGATCGAAATCTCCGTCAAGGAGACGCGCGAGACGGAAATGCGCAAGGTCCGCTCGAAAGCGCAAGACCAGGCCGAAGACCGCATCCTCGATATCCTGCTGCCGAGCGCGCGTCCGGTCGGGTTCGGCTCGGCGGCGTCGGCTTCGAGCGATCACGGCGACGAAGGCAACGCCACGCGCCAGACGTTCCGCAAGCGCCTGCGCGAAGGCTCGCTCGACGACAAGGAAATCGAGCTCGATGTCGAATCGCCGCAAATCGGCATGGACATCATGGGCCCGCCGGGCATGGAAGACATGACCGAGCAAATCCGCTCGATGTTCGCGAATCTGGGCGGCGGCAAGAAAACGCGCCGCAAGCTCAAGGTCAAAGAAGCGCTAAAGGTGCTCACAGACGAAGAAGCATCGAAGATGCTCAACGACGAGGAAGTGAAGGCGAAGGCCGTGCAGAACGTCGAGCAGAACGGCATCGTGTTCCTCGACGAAATCGACAAGATCGCCTCGCGCAGCGAGGCGGGCGGCCCCGAGGTGTCCCGCCAGGGCGTGCAGCGCGATCTGCTGCCGCTTGTCGAAGGCACGACGATCAACACGAAATACGGCACGGTGAAAACGGACCACATCCTCTTCATCGCGAGCGGCGCGTTCCATCTGTCGAAGCCGAGCGACTTGATCCCCGAGCTGCAAGGGCGCTTTCCGATTCGCGTCGAGCTCGATTCGCTGTCGGTTGAGGACTTCGAAGCCATTCTCGTCGCCACCGACGCGAGCCTCGTCAAGCAATACCAGGCGCTGCTCGCGACCGAAGACGTGCAGCTCGATTTCGCCGAAGACGGCATCCGCCGGATGGCCGAAATCGCGTTCTCGGTCAACGAGAAGACCGAGAACATCGGCGCGCGGCGCCTGTACACGGTGATCGAAAAGCTGCTCGAGGAAGTATCGTTCGCGGCGGGCAATCACTCGGGCCAAGCGGTGAAGATCGATGCGGCATACGTCGATAGCGCACTGGGTGAAGTCTCGCAAAGCGAGGATCTGTCTCGCTACGTGCTGTAAGCAGTAGCGCGTAAAGCGCGAAACCAAGAGAAAACGGGCGGCCTGCATCGCGCAGGACCGCCCGTTTTTTATCCGACGCCGAAAGCGTGAACAAACGTTACTGCTTCACCGGCCGCTTAGAGAGCTTGCGCTGCAGCGTGCGCCGATGCATGTTCAGCGCACGCGCCGTGGCCGAGATATTGCCGCCGTTCTCAGCGAGCGCCCGCTGAATGTGCTCCCACTCGAGCCGCGCGACGGAGAGCAGCGTCGGATGCTCGATGGCCTCCTCGGCCGTCGCAGCGCTCGCCTCCGTCTGCAACGCCGCGAGAATCGATTCGACGTTGGCCGGCTTCGCGAGATAGTTGTCGGCGCCGTCCTTCACCGCCTGCACGGCCGTCGCAATGCTCGCGTAGCCGGTAAGAATCAGCATCCGTGCGTCGGGCTGCAATTCGCGCAGCGGCGCCACGAGATTCAAACCCGAATCGCCTCCCAAATGCAGATCGACCGTGATCTGCCCGAACTTCTGCTGGTTCGCGAGCTTGATGGCCTCGTCGGCATTCGGCGCCGTGTGAACCGTGTAGCCCCGGCGCGTCAGCCCTCGGGCCAGGATGCCCGAGAACACTTCGTCGTCGTCGATGACCAGGAAATTCATATCGCTCATGTGTTTTTCTCCCTCGTACCGGTTGAAGCGGGAGCGGCGTCGCCTGCCTCCCCTTTGGCTGCAGGCAGACGAAGCACCGCCCGCGTGCCGCGCGGCTTGCCGTCGGCAAGCTCGATCTCGCCGCCCAGCCGCGCTGCAGCCGTGAAAGCCAGGTAGAGCCCCACGCCGTGGCCGCCTTGCGTGCTGTCTACCGGCATCGCGCCGAGCCTGCCGCGCAACTGCGGCGGAATGCCCGGCCCTGAATCGCAGACCTCGAACTCGATTTCGCCATTCGCGCTCGACGCTGCGAGCGTGACGCGATCGCGGCTCGCGCGCGCGGCGTTGTCGAGCAGGATGGTCAGAATCTGGCTGACGGCGACCGTGTCGTCAAGCCACACGCCTGTGGGCACGGCGCCGATCCGCTCGAATTTCACGTGCGGATGGCGCAACCGCCACTGGGCGGCAAAGCTTTCGAGCCACTCGTCGAGCGTTTGCCGATGCGACGCCACCGATGCGCGGCTTCGCAAGCGCGCGAGCGCGGACGTGCAGAGCGTCATCTGCTGTTCGAGCAGCTCCAGATCGGCGGAATACGGCGCGAGCCCCTTGTCGGCACGAGCCGCGTCGCGCAACTCCTCGGAAAGCATCGCGATGGTCGAGAGCGGCGTACCGATTTCGTGGGCGACCGTGGCCGCCTGCACGCCCAGCGCGACCGCCCGCTCATCGCGCAAGAGATGCTGCTGCGCCTCGGCGAGCGCGGCGTCGCGCAGACGCAGCCCGTTCGACATGCGCGCGACGAACCACGCGATCAGCCCGACGCTCACCATGAAGTTCACCCACATGCCGGCGCGATAGTAATCGAACAGGTTGGCGGGGTTGTCCATGTTGAGCGGGATCGAATCGAACCCGAGCGCCGCGTAGCAGCAGACCGCGAACGCCGCGAGCCAGATCATCAAGTGCCACGGCAGGACGGCGGCGGCGATCGCGAGCGACGGCAGGTAGAGCGAGACGAACGGATTCGTCGTGCCGCCCGAGAGAAAAAGCAGTGCGGACAACGCACCGAGGTCGACCCACAACTGGCCAAGCAGCTCGAAATTGGTTTCGGGCCGCGCCCGCGCGACACGTATCCAGGTGAGCGCATTGAAGACGACTTCGAGCGTGATCACCATGAGCATCGCCGGCAACGGCAAATGCACGCCGAAGAAAATCTGCACGACGGCAATGGTGACGAGCTGGCCGATGATCGCCAGGCAACGCAGCCAGAACAGGTGGCCGAGATTCACGCGGCCGGTGTTGGTGATTCGGTGCATCGCAGCAGTTTAACCGCTCGGCGCCTCCGGGGACACCGTGACGAGCGCCTCGGCGAGACACTCCGGGCACAGGCAACGCATATTGGGTACCAAGCGCTCGAGCGGCACGGCGGGCATCGACGTGCACCAGCAGTTGAACGGTTCGGACGGGTCGGCGCGCTTGCCGCAATCGAACGCACGGCCGCAGCGCGGACAGCGTGCGCTTGCGGCGGCGGGCGGCGCGGAGCGAGCCGGGGAGGAAGAGCCTGAGCGAGTCATGACGCGTCGAAACAACAATCGAAACGGAGTCGAATCAAGCGGATAAATGCATGATGCCACGGCTCGCGGGGCTCGCCGGAGAACGGCGGAAAAACCGCCGTCCTATGGCGTTTGGATGACCGGTAAAAACCGTGCTGCGCTGCGCCAGTCCTGTACAATTCGCCCTGTTTCGCCCGTCTCAACCGTTCGTTTCGTCAGAGCTTGCCGCCATGTCCGAGCCCATCGACCTCTCGCAGATCGCCCCCACGCTGAAAGCCGAAATTCTCGCGGAAGCGCTGCCGTATATTCGCCAGTATCACGGCAAGACCGTGGTCATCAAATACGGCGGCAACGCAATGACCGAAGAGCGCCTGAAGCAAGGCTTCGCGCGCGACGTCATCCTGCTGAAGCTGGTCGGCATCAACCCGGTTATCGTGCACGGCGGCGGCCCGCAGATCGATCAGGCGCTCAAGAAGATCGGCAAGCAAGGCACGTTCATCCAGGGCATGCGCGTCACCGACGAAGAGACGATGGAAGTCGTCGAATGGGTGCTCGGCGGCGAAGTGCAGCAAGACATCGTCACACTCATCAATCACTTCGGCGGCCATGCCGTGGGCCTCACGGGCAAGGACGGCGGCCTGATCCACGCGCGCAAGCTGATGATGCCGGACCGCGACAACCCCGGCCAATATGTCGACATCGGCCAAGTCGGCGAAGTCGAGGCGATCAACCCGGCCGTCGTGCGCGCGCTGCAGGACGACGCGTTCATTCCGGTCATCTCGCCGATCGGCTTCGGCGAAGACGGCCTCTCGTACAACATCAACGCGGATCTGGTCGCGGGCAAGCTCGCTGTCGTGCTGAACGCTGAAAAGCTCGTGATGATGACGAACATCCCCGGCGTGATGGACAAGGCGGGCACCCTGCTGACGGATCTGTCGGCGCGCGAGATCGACGCGCTCTTCGCAGACGGCACGATCTCGGGCGGCATGCTGCCGAAGATCGCGTCCGCGCTCGACGCCGCGAAGAGCGGCGTGCGGTCGGTGCACATCATCGACGGCCGGATCGAGCACTCGGTGCTGCTCGAAATCCTGACCGAGCAGCCGTTCGGCACGATGATCCGCTCGCACTGAGCCTGCCTCCGCGAAGCGCGGCGCGCATAATTGTGCCGTGCTTCGCCTGCTGTCCGGGCGCATGTATCCCGCTCTGCCCCGCCCCACCCGCCATGCCCACCTCTCGCTCCAAGCGGCGCCGGCCGCACGTCAACACAGGCGGCCCCGTCTGGCTGTTCGATCTCGACAACACGCTGCACCACGCGTCGTTCAAGATCTTCCCGGCGATCAGTCAAGCAATGACGCAGTACATCATCGATGCCCTGCAAGTCGAGCTCGAGGTGGCGAACCGTCTGCGCGCCGACTACACGCAGCGCTACGGCGCGGCCTTGCTCGGCCTCACGCGCCATCATCCGATCGATCCGCACGACTTCCTGAAAGAAGTGCACACGTTCCCCGACCTCGCCTCGATGGTGCGCGCCGAGCGCGGGCTCGCGCGCCTCGTCGCCGCGCTGCCGGGACGCAAGATGGTGCTGACCAACGGCCCGGAAGCCTACGCGCGCGCGGTGCTGCGAGAGCTCTCGATCGAGCGCCTGTTCGAGCGCGTGATCGCCATCGAGCACATGCGCGACCGCCGCGCGTGGCGCGCGAAACCCGACGCCTCGATGCTGCGCCGGACGATGCGCGACGCGCACGTGCCGCTGGCCGACGCGATCCTCGTCGAAGACACACGTGGACACCTGAAACGCTACAAGCGCTTGGGGATCAAGACGGTTTGGATCGTCGGCCATCTTCCCGCTGCGACTCAGGCAAACGGCACGCCGGCACGCCAGCCCGGCGCGGGTCGTCCCCACTATGTCGATCGTCGCATTCGTTCGCTAAAATCACTTCGACTGAGTTCTCGATCGGGGCGACAGAAATGCAGCCGACTCAAAAGCATGACGGGGCCGTAAATAGCGAAGACGCGCAGTTCCAGCAGGACCACTCCGAAGCCACCCATCCAGCCGGCGCCCGCGCGCCGCGCCTGAAACCCGGCGAGCGGCGGGTCCATATCCTCCAGACGCTCGCCGCGATGCTGGAAGCCCCCAAAAGCGAAAAGATCACGACCGCGGCGCTGGCCGCACGGCTCGGCGTATCGGAAGCCGCGCTCTATCGGCATTTCGCGAGCAAGGCGCAGATGTTCGAAGCGCTGATCGAGTTCATCGAAGAGACCTTTTTCGGCCTCGTCAATCAGATCACGGCGAAGGAGCCGAACGGCGTGCTGCAGGCGCGTGCGATCGGCTTGATGCTGCTCAACTTTTCTGCGAAAAATCCCGGCATGACGCGCGTGTTGACGGGCGAGGCGCTCGTCGGCGAGCACGAGCGCCTCGCCGAACGGGTCACGCAGATGCTCGAGCGCATTGAAGCGTCGCTCAAGCAGTGTCTGCGGCTGGGACTGATGGAGGCCAACCAGAAATCGGCCGAGGCCCCGGTGCCGCTGCCGACCGACTACGACCCCGCCGTGCGCGCGAGCCTCGTCATCAGCTACGTGCTCGGACGGTGGCACCGCTATACGAAGAGCGGCTTCGCGCGCGCGCCGGGCGAGCACGCCGACGCGCAACTGCGGCTGATTCTTCAATAGTCCCGAAGGTCTCGGGCGGCATCGTCGACCGTCAGTCGATCGGCCGCCCCGCCGTCTCGCGGATGAACGGAAGCGCCAGCAACGACACGGCCCCGCAGCCGATCAAGTACCACGCGGGGGCAAGCGGATTGCCCGACAACTGGATCAGCCACGTCGCGAAGAACTGCGCGAAGCCGCCGAAAATCGACACCCCGAGGCAGTAGACGACCGACATCCCGGTCGCCCGAATCTCGCGCGGAAACAGCTCGGGCAACATCACGATGTTCGGCACGGCGGTGAACGCGACCAGCACCGCGAGAACGGCGACCACGGAAAGCAGCACGGGCACGGTCGGATAGGCATTGATCAGCATGAAAGCCGGATAGACCACCAGCACGAGCAGCACGCGCGACACCCACAGCACCGGCTTGCGGCCGACGCGGTCCGACAGCGCCCCCGCAAGCGGCGAGCAGATCACGGTCATGAGCGCGGCGGTCCACGATGCCCACAGCGCGAGCGACATCGGCATGTTCAGCATCCGGATCGCGTAGGTCGACAAGTAGAACAGCACAATGTAGTTCGCCGCCGTGCCGCCGATCGTCGTCACGACGCCCGCCGTGATCGCGCCCGCGTGGTGGCGGAAGATCGTGCGTGCGGGGTGGGCGGCGGGCTCGGCGGCCGGCTTCGTTGCCGGCTGGCGATCGCCGGTCTCGACGCCCGGCAGCGTCTCGTCGAGATGCCGGCGGATATAGGTGCCGATCGGCCCCATCGCCATCCCGATCACGAACGGAATGCGCCAGCCCCAGCTTTCGAGCGACGGCGTCGAAAGGCTCGCCGCCAGCACCACGCCAAGCAGCGACCCGCACACCGTGTTGAGCCCCTGGCTCACGAACTGCCAGCTGCCGTAGAAGCCGCGCGTGCGATCGCTGCCGTATTCGAGCAAAAGCGAGGTCGACGCGCCGACCTCGCCGCCGATCGCAAAGCCCTGGATCAGCCGCGCGAGGATGACGAGCGCCGGCGCGGCAAGGCCGATCGTCGCGTAAGTCGGCGCGAATGCGATGATCGCCGAGCCCAGCGTCATGAGCCACAGCGTGAGGCTCATGGCCGCTTTGCGGCCTGCGCGGTCCGCGTAGGCGCCGAGCACGATGCCGCCGATCGGCCGCATGATGAAGCCGACGCCGAACGTGCCCACGGCCAGCATCAATTGCGCGAGCGATCCGTGAACCGGGAAATACAGCTTGCCGATGATCGTCGCGAAGAAGCTGTAGATCGTGAAGTCGAAAAACTCGAGGCCGTTGCCGATCGTGATCGCGGCGATCGCCTTCGGCTTCGAGATGCGCTTGGGTTGAGCGGCGCCGGCGCTCTGCGGGCCGGTCGCGTCAGCGGCGGAATACTCCATGTCTCTCTCCATGAATCGTGCTCCGGCCGCTCGGGCGGCTTCAGGCACTATTTTGTGCTCAGACGAGGAACGTCTCGGCGAGCTTCACCCAGTAGGCGGCGCCCGTCGCGAGACAGTCGTCGTTGAAGTCGTAGCCCGGGTTGTGGACCATGCAGCCGCCCTCGCCGTCGCCATTGCCGATGATCAGGTAGCTGCCCGCGCAGCGTTCGAGCAGGAACGCGAAGTCCTCGCTGCCCGTGAGCGGCTCCATGTCGCGAATCAGGCCGGCCTCGCCGACCCAGTCGAGCGCGACTTGGCGTGCGAAGGCGGTCATCCGAGCATCGTTGACGAGCACCGGATAGCGGCGCTGGTAGTCGATCTCGGCGCGCGCGCCGTAGACGGCCGCTTGCGCGTGAATCACTTCGGTGATGCGCTGTTCGAGGAGATCGCGCACTTCGGGCCTCAACGCGCGCACGGAGAGGCGCATTTCCGCGCTGTCGGGAATCACGTTCGACGCCTCGCCCGCGTGGATTGCGCCGACCGTGATGATCGCCATGTCGAGCGGCGCGACGTTGCGCGAGACGATCGTCTGCAACGCCAGCACGATCTGCGCGCACACGACGATCGGATCGACCGCCTTGTGCGGCACCGCGCCGTGTCCGCCGCGGCCGGTCACTTTCGCGATCACGGTATCGGACGACGCCATGAACGAGCCCGGCAGGAAGCCGAACTTGCCGGTCGGGTGTCCCGGCATGTTGTGCATTGCGAACACGGCATCGCAGGGGAAGCGCTCGAACAGGCCGTCTTCGAGCATTTTTTGGGCGCCTGCGAGCCCTTCCTCGGCCGGTTGGAAAATCAGGTTCAGCGTGCCGTCGAACGATTTGTCGCGCGCGAGGTGTTTCGCGGCGGCAAGCAGCATCGCCGTGTGGCCGTCGTGGCCGCACGCGTGCATCTTGCCGGGGAGCTTGCTCGCGTACGGCAGGCCGGTCTGCTCGTGGATCGGCAGCGCGTCCATGTCGGCGCGCAAGCCCAGGCGCCGCGTGCCATTGCCCACTTTCAGTTGCCCCACCACGCCGGTCTTCCCGAGCCCGCGATGCACCGTGTAGCCCCACTCCTGAAGCCGCTCCGCGACCAGATCGCCCGTCGCGACCTCCTCGTACGCGAGCTCCGGGTGCGCGTGGATCTGGCGCCGCAAGGCGATCATTTCGTCTTCCAAATCGGCGATGCCGGCCGGGATTGCCATGGTGTTCACGGTGCTGTCTCCGTCGATGATTTGCATCGATGCAGCATAGCCAGCGATATTTTTGGGAGGCAGGCGTAGAATCTTCGCGGCAGCAACCCATGGTTGCCACATGGCATGCCAAGTCGAGGCGGCACGCAGCATTCACCGGCACCCTGCGACAGACGTTTTCATCCGATGAAACTCCACCAGCTCACCACCCTCGCGGCCATCGCCGATACCGGCAGCATCCGCGCCGCCGCCCGCTCGCTGGGCGTCTCGCCGGCTGCCGCGACCAAGGCGGTGCGCGAGCTCGAAGCCGATCTGCGCGCGCCGCTCGTGATCCGCGGCACGAGCGGCATCACGTTCACCGACTACGGCCGTGCCCTCGTCGTTCATGCGCGGCTCGTGCTCGGCCAGCTCGCGCGCGCCGAGGCCGAGCTCGACTCGATGCGAGGCCGCGCCGCCGGGAAGCTGTCGATCGGGGTCACGCCGTGGGTGGCGCTGACGTTCCTGCCGGAGACGGTGAAGCGCTTCCGCGAGCGCATGCCCGAAGTCCAGCTCGAATTCTTCGAGGGGCTGCTCGCCGTCGTGCAGCCACGCCTGCGCGACGGCAGCCTCGACTTCTCGATCGGACGGCCGCCGCCCGCGTCGCCGCAGTCGGAGTTTCAGAATGTGCCGCTCTTTTCGACGCACTCGGCCGTTGTCGCGCGGCGCGATCATCCGCTCGCCCAATGCCGCACGCTGCTCGAACTCGAAGACGCCGAATGGGTGCTGAACTGGGACCCGGCGAGCCGCGAGTCGATTTCGGAGAACGTCTTTCTGCGCCGGGGGATGAAAGTGCCGCGCACGATCCATCTCGCGCATTCACTCGCGATCGTGCTCGGGCTCATCGCGCACACCGACATGCTCAGCATCTTTCCGTGGCCGCTCGTCGAGGTCATCTCCAGCAAGGAGAACCTGTGGGCGCTGCCGTTGCGCGAGACGGTCGACGAGACGCTCGTCTCCGTCGTCTCGCGGCGGGGCGCGCCGCCGAGCCCCGCCGGGGCGTGCTTTCTCGAATGCCTGCGCGAGGTGATCGACGAGGGTGCGCGCTCGGACAATCCGGAGCGGCGGCGGCTCTTTCATTCGATCGAGCTGCTGCTTTGAATCGATGCTGCACGCGTCTGCTGCGCCGCGCGCGGTATCCGTCGCCGAAATGCGGACTATGCGGAGCGCGCCGTCGCCGCGGTTTTTTTTCCGCTATACTTTGCCGTCTGTCGTGAGATCCGCTGCGTGCTTGCAGCGTTTTTCACAGCGCGCCGATTTGCTGACTCGATTGCGGGCGCGCGAACCTTCGAAGCCGAATCCGTGCGCGGAGGTTCACTATAAATGCGGCTAAAGAGGTCGTCAGCCGCGCACTTCCTCCCTTCGCGCACGCCGACACCATTTAGCCGCCCCTGTCAGAAGGCGGAATAAATGGAATCGATCGGTATCGTCGCTCCACAAAAAATGCAGTTCACCGAGCCGCTCGCGATGCAGAACGGCAGCTCGCTCGATAGCTACGACCTCATGGTCGAAACCTACGGCACGCTCAACGCGGCGCGCTCGAACGCGGTGCTCGTCTGCCACGCGCTGAACGCGTCGCATCACGTCGCGGGCGTCTACGCGGACGAGCCCAAGAACGTCGGCTGGTGGGACAACATGGTCGGCCCCGGCAAGCCGCTCGACACGAACCGCTTCTTCGTGATCGGCGTGAACAACCTCGGCTCGTGCTTCGGCTCGACCGGCCCGATGAGCCTCAATCCCGCGACGGGCAAGCCGTATGGCGCGAGCTTTCCGGTCGTGACGGTCGAAGATTGGGTGAACGCGCAGGTGCGCGTCGCCGACGCCTTCGGCATCGAGCGCTTCGCGGCCGTGATGGGCGGCAGCCTGGGCGGCATGCAGGCGCTCGCGTGGAGCACGATGTATCCCGAGCGCCTCGGCCACTGCATCGTGGTCGCGTCGACGCCGAAGCTCTCCGCGCAGAACATCGCGTTCAACGAAGTCGCGCGCTCGGCGATCCTGTCGGACCCGGATTTCCACGGCGGCGACTACTACGCGCACGGCGTGAAGCCGAAGCGCGGCCTGCGCGTGGCGCGGATGATCGGCCACATCACATACCTGTCCGACGACGACATGGCGGCTAAATTCGGCCGCGCGCTGCGTCGCGCCGAAGGCGCTTTGGATGAATACAACTTCAACTTCGACGTCGAATTCGAAGTGGAATCGTACCTGCGCTACCAGGGCGACAAGTTCGCCGACTACTTCGACGCGAACACGTATCTCCTGATCACGCGCGCGCTCGACTACTTCGATCCGGCCAAAGCGTTCGACGGCGACCTCACCGCCGCGCTCGCGCACACCAAGGCGAAGTATCTGATCGCGAGCTTCTCGACCGACTGGCGCTTCGCCCCCGCGCGCTCGCGCGAGATCGTGAAGGCGCTGCTCGACCACAAGCGGCAGGTGACCTACGCGGAAATCGACGCGCCGCACGGCCACGACGCCTTCCTGCTCGACGACGCGCGCTATCACAACCTGATGCGCGCCTATTACGAACGCATCGCCGAGGAGGTGGGCGCATGAACCAGCACGCTATCGACAGCCTCACCGCACGCTCTGACTTCCGCGCGATCGCCCGCTGGGTCGAGCCGCGCTCGACCGTGCTCGACCTCGGCTGCGGCGACGGTTCGCTGCTCCAGCTCCTTTCCGAGGAACTCGAAGTCTCGGGCTACGGAATCGAGATCAACGACGCCGGCGTGCTCGCGTGCGCGAAGAACGGCGTGAACGTGATTCAGCAAAACCTCGAAGACGGCCTGCGCCTCTTCGAAGACGGCAGCTTCGATTTCGCGGTCCTGTCGCAGACGCTGCAGACCATCCACCAGACCGCCGCGATCCTGCGCGAGACGGTGCGCGTCGGCAAGCAGTGCATCGTGTCGTTTCCGAACTTCGGCTATTGGGCGCACCGATTGTCGGTGATGCAGGGACGCATGCCGGTGTCGAAATCGCTGCCTTATCAGTGGCACAACACGCCGAACGTGCGCGTGCTCACGATCAAGGACTTCGAGGCGCTCGCGCCGGAAGTCGGCATCGAAATTCTGGACCGCGTCGTGCTGCACGGCGGTCAGACGGTGAGGTGGGGGGTTAACTGGCGTGGTAGTCTTGCGGTCTATCGCGTCAAGAAAGGGTAGCCCCATCAAACGAGACATGCCCGATCCGGCAAACGAGCAGGCAAAAGAGCCGGTCAATCGACAGGAACAGGACCGGAAACCGCCAGAGCACCACGAGCCGCCCGCGCTGAGCGCCCACGAGGCGCATCCGGGCTGGCGGGCGTTCCTGAACCGGCACATGCTGATTTGCGTCTTTCTCGGCTTCACGTCGGGATTGCCGCTCTTTACGCTCGTCTATCTCGTGCAGGCGTGGCTGCGCTCGGAAGGCGTCAATCTCAAGGAAATCGGCCTCTTTGCGCTGATCCAGTTCCCGTACACGTGGAAATTCGTCTGGGCGCCGCTCATGGACCGCTACGTGCCGCGCCTGCCGGGCTGGCGTCCGGGGCGACGGCGCGGCTGGATGCTCGTCACGCAATTGCTGGTCGCGGGTGCGATCGCGTCGCTCGGCTTCGTCTCGCCGCGCACCGAGATCTGGACCGTGGCCGCGCTCACCGCGCTCGTCGCCTTCTTCGGCGCGAGCCAGGACATCGTGATCGACGCCTACCGCCGCGAGCTGCTGCGCGACACCGAGCAGGGGCTCGGCAACGCGGTCCACGTGAACGCCTACAAGATCGCCGCGCTGATTCCCGGCTCGCTCGCGCTGATCCTCTCCGACCACCTGCCGTGGGACGCCGTGTTCGCCGTGACCGCGGCATTCATGCTGCCGGGCATGATCATGACGCTCGTCGTGCGCGAGCCCGAGATCCACGGGGCGCCGCCGAAGAATCTGCGCGAGGCGATCGCGCTGCCGTTCTCCGAATTCGTCGCGCGCGACGGCTGGCGCACGGCGCTCCTCATCCTCGGCTTCATCTTCCTCTACAAGCTCGGCGACACGATGGCGACCACGCTGTCGACGTCGTTCTTCCTCGACATCGGCTTCGACAAGACGCAGATCGGCGTGATCGCGAAGACGACGGCGTTCTGGGCGAGCATCGCGGGCGGCATCATCGGCGGCGTGTGGCTCGTGAAGATCGGCATTGCGCGCGGGCTGTGGATCTTCGGCGTCGTGCAGATCGTGTCGACGCTCGGCTTCGCGTGGCTCGCGAAAATCGGCCCGTCGCCGGCCGCACTCGCGCTGATCTATGGCTTCGAGACCTTCTCCACCGGGCTCACGCTCGCAGCGTTCACGGCCTATATCGCGAGCACCACCGACCCCCGCTACACCGCGACGCAGTTCGCGCTCTTCACGAGCTTGGCCTCGGTGCCGCGCACGCTCGCTTCGGCGTCGAGCGGCTTCGTCGTCGCAAAGATCGGCTGGTTCGATTACTTCCTCGTGTGCGCCGTGCTCGCGCTGCCCGGCATGCTGCTGTTGCCGCTGATCGCGCCTTGGAGGGCCCGGTCGTGAGCGCAACGGCTTCGTCGGCGCTACGCCGCATGGCGGCGTTGCTTTGCGCAGGCACCCTGCTTGCGAACTTGCCGGTCGCGGCCATCGCGCAAACGGCATCCAGCACGCCCGTGAGCCCGTCCTTGGCCACGCCCACGCCGCCCATGCCCGTGTTGCCGGCACCCGCGAAAATACCCGCCAGCGCACCGCCCGCCGCGCCGCCGAGCGCACCTGCCACGGCCAGCGACGCTGCGATCTATCAACAGAACCGCAGCCTCCAGGTGCGCTTCGGCAACGCGACCACGTTCCGCAACCTGATTCCGTCGCCGGTCCTCGACGAACAGGCCAGCGAGGAATACGCCGACATCCTGCACGGCGCGGAACAGACCGGCCGCCTGCTGCCGGATTCCGACCCGCGTGTCAAACTCGCGCGCGACATCGCGGCCAAGGTGACGCCGTACGCGGCGAAGTGGAACGACCGCGTGAAGACCTGGAAGTGGGAAGTGAACGTGGTGCGCTCGACGGAGATCCGCATGTACTGCCTGCCCGGCGGCAAGATCGTCGTCTACAGCGGGCTATTGGATCGCGTGCATTTGAACGAAGACGAGCTCGGCGTGCTGTTCGGCCACGAAATCGCGCATGCGCTGCGCGAACATGCGCGCGAAAGGCTCGGCGAACAGCAGTCGGGGCAGCTCGGTACGGGGACGATCCCACAGCTCTTCGGCCTCGCCGATCTCGGCGCGACGCCGCTCGGCATCGGCTCGCAGCTTCTCGCGATGCGCTACACGCCGACCGACGAAACCGAAGCCGACGTGATCGGCAGCGACACCGCCGCGCGCGCGGGCTTCGATCCGCGCGCGGCCATCACGCTGTGGGACAAGCTCGCCGCCGCGACGCACGCGAACAAGGAGCAGGGCTTCATCTACGTGCATCCCTACAGCGCGGAGCGGCGTCACGACATCATGAAGCGCCTGCCCGACATGCTCGTGCTGTACGCGAAGGCGAAGGGCGTGCCGGTCGATTCGCTGCCCGACTATGCGGGTATCGCTGCGGTGAAGCAGCGCGCGTCGCGCGAGTAGGCGCCGGCCGAACGGGAGCGAAACTGCGTGCGCGTGCAGTTGTCCCGCTCGTCGTCTGTCGGAGCGTTGGCGATTGCACGCCCGCTCAGCCTAAGAAGAGTGAGAAACCGGCCTATCGGAATTGTCTGATGGATATCTCGAAACCCGCTCGACACAGTGGAGGCTCCACTATCTCGAAAGGCGAGGTTTCCACTTGGCTAAATTGCTACGCAACGATGGGGCCGTCATCGGAGCGCAAATCACGCTGGTCGCGGGCAACGGGCTCCCGTTTAAAGTCTCCGGATTGGGGCCGAACCGCAGACATCTGGTTCTGATGAGCACCCATCCCTCGGTACGGATCGTGCCCGTCAGTGTCAACCACGGAAACACCGAGCAACGTCTGAGGCTGGAAGTCGGTGAGTGCGGTGTTTCATGCAACCAAATTGCCCACGTCGAAGCCTGCGTCAGCGATGAACGCGGTCATCCGCTGCGCCGCGATTTAGACACGCCGCCGCTTGCCGTGCAGATACTTCCGAAACTTGAACTGCCGCCTGCGATGACTGAAACGGGGGTGTTGGCGCGGATGTTGATTTCGGAAAATGCGGGGCCGGAAAGTCCACGTTTCGTCAGCCTGAACGAGGCGCGAGAAGCAATGCAATGGATGGTCGTTGTGTTGAGAAATCGTCTCAAGCTCGGTGCTCGCCATTTTGCTGCAGGTCAGCAGACGACCACTTTGGAAGCGTTGATTAAAGCGCCCAATCAAATCGATGGGTTTGAAAAATACCCAGATATCGCGCTCAAGCAGAAAAATTTAATAGATAAGGTGATTACGAACGCCAACGACGGAACGCACAGACTCAATAAGCAATATCGAGACTACTTGCAAACAACATTAGCGGTAGCGCGTGGCGAACTCACGAGCGCCGCCCCCTGTCCGACAGGTCTCTATGCCTGGCGCCGTGAGGACTCCAAAACGCCTGGCGACAATTTTGTCAAATTCGCAACAAAGGGCGGGCAAGACTTCTATACGTTGAAAGATGCTTTCCTATCGAAAGCACAACCTCAGACAGGAGGACGACCATGACTCGAACAAGCGCCACAAGCCTCATTGCGACATTTGTGTCAACCGTGTTCATCTACACGACGAGTTTTGCTGCAGACGATCTTCCCGAAGGATTTGGCGAAAAACCCAACTCGAGATTCGTCGTATCCGATGATCCATACTACAAAGATCCGCTGATCGCCATAAAGAACGGGGTTGCGGCTTACAAAAAGAACTATCGAACCAATCATTTCTGCGTCGTCGGCTACCGATGGTTACACGGAAACGTGAATGTTTGGGTTCTCTGGAAAGAGGAGGAGGAGCTGCTTCTTTGGGATGGCGCATTAGACCCCGAGAGCCGAGCAGACAGTTTCAACGGCGTTCACCGCGCCCTGAAACTCGGCAGAGACACGGTTAAAACCGAGAATGAAATCAACGGCAGCACCTACCTCGAAACGGAACAATGGTGGCACGCCGTCGCCGGCGACTGCATGAAGCACGGCGAAAAGTACGTCATCAAGCCGTTCAAGGCCGCCAAGCCACGCACCGACTAACACGCCAACCCAAGAAAGCTTGGGCAAATATCCAGTTTGACGGGGGCAAAGCCCCCGCTTCCTCAGCCCTTCACCTTGTGGTCGTAATCGATGGTCAGCGGCGCGTGATCGCTGAACTTGATATCGCGAAAGATCGACGTGTTTTTCGCTTTGCCCGCGATGCCCGGCGTCGCGATCTGATAGTCGATGCGCCACCCGACGTTCTTCGCATACGCTTGCCCGCGATTGCTCCACCACGTGTACTGCTCGGGCCGCTGATCGAGCGTACGGAACACGTCGACGTACCCGACTTCGTCGAAGAGCTGGGTCAGCCACGCGCGCTCTTCGGGCAGGCAGCCCGAGTTCTTCTGGTTGCTCTTCCAGTTCTTGATGTCGATTTCCTTGTGGACGATGTTCACGTCGCCGCACAGAATCACTTCCCGCTTCTTGGAGAGCTCCGCGAGGTGCGGCATGAACTCGTCCATGAAGCGGTACTTCGCTTGTTGGCGATCGTCGCCGCTCGACCCGGACGGCACGTACACAGACACCACCGACAGCTTCCCGAACCGCGCTTCTACATAGCGCCCTTCGGGGTCGAACTCCTCGCTGCCGAAGCCGATCACCACGTCATCCGGCTCGTGGCGCGTATAGACGCCCGCGCCGCTGTAGCCCTTTTTCTCCGCATGCTGGAAATAGCCGTTGAAGCCGTGCGGCGCGAGAAACTCGGGCGTCATGTCGTCCTGCGAGCACTTCAATTCCTGAACGCAAAGCACGTCGGCCTTCTGCTCGCCGAACCACTCGAAAAAGCCCTTTTTCGCGGCGGAGCGGATGCCGTTCAGATTGGCGGTAATCACACGCAGCATAGTGTTCCCTAAGTTCTTGTCGATGGATGGAGTGCGGCCGATGCACAGCTTCAGCGCGGCGCACCGTGCCGTAGCGGTCATTCGACCTTGACGCCTTTGAGCGCTTCCTTCGCGGGCGGAAATTCGAGCTTCATGCCTTCGAGCTCGCGCAGCAGCAGCTCGGCAATCATCACGTTGCGATGCGTTTTCGAATCGGCCGGAATCACGTACCACGGCGCATATTCCGTCGAGGTCGCGGCGAGTGTGTCGCGATAGGCGTCTTGATACGCGTCCCAGAACTTGCGCGCTTCGATGTCGGAGACGTCGAACTTCCAGTGCTTCGTCGGATCGTCGATGCGGGCCTGCAAGCGGCTCTTTTGCTCGTCCTTCGAAATATGCAGGAAGCACTTGATGATCGTCGCGCCGGCATCGACGAGCAGTTCTTCGAATTGCCGGATGTGCTTGTAGCGACGCTCGGTTTGGGCGTCGTCGATCTGCTTGAGCACGCGCGGCACGAGCACGTCTTCGTAGTGGCTGCGATTGAAGACCGTCAGCTCTCCCGCGGCCGGCGCGTTCGCGTGCACGCGCCACAGGAAGTCGTGCGCGAGCTCGAGCGGCGTCGGCACCTTGAATGGCACGATGCGCAAGCCGAGCGGATCGACTTCGTGGAACACAGCGCGCACAGTGCCGTCCTTGCCGCTCGTGTCCATGCCCTGCAGCACGAGCAGCACGCGCTGGCGGCGCTGCGCGTGAAGGCGCTCCTGCAGCTCGTCGAGCCGCTTGCCGATCTCCGCCAGGCGTTCACGGTCGGCCTCTTTCGATCCGCTCGAAAACGGCTTCGCCGCAGTATCGAAATCGGTCAGCGCGAATTTCGCGGTCTTCTTGCCGTTGCCGTTGCCGGCGTACGGAACGCGGAAGTCGTCCAGATTCGGTTGCTTCGACATACGCACTCCCTATGCTTTGGGTTGACCAAGACGTGTCGGCGCGCAATGGCCTGTCACGTCATCGGTGGATCCAAACAAAAACGGGCTGCCGCCCAGGTTTCAAGTCCGGCAACAGCCCGTTATTCCGTCGCGCAGGCTCATGCGAGCCGGCGATTCATTTCGATCAACACGCCATCAAGACAGCTTCTTCTTCAACAGCTCGTTGACCTGCTGCGGATTGGCCTTGCCCTTGGTCGCCTTCATCGCCTGGCCGATCAGCGCGTTGAACGCCTTTTCCTTGCCGGCGCGGAATTCCTCGACCGACTTCGGGTTCGCGGCGAGCACTTCATCGATGATCGCTTCGAGCGCGCCGGTATCCGAGATCTGCTTCAGGCCCTTGGCTTCGATGATGCGGTCGGCGGCGGTTTCGTCGGTAGCTTTCTCGTCCCAGATCGCGAGGAAGATTTCCTTCGCGATCTTGTTCGAGATCGTGCCGTCGGCGATCCGTTGCAGCACCAGTGCGAGCTGCGCCGCGGAGACGGGGCACTCGGCGATGTCGAGCCCGTCGCGGTTCAGCTGCGACGACACTTCGCCCATCAGCCAGTTCGCCGCCGTCTTCGACTGAGCCACGCCCGCCTTCGCAACGACCGCTTCGAAGTACGCCGACATCGCCTTGCTCGACGTCAGCACGCCGGCGTCATACGGCGTCACGCCGTATTGCTCGACGAAGCGCTTCTGCATGCCCGCAGGCAGCTCGGGCATCTCGCCCTTCACGCGCTCGATCCACGCCGCATCGATCACGAGCGGCATCAGGTCGGGATCGGGGAAATAGCGGTAATCGTGCGCGTCTTCCTTGCTGCGCATCGAGCGCGTTTCGCGCTTGTCCGGATCGTAGAGGCGCGTTTCCTGCACGACGGTGCCGCCGTCCTCGATCAGCTCGATCTGGCGGCGCACTTCGTACTGGATCGCTTCTTCGAGGAAGCGGAACGAGTTCAGGTTCTTGATCTCCGCGCGCGTGCCGAATTCCTTCTGTCCGACCGGACGCACCGACACGTTCGCGTCGCAGCGGAACGACCCTTCCTGCATGTTGCCGTCGCAAATGCCGAGCCACACGACGAGCCCATGCAGCGCCTTCGCATAGGCGACCGCCTCGGCGGCGCTGCGCATTTCCGGCTCGGTGACGATCTCGAGCAGCGGTGTGCCGGCGCGATTCAAGTCGATGCCGGTCATGCCCGCGAAGTCTTCATGCAGCGACTTGCCCGCATCTTCTTCGAGGTGAGCGCGCGTGAGGTTGACGGTCTTTTCGTACGCGGCCGTGCCGGCCTTGTCGTTCGCGGGCACCTGGATCGTGATCTGGCCGCCTTGCACGACGGGGATCTCGTACTGGCTGATCTGATAGCCCTTCGGCAGATCGGGATAGAAATAATTCTTGCGCGCGAAGATGCTGCGCGACGCGACGGTCGCGCCGATCGCGAGACCGAAGCGGATCGCGCGCTCCACTGCGCCCTTGTTCATCACCGGCAGCACGCCCGGCAGCGCGAGATCGACGGGGCACGCCTGCGTGTTCGGCTCGGCGCCGAACTGCGTCGAGGCGCCCGAGAAAATCTTCGAGGCCGTCGAGAGCTGCGCGTGCGTCTCGAGACCGATAACGACTTCCCATTCCATACTCAGACTCCTGCCGGGGATTGCTTGTGCCAGTCGGTGGCGCGCTGGAACGCGTCGGCGACCTGCAGCATCCGGGCTTCATTGAAATAGTTGCCGACGATCTGCAAGCCGACCGGGCGCTTCGCGTTCGCGCCCGCGCCGAAGCCGCACGGCACGCTCATGCCGGGCAGGCCCGCGAGGCTGATCGACAGCGTGTAGACGTCGGCGAGATACATCTGCAGCGGATCGTCGCCCTTCGCGCCGATATCCCACGCCACCGAAGGCGCGACCGGCCCCATGATCACGTCGCAGGACTTGAACGCTTCCTCGAAGTCCTGCGCGATGATGCGCCGGATCTTCTGCGCCTGCAGGTAGTACGCGTCGTAGTAGCCGTGCGAGAGCACATACGTGCCGACCAGAATGCGGCGCTTCACTTCGTGACCGAAGCCTTCGGCGCGCGACTTCTTGTACATGTCGAGCAGATCGCGGTATTGCGCCGCGCGATGGCCGAAACGGACGCCGTCGAAGCGCGAGAGGTTCGACGACGCTTCCGCCGGGGCGATCACGTAGTAGACGGGAATGGACAGCTCCGTCTTCGGCAGCGTCACGGGCACGAGCGTCGCGCCGAGCGCTTCGTATTGCTTGAGCGCGGCGTCGACGGCGGCGCGCACGTCGTCGGCGAGACCGGCGCCGAAGTACTCCTTCGGCAAGCCGATGCGCAAGCCCGCGAGCGGCTTCGCGTCCGAGCCGTCAGCCGACCACGTCTTGCCGAGATAGCGCGTGTAGTCCTCGTCGTCGCGCGTGAGGCTCGTCGAATCGCGCTCGTCGAAGCCGGCCATCGCGTTGAGCAATGCCGCGCAATCGGCGGCGCTCTGCGCCATCGGGCCGCCCTGGTCGAGCGAAGACGCGAACGCGATCATCCCGTAGCGCGAAACGCGGCCGTAAGTGGGCTTGATGCCGGTCACGCCCGAGAACGACGCCGGCTGGCGAATCGAGCCGCCGGTGTCGGTGGCGGTTGCCGCGGGCGCGAGACGCGCGGCCACGGCCGCGGCCGAGCCGCCCGACGAGCCGCCGGGCACCGCGGCCGTATCCCAAGGATTTTTCACGGCGCCGAACGCCGAGTTCTCGTTCGACGAGCCCATCGCGAACTCGTCCATGTTGGTCTTGCCGAGCGTCACCATGCCGGCGCGCGCGAAGCGCTCGACGACCGTCGCATCGAACGGGCTCACGTAGCCTTCGAGCATCTTCGAGCCGGCGGTGGAACGCCAGCCGCGCGTGACGAATACGTCCTTGTGCGCGATCGGCAGGCCGACGAGCGCCCCGGTGTCGCCCTTCGCGATGCGTTCGTCGGCGGACTTCGCCTGCGCGAGCGTCAGTTCAGGATCGACCTGGATGAACGCGTTGAGCGCGTTCGCGGCGTCGATTCGCTTCAGATAGTGCTGCGCCATCTCGACGGCCGAACATTCCTTCGACGTGATGAGCGCGCGCAGCTCGGTCAAACTCTTTGCGTGCATTGGGAGTGCTTTCCTGAGGACGTATGCGGTTATTCGATCACTTTCGGGACGAGGTACAGGCCATCCTGCACCGCGGGCGCCGGACGCTGATTCGAGTCGCGGTCGACCGACTCGGTGACGGCGTCCTCGCGCAAGCGCAGCGCGACGTCTTCGATGTGCTCGATCGGATGGGCGAGCGGCGCGATGCCGGTCGTATCGACGGCCTGCATCTGCTCGACGAGCCCGAAGAATTCGTTGAGCTGGGTCAGCGTGTGCTCGGCATCGGCGTCGGCCAATTCGAGGCGCGCCAGGTGCGCGATGCGTTTAACATCGGTCAGGGTCAAAGCCATGCTGTCACCGGAAAAGAGCGTGGGACGCGGCGCATCGGAAAAAACGATGCCGCGACAGGGAGTTACGAAGCATGACAGGCGCCGGGTCGAACCCTTAAAAAGCAGGAATCCAAGGGTAAAACCAGGGCAAAAAGTGCCGCCCGCAACCTTCAAATACGACAAAATTATAAGGTATCATTACGCGTTCGACTCAAACCCGGGCCCAGTTACCCTGGCCTTTCGGCGTGTTTACTGATCACTGCGCTGAGAATTCCACCTTGGTTTTTCACGGTTCCCGGTAGATTTCATTGCAGCTTCGTGCTCGTGTGGCGGCCGCTCACGCCCGAACTCGAAGCTGTTATTTTTTCCGCTGCCGCGCGGCGCCCACGAAGCGAAGCCGGCCCCCAGCGAGACAGGATTTTCATGTTCGGTTTTTTGCGCAGCTACTTCTCCAACGATCTGGCGATTGACCTCGGCACGGCCAACACGCTCATCTACATGCGTGGCAAGGGTGTCGTTCTCGACGAACCGTCCGTCGTCTCCATCCGCCAAGAAGGCGGTCCCAACGGCAAGAAGACCATTCAGGCAGTCGGCAAGGAAGCCAAGCAGATGCTCGGCAAGGTGCCGGGCAACATCGAGGCGATCCGCCCGATGAAGGACGGCGTGATCGCCGACTTCACCGTCACCGAGCAGATGATCAAGCAGTTCATCAAGATGGCGCACGAATCGCGGATGTTCTCGCCGTCGCCGCGCATCATCATCTGCGTGCCGTGCGGCTCCACCCAAGTCGAGCGCCGCGCGATCAAGGAAGCCGCGCACGGCGCGGGCGCCTCCCAGGTCTACCTGATCGAAGAGCCGATGGCCGCCGCGATCGGCGCGGGCCTGCCGGTGTCGGAAGCCACGGGCTCTATGGTCGTCGATATCGGCGGCGGCACGACCGAAGTCGGCGTGATCTCGCTCGGCGGCATCGTCTACAAGGGCTCGGTGCGCGTCGGCGGCGACAAGTTCGACGAGGCGATCGTCAACTACATCCGCCGCAACTACGGCATGCTGATCGGCGAGCAAACCGCCGAATCGATCAAGAAGGAAATCGGCTCGGCGTTCCCGGGCTCCGAAGTCAAGGAAATCGAAGTCAAGGGCCGCAACCTGTCGGAAGGCATTCCGCGCAGCTTCACGATCTCCAGCAACGAAATCCTCGAAGCGCTGACCGATCCGCTGAACCAGATCGTCTCGTCGGTGAAGATCGCGCTCGAACAAACCCCGCCGGAACTGGGCGCCGACATCGCCGAGCGCGGCATGATGCTGACGGGCGGCGGCGCACTCCTGCGCGATCTCGACCGCCTGCTCGCCGAAGAAACCGGCTTGCCGGTGCTGGTCGCCGAAGACCCGCTGACGTGTGTCGTGCGCGGCTCGGGCATGGCTCTCGAGCGCATGGACAAGCTCGGCAGCATCTTCTCGTACGAGTGAACCCCGTGACATCCTTGGCAGCGCGGCGCTCACGGTTATGCCGGCGAGCCGTCGCGCGCTAAGCTAAGCGCGCAGTAGCCTCACTCACACGATCACGCCCCCGGCGCCGACCATGGAATACAGTCCGCCGCCTCTTTTCAAGCAAGGCCCGTCTGCGCTCGCGCGACTGGTCTTTTTCGTCGTGCTCGCGCTCGCGCTGCTCGTCTCCGATGCGCGGTTCAAGACGCTCGACATCGTGCGCGGCGTGCTCGGCGCGGGGCTCTACCCGCTGCAGCGCGCGGCCCTCGTGCCTCGCGACGTCTTCATGGGCGCGGCCGATCTCGCGGTCACCAGCACCACGCTGCGCACGGAAAACCAGAAGCTCACCGCGCGCAACCTGCAGCTCTCGCTGCAAGCGAATCAAGTTGCCGGGCTCGAAGCCGAAAATGCGCATCTGCGCGCGCTTTTGGATCTGTCCAAGCAGATCACGACGCACGCCGTCCCCGCCGAAATCCAGTACGACACGAGCGATCCGTTCACGCAGAAAGTCGTGATCGGCGTCGGGTCGCATCAGGATGTTCAGAACGGTTCGCCGGTCGTGAACGAAAACGGTGTCGTCGGCCAGGTCACGCGCGTGTACCCGATGCAGTCGGAAGTGACGCTCCTCACCGACAAGGACCAGGCCGTGCCGGTGCAAGTCGTGCGCACCGGTCTGCGCAGCGTGATCTACGGCACGCCGAAGGGCGAGGCGCTCGAAATGCGCTTCGTGCCGATCAGCGCCGATGTGCTCGCCGGCGACGAACTCGTGACGAGCGGCCTCGACGGCGTCTATCCGCCCGGGCTGCCGGTGGCGAAGGTGGCGCGCGTCGACAAGCTCGCCGATACCGCGTTCGCCCGCGTCGTCTGCGAGCCGGTCGCCACCGTGCGCGGCGCGAAGCAGTTCCTCGTGCTGCACTATCAGAGCAACGTGCCGCCGCGTCCGGCGGAGCCGGAAGCGGCGTCCGCGGCAGCGGGCAAGGACGCCAAGGGCAAGAAAGCCGTGAAAGCCGCCGACAAAACTGCGGCCAAGCCGAGCGATAACGCCGCAGACAAAACCGCCGCGAAGCCTGCCGACAAGACCGACGGCAAAACCCCCGCCAAGAGCGCGGACAAGGCCCCGGAAAAGATCGCTGAAAAGACCGCCGACAAGAACGCGAAGGCGCCGGCCGCCGACAAAGCGATGGCCGCCTCGGGAGGCAAGCGATGAACCGCCCGCAATACATCTTGCTGCCGGTGAATCCGTACTTCATCGCGTTCAGTCTCGCCGCCGCGTTCCTGCTGAACCTGATGCCGTGGGGGCGCCTTGTCGCCGTGCCCGACTTCGTCGCGCTCGTACTGCTGTTCTGGAACGTGCACCAGCCACGCAAAGTCGGCATGGGCATCGCGTTCCTGCTCGGCATCCTGATGGACGTGCACAACGCGAGCCTGCTCGGCGAGCACGCGCTCGCCTACACGCTGCTCTCGTATGGCGCGATCACGATTCACCGGCGCGTGCTGTGGATGACGCTCGGCGTGCAGATGTTCGCCGTCGCGCCGCTCCTGGTCGGCGCGCAGATCGTGCCGTTCATGATTCGTCTCTTGATGGGCGCCGCGTTTCCCGGCTGGGGCTATCTGATCAACGGCTTCGTCGAAGCCGCGCTGTGGCCGATCGCGAGCACGCTGCTCCTGATGCCGCAGCGCCGCCCGGAAGATCCGGACGACACCCGGCCGATCTGAGAACGCCCCGCGCCATGTTGTGCTCCATCGTTTTCGCCACACCCGGCGCCGCTGACTCAGTACTCGCATGACCGAATTCAAGGACACCCAGCAACAGCTCTCCCGGTTCCGCGTGCGCGTCGCGCTGGCCGGGCTGTTCACGCTTGTCTGCTTCGGCCTCCTCGTACTGCGCTTTCTGAACCTGCAGGTCTGGCACTACAGCAAATACTCGCTGCAGGCCGAGGAAAACCGCATTTCCGTCGCGCCGATCGTGCCGAACCGCGGCATCATCACCGACCGCAACGGCGTCGTGCTCGCCAGGAACTACTCGGCGTACACGCTGGAAATCACGCCGTCGAAGATCGACGACACGCTCGACAACGTCATCGAGAAGCTCTCGACCGTCATCACGATCGACCAGCGCGACCGCCGCCGTTTCAAGAAGCTGCTCGAAGACTCGAAGAACTTCGAGAGCCTGCCGATCCGCACGCGCCTCACCGACGACGAAGTCGCGAAGTTCACCGCGCAGCGTTTCCGCTTCCCGGGCGTCGACGTGCGCGCGCGCCTGTTCCGCCAATATCCGCTCGGCATGACCGCCGCGCACGTGATCGGCTACATCGGCCGGATCTCGCAGCGCGACCAGGAGCGCATCGACGATATCAGCGACCAGAACGACAGCGATCCGGACCACTACGATCCGCGCCTCGACGCGAACAACTACAAGGGCACCGACTACATCGGCAAGATCGGCGTCGAGCAGAGCTACGAGACCGAGCTGCACGGCATGACCGGCTTCGAGGAAGTCGAAGTGACGGCGGGCGGGCGGCCCGTGCGCACGCTCTCGCGCACGCAGGCGACACCGGGCAACAACCTCGTGCTGTCGATCGACATCGGCTTGCAGCAAGTCGCCGAGGAGGCGTTCGCGGGCAAGCGCGGCGCGCTCGTCGCGATCGAGCCGTCGACGGGCGACGTGCTCGCGTTCGTGTCGTCGCCGAGTTTCGATCCGAATTCGTTCGTCGACGGCATCGATCAGCAGACCTGGGACGACCTCAACAACTCGCCCGACCATCCGCTCCTGAACCGGCCGCTGCACGGCACGTATCCGCCGGGCTCGACTTACAAGCCGTTCATGGCGCTCGCCGCGCTGACGCTGCACAAGCGCACGCCGCAGTGGGGCTTCCAGGACCCCGGCTCGTACACGTTCGGCGGCCACACGTTCCGCAACGACGTGCCGCAGGGCCAGGGCTGGATCGACATGAACCGCGCGATCATGGTGTCGAACGACACCTACTTCTACATGCTCGCGCACGATCTCGGCGTCAACGCGATCGCCAACTTCATGAAGCCGTGGGGCTTCGGGCAGATCACCGGCATCGATATCGCGGGCGAAGCGCGCGGCGTGCTGCCGTCGACCGACTGGAAGAAGAAGGCGTATCGCAAACCCGAGCAGCAGCGCTGGTACGAAGGCGAGACGATCAGCCTCGGGATCGGCCAGGGCTACAACTCGTACACGATCCTGCAGCTCGCGCACGCGACGGCGACGCTCGCGAACAACGGCGTCGTCATGAAGCCGCACTTGGTGAAGGAAATCGAGAATCCGATCTCCCACCAGTTGCGTTTGACCGTGCCGAAGGACAACGGCCGGATTGACGTCACGCAATCCGACATCGACGTCGTCAAGCGCGGCATGATCAACGTGACGACCAATCAGTCCGGCACCGCCTATCAAGTCTTCCGCGACGCGCCGTACGTGACGGCCGGCAAGACGGGTACCGCGCAGGTGTTCTCGCTGCAAGGTGCGAAGTACCACGGCCATTTGCTGGACGAGCGTCTGCGGGACCACGCGCTGTTCATCGCGTTCGCTCCCGCCGACAATCCGCAGATCGCGGTCGCGCTGGTCGTCGAAAACGGCGGCTGGGGCGCACAGGCGGCCGGCCCGATCGCACGCCGCGTGCTCGACTTCTGGCTGCTCCAGCGACAGAAGCCGGGCGTGGAAGCGGCGGCGGTCGCGGCGGCGGCTTCGGCGACGCAGGGCATCATCGGGCCGGTGATCGGCGCGTCGGACGCGGCCGACGGCTCGGCGCCGGTGGTCAAGGTGGCTGCCGGGTTCACGGCGCTGCCGTCTCCGGTGCCGCCGAAGAGCGCGTCTGATGTTGCGGCTTCCGATGCTGCCGCATCGGGCGCGGCCGGTGCGGACGCAGCCTCCGGCGCCGCGAATACCGCAGGCGCTTCGAGCGCCGCAGCGGTTGGCGCGACGGCAGCGTCCGGCGCATCGAGCACGGCCGTCACGACGAGCGCGAAGAAAACGAAGAGCGCGCTCGGCGCCTCGAGCGCCTCAGACGCCTCGGCGTCCGGCGCCGCCGCTGCCGCCCCGGCCAAAAAACCGCGCAAGCCGCGCCCCGCCAGCGAGCCCCCCGACGTCGCCATCGCGCCGCCGTCCCGCGACGAGAATTCGCCGTCCGCCGCTCCCTCCACGCCGGCCTCGTCCGGTATCGACGATTAACGGAGAAAGGCATGCAATTCGACAAGCGTGTCTGGATCGAACGCGCCAAGCAGATGTTCGCGGGCTTCGATCGCCCGCTCGCGCTGACGGTGTTCCTGTTGCTGTGCGTCGGCATCGTGACGCTCTATAGCGCGACGCTCGACATGCCGGGCAAGGTCGAAGACCAGCTGCGCAACATCGTCTTCACCTTCATCCTCATGTGGGTGCTCGCCAACGTGCCGCCCACGACGCTGATGCGATTCGCCGTGCCGCTCTATTCGGTCGGGATCGCGCTCCTCATCGGCGTCGCGGTATTCGGGATCACGAAGAAGGGTGCAAAGCGCTGGATCAACGTGGGCGTCGTGATCCAACCGTCCGAACTCTTGAAGATCGCCACGCCGCTCATGCTCGCGTGGTACTACCAGAAGCGCGAAACCGGGCTGCGATGGTGGGACTTTCTCGTCGGCTTCGCCATTCTTGCGGTGCCGGTCGGCCTGATCGCCAAGCAGCCGGACCTCGGCACGGCGATGCTCGTGTTCGCCGCGGGCCTCTTCGTCATCTATTTCGCCGGCCTGTCGTTCAAGCTGATCGCGCCGGTGCTGGTCGCCGTCGTCATTTCGGTGGCGTTGATCGCGACGTTCCAGGACAAGATCTGCCAGCCCGAGGTGCAGTGGCCGTTGATGCACGACTACCAGAAGCACCGCGTCTGCACGCTGCTCGACCCGACCTCCGATCCGCTCGGCAAAGGCTTCCACACGATCCAGGCCGTCATCGCGATCGGCTCGGGCGGCCCGCTCGGCAAGGGCTGGCTGAAAGGCACGCAGGCGCACCTCGAGTTCATCCCCGAAAAACATACCGACTTCATCTTCGCCGTGTTCTCGGAGGAGTTCGGGCTCGCGGGCGGAGTCGTGCTGCTCGTGCTCTATACGTTGCTGATCGCGCGCGGGCTCTACGTCGCCGCAAACGGGGCGACGCTGTTCGGACGATTATTGGCCGGCTCGCTCACGATGGCGTTCTTCACCTACGCGTTCGTCAACATCGGGATGGTGAGCGGGATACTGCCGGTCGTCGGCGTGCCGCTGCCGTTCATGAGCTATGGCGGCACCGCGCTCACCACGCTCGGCGTCGCGGTCGGCCTCATCATGAGCGTCGGGCGGCAGAAGCGGCTCATGAAGTCATGAAAAGCAGAACGCCGCGCCCGGGTTTCGAGACCCGATGCGCGGCGTTCGTTTTTTTGCCGGCGACGGCAGCTCGCTACTGCGGCTGCGTTTGCGGCTTGGCCTGTTGCTGCAATTGCGTGCTGAGCTGCTGGTATTTCAGGCGCGCCGCCGGATCGCCCTGCGCCGCAGCCGCCGCGTAGTACGCGCGCGCCACGTTCAGATTCTGCTCGACGCCATCTCCGCCGCGTTCGTAGAACGATCCCGTCACGTATTGCGCGGTCATGTCGCCGCCCTCGGCCGCCTTCTTGTACCAGACGAACGCCTGCTGGTTGTCGCGCGTCGTGCCGCGTCCGTCGAGAAACTGATTCGCGAGCGCGAGTTCAGCCTGCACGTGGCCTTGCTGCGCGGCTTTCAGAAACCAGCGATGCGCCTCCGCCGGATCGCGCGCAACGAAGTCGCCATCGTCGTACATCTTGCCGTACACGTACTGCGCGTGCGACATGTTCGCATCGGCCGCCTTGCGCAGCCATTTCTTGCCTTCCTCGACGTTGGCCTGCGTGCCCTCGCCGTTCAACAGCATCATCGCGTAGTTGAATTCGGCCAGGCGGCTGCCGTGCTCGGCGGCGTCGCGGAATTCCTTCAACGCGGCGGGCAAATTGCCGGCGTTGTAGTCGGCGACGGCCGTTTGCGTTTCCGCGTCGGGGGCTTCCTTCTTCACCGTCTGCGCGTGGGCGGCTCCGCTCGCCGCGAAGACGCCGATGAGCGCCGCGCCCGCCCAGGTCGCGATGGCCTGCGCCGGTCTGGCCCAGGCCGATATGGCCCAGGCCAATTGGGCCGAAGCCGTCGTCGTAGCCCGTTTGCTCATGACCGCACCTCCTGTAACGCTTGCCGCGTCGCTCGCAAGAGCCACATGACGTCGGCCGCAAGCGCGATGAATCGAAAGCCGGCGTCGCGATACTGGCGCGCGCCGGCGCTGTCGAGCGCGAAAATGCCGGTGGCGACGCCGGCGCGCTGCGCCGCGTCCACGATGCGCGCGATCGCCGCCAGGACTTCCGGATGCTTGGTGTCGCCAAGATGACCAAGGCTCGCCGACAGATCGGCCGGGCCGATGAACAAGCAGTCGACGCCCGGCGTCGCCGCAATTGCCTCGACGTTTTCGAGCGCGCGCGCCGATTCGATCTGCACGATCGTCGCGATCTGTGCGTTGGCGCTCATCACGTAGTCGCGCCGCATGCCGAAGGCGGCCGCGCGCACCGCGCCGGCCACGCCGCGCAAGCCTTCGGGCGAATCCGAGTTCTGGTATTGCGTGAGACGCACTGCGTGCGCCGCTTCGTCGGCCGATTCGATGTTCGGGAACATGATCGTGCGCGCGCCTGCGTCGAGCACGCGCTTCACGAGCCACGGGTCTTTGGCCGGCACGCGCACGACAGGCTCGCTCGGCAAGTGCGCAGCGGCAATCGCGCGCAGCTGCGCGGTGACGTCGCCGGAATCGTTCGGCGCGTGTTCCATGTCGATGCAAAGCCAGTCGAAGCCGGCATGCGCGAGCGCCTCGGCCGCGTTCTCGCTGCCTAGCGACAGCCACAACCCGTAGAGCGGGTCGGCTTCCTTGAGGCGCTGCTTGAGGGGATTGGTCAGGGCGCTCATCGACGCATTCCTCCCGCACGCGTGGTGCAGCACGAAATGCGCCCAATGGCGCGGGCCAGGCGGCGGTAGGGCTCGCTAGGCCCGCTGATGAATAAGGTCTCCGGCATGTCTCGCTCCGTGTGTGTATCGCTTATGCCTATACCGGAACGATCATACCGTGACAAAAACGGCTCAGTCTCGGACTACTTCGGCCCAGCAATTTGGCGTTTCGTATATACGCACACGCGCAAGGCGCAGATTCACGCCGTAGTGCGCGTCGTAGACGTTGGCGAGCACGTCGAATGCGATCGCCGCGAGGTTCTCGACGGTCGGAATGCGGTTGAGCACCACGGTCTTATGGCCCGGCATCGAATCGAGAAACTCGCGCACTTTCACGTCGCCCTCGTAGACGAGGAACGCGTGATCCCAGCGATTGACGAGATGCTCCATCGCCAGCGATTTGACGTCGGCGAAATCCATCACCATGCCGCAATCCGGCGCGCCTTCCGTTTCGACGACATCGCCTTGCAGCGTGATTTCGAGCACGTAGCGGTGCCCATGCAGGTTGCGGCACTGGCTGCGGTGGTCGGGGATGCGGTGGCCCGCATCGAATTCGAGTTTTCGGGTAATCGTCAGCACGGCGGCGTCACGGAATGTTCAGGTACTTGTGGGTTTGCATCGACAGGCGCCACTGCGGATGGCGCTTGCACCAATCGATCGCGAGCTTTGTATTGAAATCGCGCGACGGGCCGTCCATCGGCTGGACGAGGAAATAGTCGAAATCGAGCTTCGCGTAGTCGGCGAGGCGCTGGTTGTCCTGCGGAACCACGACCTTGAGCTCGTTGCCTTTCGTCACGACGAGCGGCGCGTCGGCCTTCGGGCTCACGCAGATCCAGTCGATCGTCTCGAGCACCGGCAGCGAACCGTTCGTTTCGATCGCGATCTCGAAGCCTGCCGCGTGCAGCGCATCGACGAACGGCGGGTCGATCTGCAGCATCGGCTCGCCGCCCGTGCAGACGACGAAGCGGTGCGTCTCGCCCTCCGGCCACAGCGACGCGATCATCGCAACGAGTTCGTCCGCGCTCTTGTACTTGCCGCCGTTCTCGCCGTCGGTGCCAACGAAATCGGTATCGCAGAAGCGGCATACGGCTTCCGCCCGGTCTTCCTCACGGCCCGACCACAGATTGCAGCCGGCGAACCGGCAAAACACGGCGGGGCGGCCGGCGTTCGCGCCCTCGCCCTGCAACGTGTAGAAAATTTCCTTTACCGCGTACGTCATGCCGCTCTCTGATTTCAACCACTTGGTCCAGCCGCTTAGGCCGGCTCTGTCACCTTCTCGCCCGCGAGAAACGCTTCGTAGCCGCGCTTACGCAGCCGGCACGCCGGGCACTCGCCGCAGCCGAAGCCCCAATCGTGCAGCTCGGCGCGTTCGCCGACGTAGCACGTGTGCGTCTCGACACGCACCAGTTCGACAAGCGCATCGCCGCCCAGCGTTTGCGCCAGGCGCCACGTATCGGCCTTGTCGAGCCACATCAACGGCGTCTCGAGCAAAAAGCGGCTGTCCATGCCGAGATTGAGCGCGACTTGCAGCGCCTTCATCGTGTCGTCGCGGCAATCGGGGTAGCCCGAGAAATCGGTCTCGCACATGCCGCCGACCAGCACCTTCAACCCGCGCCGGTAGGCGATCGCCGCGGCGATCGTCATGAACATCAGGTTGCGGCCGGGCACGAACGTATTCGGCAGACCGTTGGCCGCCGCTTCGATCTGGATCTCGCGCGTCATCGCGGTATCGCTGATCGACCCGAGCACCGACAAGTCGATCATGTGGTCTTCGCCCAGCCGGTCCGCCCACGCGGGAAACTCGCGCGCAATCGCGCTGCGAAAGCCTTCGCGGCATTCGAGCTCGACACGGTGCCGCTGACCGTAATCGAAGCCGAGCGTCTCGACCGTTTCGTATCGATCGAGCGCCCATGCAAGACATGTGGCCGAATCCTGGCCGCCGGAAAACAACACGAGCGCGCTGTTCTTAGCGTCTGTCCGAGTCACCGTGAAACTCCGTGAGTGATGAGGGCTCGCGTCGCGCCGGCGCGGTGGCGGCGCCGTGCGGCAACGCGTGCCGGCGGCGCCGGCTCATGCAGTATAGGTCGCACCGTTTGGCGACAGGCGCCGCGCCGCTTATACCGCTGATCGCCTGACGCGATGCGCCGCCGATGTGCCGCATCCCGCCGGCCGGGTGACGAGCACGCAGAATTCGCGCCTGGAAACAACAAAGGACTTGCGGGACGCATGCGTTGCAAGTCCTTGTAATAGCGAGATTTTATCATGCCGTCCCGAAATGGCGCTGGGACCGGCGTGCGCGCTGACCGTGACGCACCGCTTAAGGCTGAAGCACTAACTCCGGTGACATATGAAAAACCCCAAGAACCTTGCGATTCTTGGGGTTGGATACTGCTGGTGGCCTGGGACGGAATCGAACCATCGACACGCGGATTTTCAATCCGCTGCTCTACCAACTGAGCTACCGGGCCACGAAGAAGCGAGAGTATAGCAAGTGTTTTTGCGGTACTCAAGCCCCTTTGTGAAGATTTATTCTCCCTTGTTCTTCCCAAGGTCCACGCCAAGCTGCTTGAGCTTGCGATACAAGTGCGTGCGTTCGAGCCCTGTCTTTTCCGCGACGCGGGTCATGCTGCCGTTCTCGCGCGCGAGGTGATATTCGAAATACGCGCGTTCGAACGCATCGCGCGCGTCGCGCAGCGGAATATCGAACGAAATCGACGCGGTCTGCGCGGGCAGACCGCCGCTGGCGCCGTTCTCCGCCGCCAGTATCGGCAACGCCGCCGCCGAGGCCACGGCTGACGAATTGATCGGCGACGCCGGCTTGGCCACCGCGCCGACGGGCGACGTCGCATTGCCGCGCGCGAGGCCCTGCTCGACCGCCTTCAAGAGCTTCTGCAGCGCGATCGGCTTTTCGAGAAAATTCAGCGCGCCGATTTTCGTCGCCTCGACCGCCGTATCGATCGTCGCGTGCCCGGACATCATGATGACCGGCATCGTCAACTGCCCTTGCGCCGCCCACTCCTTGAGCAGCGTCACGCCGTCGGTGTCGGGCATCCAGATATCGAGCAGCACCAGATCGGGCGCCGCGCGCAAGCGGAAATCCCGCGCCTGCTGCGCGTTTTCCGCGGCCTCCACGACGTGTCCTTCGTCGGAAAGGATCTCCGAGAGCAATTCCCGGATGCCCATTTCATCATCTACCACCAGGATGGTTGCCATTTACGCTGCCCTTGTCTGCACTATTGCTTTTGTGTGTCCCGGCACTTCCGCGCCGTGCGATGGCGCGCTCGCCGCTCCGGGCGATGCGCCGTCGTCTGCCATTTGCAGAAACAGAATTGAGATCTGCGCCCCTTCGATCACGTCGCCCGCTCTGAGGCGGTTGCGAATGTCGATGCGTGCGCCATGTTCATCGACGATCTTCTTGACCGTGGCGAGACCGAGTCCCGTCCCTTTGGCCTTCGTCGTCACGTAGGGTTCGAACGCGCGCGTCAGGATGCGCGCGGGAAAGCCCGGACCGTTGTCCGAGACGGTCAGGCGCACCGCGACGCGCACTTTGCCGTCCGCGTCCGGGTCGCCATATTCTACTGTCTTGGTTTCGAGCAAAACACGCGGGTTTTCGACATCGGCCACCGCGTCCTGCGCGTTTTGCAGCAAGTTGTGAATCACCTGACGAAGCTGCGTGGCGTCGCCGCGAATCACCGGCAGCGCCGACAGCTCGACCTTGATCGCGCTCTTGCCTTCCTCGATGCCGTAGAGCGTCAACACCTCCGACACCAGTTCGTTCAGTTGCAGATTGCCGAGCACCGCGGGCGGCGTGCGCGCGTATTCGCGGAAATCGTCGACCATCTGCTTCATCGCCGCGACCTGGTTCACGATCGTCGTCGCGCCGCGCTTCAAGACATCGGCGTCTTGCGGCGCGAGCTTGTCGGAGAGCTTCATCTGCAGGCGTTCCGCCGACAGCTGGATCGGCGTGAGCGGGTTCTTGATCTCGTGCGCGAGACGCCGCGCGACCTCGCCCCACGCGATCGAACGCTGGGCGGAGATCACGTCGGAGATGTCGTCGAACACGACGACGTAGCCCGCGGTCTGCACGTCTTCGATGTTCTCCGTGCTCGATACGAGACGCGCGCCGCGCACGAGCAGCGTCAGCGGCTCGGTCTCGCCCGCGACCGGCACCGCGAACTGCTGCTGCCAGTGGCCGCCGTCGGCCGCGCCGTTCGTGCTCGCCGCTTCGCGATCGGCAAACGCCTTCTTGACCATCGCGCCGAATTCGGCGAGCACGCCGATGTGATCGAGCGAAGCGCCGAGCGTCGATTGGAACGGCTGGCGGAAGATGCGCTCGGCGCCGCGATTGGCGGTCGTCAGA
This sequence comes from Trinickia violacea, assembly GCF_005280735.1. Lineage (NCBI taxonomy): Bacteria > Pseudomonadati > Pseudomonadota > Betaproteobacteria > Burkholderiales > Burkholderiaceae > Trinickia > Trinickia violacea. Next base: position 4,643,756 of record NZ_CP040077.1, read on the forward strand.
CGGAACTGGCGATCGAACACGAACACGCCTGCTGTCAGGTTCGCAAGAATGCTCTCGAGGTAGGCCTTCGAGTGTTCCAGCGCGATGCGGTTTTTCTCGACCGCCGCGCGCGCTTCGGATAGCTGACGCGTCATCGCATTGAACGACTGCGTGAGGAAGCCGAGTTCGTCGCGCGACTTGATTTCGCGCTTCGGCGTGTAGTCGCCTTCGGCCACCTCCTTCGTCCCTTGCGCGAGCAGGAAGAGCGGCCGCGCCAGCTGATTGCCGAGCGCGAGCGCGAGCATCATCGCGATGAAGGTCGCGAGAAAGAGCGCGAGCGTCAGCGTGCCGATGTACATCTTGCGCAAGCCGGTGCGGCCCAGCGCCTTCTCCTGGTACTCGCGATACGCGCGCTGCACGGCATCGGCGTTGCGCGCCAAGGTGGACGATACCGGCTGCTCGAGCTGCAGGAAGCGTTCGGCCGGCTGCAAGAGCGAGGTACTCGAATCCGGAATGCGCTGCACGATACGCAAGCGCAAGCCGCCCTTCGCATCGCCATCGACCTCGCCCTCGATCGCCGCATAGCCCCGGCCGCGCGCCTGGTTGAGCATCAGTTGCGTCGGCAGGTCGTCGGGCACGAGCGCGGCGTAGTTGCCCGTCGCTTGCGCGACCACGTGCAGTTCCGGCGCCGCGCCCGACACCGCGCGCACCGTTTCGACAAGCGTCGCGTCCTGCACGCCGAACTGATCGCGCAAACGCAGCAGCGTGAGCGTCGTGCTCGACGGGTCGGTGCTCGCCAGCTGCTCGGCCATCATGCGGCCTTTGGTCTGCAAGTCCGACAACGAGGCGTCGAGCATGCCGCGCCCGAGGTTCAACCCCGAGGTCAGCGCGGTTTCGACATTGACGTCGAACCACGACTCGATGCTGCGCGAGACGAACTGATACGACACGATGTAGATGATCCCGCCCGGCACGACGCCGACGAGCGCAAAGAAGATCGCCAGCTTCGCGAGCAGCCGGGTGCCGAACTTGCCCCTTCGCAAGCGCGCCAGAATCATGATGGCGAGCGTCACGACGACGAGCAGGAAGATCAGCGCGACGATGATGTTCGCGGCGTAAAGCCACGAGTAGTAGCGATCGAAGAACTCGGTGTTCGCGCTCGCGGCGGCCAGGAGGACCAGCAGCAGGATCGCGGTGACGGCGACCGTCGACACGAGCACTCGCACGACGAGGCCCTTCGCTCCCACGGATCGGCGGACTCTATTTAGCACGTTCGGCCACCGTAAAAGTAAAACGCTTCCAATCGGAGGCGAGCGCCCAGTCGCGGTTGTTGACCGCATCGACCTGGAACGGCTTCGGCATCAGCGCGGTATCGAGCTGCATCCGCACCGACGCGTTGTAGGTTTCGCCGGGCGCCACTTGGTTGCGGTCGATCACGTGCCACGAAGTGACATGCTTGATGACCGCCAGCGCCTCGCTGAGCGAGGCGAAGCCCAATTGCAAACCGCCGCTCGACACGCGGTATTCGCGTGTGAGCGGCTGGAACGACAGGCGGATAGTCTGCGAGACGGACACGGGCTGCTCATCGAACCAGTACCAGCGCGGACGGCTCAGTTCGAAATCGGTTGTGAAGTAAAGCGGGATGCCTTTGTTGACGGCATCTTCGAGACTGCTGTTCAGCTCGAAGTCGAAGCGGGCGTCGAGGTTCCACCCGGTGCCGTCCGATTGCAGCGACGCGCGCTGCACGGAGATCGGATCGGCGCACGCGGGCCCGGCTGCGGCGAGGCAAAGGGCCAGCGCAATCCAGAGCGCGGCCGCGAGCCGGAGCGGAAGAAAGCGTTTGATCGTCACCGTTTCTGAAAGCGCGCGTAGAAGAATCCGTCGTGGTCTGTGTCTGAACCGGTGCGCTGCCCGAGCGGCGTTGCGCTCGGGCGTTCGGCCGCGGCTGTGGCTGCTTCGCGGGCGAGAACCGGCACCAGTTGCCCCGGTGCGTCCAATCGTACCGCATCTTCATGCGCGCCTCCAAACCACTGCGCCTGCAACTCGCCCTCTTCCGGAAAGATCGAGCAGGTAACGTAGAGCAACTCGCCGCCAGGTTTCACGAGCGGCCACAGGGCGGCGAGGATGCGGCGTTGCTCGGCGGCGAGGGCGGCGATATCCGACTCGCGCCGCAGCCAGCGGATGTCGGGGTGGCGCCGGACGATGCCCGACGCCGAGCACGGCACGTCGGCGAGGATGCGGTCGAACGCGGCGCCGTCGTGCCATTGCGAGGGATCGCCGGCATCGCCGATGCGCACGTCGGCTTTGAGTCCGAGGCGCGCGAGATTCTCGCCGATGCGCGCCGCCCGCGAGGCGTCGCTTTCGAGCGCGACGAGGTCGACGTCGGCCAGCTCGAGCACGTGTCCGGTCTTGCCGCCGGGCGCTGCACAGGCATCGAGCACACGCATGCCGTCGCGCGCGCCGAGCCATTGCGCGGCGAGTTGCGCGCCGGCGTCCTGAACGGACACGACGCCGTCGGCAAAGCCGGGAATGCGCTCGACCGGCGTGGGCGTCGCGAGCCGCACCGCGTGAACGCCGGCCTCCCGCGCGTCGATTTGATGCGCGCGCAACGTTTCCAAGTAAGCCGCGACCGTCGAGCGGCGCGCGTTGACGCGCAGTGTCAACGGCCCTTGTCGATTGCCTGATTCGAGAATGTCCTGCCAGCGATCGGGCCACGCGTGTTCGACCGCGTCGATCCACCAAGCCGGATAGTTCCAGCGCGCGACGCGGTCCACGCGGGACTCGTTCAGCAGCGCGTCGCGCTCGCGCAGGAAGTTGCGCAGCACAGCGTTGACGAGCCCTTTCGCGAAGGCGAATTCGCGTCTCGCGCCGATTGCCTCGACGGCCTGATCGACGACGGTGAACGGTGCGTAAGCGGCCGTATCGGCATCGTCGGAGAGCAGCGTGAGCGCACAACTGAGCACGTTGCCGACATGTGCGGCGGGGGCCTTGCGGACCAGCTTCGCAACGAGCCAATCGGCGGTTGCGAGGCGGCGCAGCGTTCGATAGGCGATATCCTGCACGGCGCCGCGCGACATCGCGGCGTGAGCCGCGTTCGACGATGCGTTCACGGCAGCAAGCGCCGCCGGCAGCGCGGTGCCATAACGGACGGCGCCGACGGCCTGGGCCGCGCCATCGAGCGCAAAGCCAAGCGATTCGGGCACGAGATGCAGTGCCGATAGGCGCGCCTGTCGCGCTGCGTGTTTCGGTGCTGCAGGCTGTTTCGGCTGGCGACGCGCGGCGGATTTTTGAGTCATGGAGAGAGTTTGGGCGTACCGCATCGGAATTGCGCGGCACACCCGTTGAGCAAACGCCGCATTGTAGCGTGGCGAGGTGAGCGATCCGTCGTAAGGTAGTCCGCCGTCGAAGAGGGTCGAGCGCCAGCTGCTACCGCAGCTCGCTGGGGCACGCGATTGAACGACGAGATCGACAAAGCAAAGGGGCGAGCCTCTCGGCTCGCCCCAACGGCCACCACTTAGCTGCGCGCTTGCGCAGCGCGCCGGACCTTCGGCGTCAATCGAATCGCCCGGTACGCGCCATTTCCATCAACCGGGCTATACGCTCTTCCGTCGCCGGGTGCGTCGAGAAGAGATTTGCGATACCGCCGCCCGACAGCGGATTCATGATCATCATCTGCGCCGTCGCCGGGTGCGCTTCCGCCGCCGCGAACGGGATGCCCTGCGCGTAGCGATGGATCTTGTCGAGCGCCGACGCGAGCGCCTGCGGATCGCCTGAGATTTGCGCGCCGCCGCGATCCGCTTCGAATTCACGCGCGCGCGAAATCGCCATCTGAATCAGCGCACCCGCAATCGGTGCGAGCAAGGCGACCGCAATACTTGCGATCGGATTGCTCGGCCGCCCTTCTTCGTCGCGGCCGCCGAAGAACATCGCGAAGTTCGCGAGCGCCGAGATGGCACCGGCCATCGTCGCGGAGATGGTCGAGATCAGGATGTCGCGATGCTTTACGTGCGCGAGTTCATGAGCCATCACCCCGCGCATCTCGCGTTCGGACAGCACACGCAGAATGCCCGTGGTGGCCGCGACCGCCGCGTGCTCGGGATTGCGGCCCGTGGCGAACGCGTTCGGCGCGTCTTCGTTGATCAGGTAGACGCGCGGCATCGGCAACTGCGCACGCGTGGCGAGCTCGCGGACCATCCGGTAGAACTGAGGCGCACTCGCTTCGTCCACTTCCTGCGCGTTGTACATGCGCAAGACCATCTTGTCCGAGAACCAGTACGAAAAGAAATTCATGCCGAGCGCGATGAGAAGCGCCAGCATCATGCCGCGATGCCCGCCGATCATCCCGCCGATCACAATGAAGAGGGCCGTGATCGCGGCCATCAGCATTGCCGTTTTGACCCAATTGAACATGCTTGCTCCTAACCTGTTTGCGTGCATCACGCCGTGTTCCGCCTCAAAGGCCGAGCGGAGAATTGTAAGGAAAATGTTAGATAGGGACGAACGCAAAAAATTCAATCAGTGCCGCGTCGTGGCGAGCTTGATGCCGAGCCCGACAAACGCGCTGCCGACGCCGCGGTCCAGCCACCGCTTCACCGCCGGCTTGCCGCCCAGCCGTTGCGTGACGCTGCCTGCGATCCACGCGACGAAACTGTTCCATACCGTGCTCATCAGCACGAACACGACGCCGAGCGACAGGAACGCGAGTGCCTTGTGCTCGCTGTCCGCGGCGACGAACTGCGGGAAGAACGAAACAAAGAACAGCACGACTTTCGGATTCAGGACATTGGTCCAGAACCCTTGCATGAAGAGCTGCTTCAACGATTTCGGACCGCCCGCCGCGCGCGCGTTGCCCGCAGCCTCCGCTTGCTCCGGATTCGCGAAGATCAGCCGCACGCCGAGATAGATCAGATACAGCGCACCGACGAATTTGATGACCGTGAAAGCCGTTGCCGATGCCGCCAGCAACGCGGTCAAGCCGAATGCGCACGCGAGCGAGTGCACGCAACAGCCCGCCGAAATGCCGAGCGCCGACATCAACCCCGCGCCGCGCCCCTGCGCCACGCTTCGGCCGACGATGTAAGCCGTATCCGGCCCCGGCGTCACGTTGAGCAGGAAAACAGCGGCGATAAAAAACGCGAAGTGGACGATGCCGAACATGGCGAGCTTTCAGTGGCGTATTTGGGAGGGAGATGTACAGCCGATTCTAACGCGCGCCGCAACCGCTGCGCGACCTGGCCGATCGCGCTAGGAGATGCGTCCTACGCAGCCGTCATTGCGGCTCGGGCAACCCAAAGCGTTGTCCGACCGAGAGAGTCGCGCCGGCCAGGAATTCGCGCACCGGCAAGCGCTTGCCGCTTGGCTTTTGCAATTGAGTCAGACGCAATGCGCCTTCGCCGCACGCGACGACGACACCGTCTCCGGAAACCTCGACGATCGCGCCGGGCTCGGCCGTGCCTTTAGCGTCCGTGGCGGGCTCGGCGGCCCAGATTTTCAACGCGGTACCGTCGCCGAGCGTCGCGACGCCTCCCGGAAACGGATCGAACGCGCGAACCTGCCGCGCCAGGACGGCGGCCGGCCGCCGCCAGTCGAGCGCGGCTTCATGCTTGCCGATTTTATCGGCGTAGGTCACGCCCGCTTCGGGCTGCGGCGTCGCTTGCAACGTGCCGCTCTTCTCGAACTCGAGGAGCGCATCGACGATCAGACGCGCGCCCTCTGCGGCGAGCTTGTCGAACAGCGTTGCAGACGTGTCGCTCGTTTCGATCGGCACACGCCCGACTCCGAGCATCGCGCCCGTATCGAGGCCCGCATCCATGAGCATCAGCGTGATGCCGGTCTCGGCGTCGCCGGCTTCGAGCGCGCGCTGAATCGGCGCCGCACCCCGCCAGCGCGGCAAGAGCGAACCGTGAATGTTGACGCAGCCGTGCGGAGGGATATCGAGCACTTCCTGCGGCAGCAGCAAACCGTATGCGGCGACGACCATTACGTCGTGCGGCGTGGCGCGAAGCTGATCGATCGCTGCGGCGGCCTCGGCCGGATATTTCCCCGCGCGGCGCAACGACGGCGGCTGGGCGACGGCAAGCCCGTGTTCCTGCGCATAGCGTTTGACGGCGCTCGCCTGCAGCTTCATGCCGCGACCGGCGGGGCGGTCGGGCTGAGTCAGCACGAGCGGCACCGGAAAACCGGCGGTGTGAATCGCGGCCAGCGCGGCCGCCGCGAATTCCGGGGTACCTGCAAAAACGACGCGCAACGTATGGGCCATAGAGATGAGCTTCGAATAAACAGCAACTGACTGCGGAACCAACAAGACCCGGCGCGCGGTGTTACATCGCGTGCGCCAGCTTTTTCATCTTGGTCTTGATGCGCGTCTGCTTGAGCGGCGACAGATACTCGACGAAAACCTTCCCCATCAAGTGATCCATTTCGTGCTGAATGCAGACCGCGAGCAGCCCTTCGCAGTCGATCTCGAACGTTTCGCCCTTCTCGTTCAGCGCCCGCACGCGCACTCGCTCGGCGCGCTCGACGCTGTCGTAGATGCCCGGCACCGACAAGCAGCCTTCCTCGTTGATCTTGCGTTCGTCGCTCGACCAGACGATCTCCGGATTGATGAACGCCAAAAGCTGATCGTGCGTCTCCGACACGTCGATCACGATCACGCGCTCATGCACGTCGACCTGCGTCGCGGCAAGGCCGATGCCGGGCGCCGCGTACATCGTCTCGCCCATATCGGCTACGAGCTTGCGGATGCGATCGTCGACGCGCTCGACCGGTTTCGCGATTTTGTGCAGGCGTTTATCGGGGTAATTGAGGATGCTGAGTAAGGCCATGATCTTGAAAGTGGTCGGATGCGGTCGCGCAAAACGATACCGTGACGAAAAATTCCCGATGCGGCAATAGGCCGATCGGTCAGCTTGCGGGCTCGATGCCGCGTCTCGAAGATGTCCGCTGAACCCAGCAGATTCAACTCATCTATTTTTGACGCAGCCACGGACACCCGCGACTTTGCGCGGCGCTGCATTGTATTTCGGATGATGAAAATTTTAGCATGCTGCCCGAACACCCGCAGGCTGCCCTCGAGGGTCGACCCGCTATGCAGATCTTGCCGATGACCGACTCCGAACTCGCCGCGTGGCTGCGCCTTGCCACCGCGCGCGGACTCGCGCCCGTCGCGCTGCGCGCGCTGCTCGACGCGTTCGGATTGCCCGAAGCCGTATTGGCGACGCCTTTTCGGGCGCTGGCGGCGATCGTCGGCGACGCCGTCGCGCACGCCGTGCTCGCAGAGCCGCCTGCCGGCTTTGCGCAGCAGCTTGCCCACATCACGCATTGGCGCGCGCAGCCCGGCAACGCAATCGTCACGTTGGGCGACCCGGCCTACCCGCCGGCGCTGCTCACGATGCCCGATCCACCGCCGCTGCTATATGTAAAGGGCCGTATGGAGCTGCTGCACGCAACAAGCGTGGCGATCGTCGGCAGCCGCAATGCGACGCCGCAAGGGCTCGAAGACGCGACTCGCTTCGCGCAAGCCTTGTCGGATGCCGGATTGAGCGTCGTCTCCGGTCTGGCGCAGGGCATCGACGGCGCCGCGCACCGAGGTGCGCTGGCCGGGCGCGGCAGCACGATCGCAGTGATCGGCACCGGCGCCGACATCGTCTATCCCGCCATCCATCACGCGCTCGCCCATCAAATCGCCGCGGAAGGGGTGATGTTGTCGGAGTGGCCGCTCGGCACGCCTGCCAGGTCCGCCCATTTTCCGCAGCGCAACCGGCTGATCGCGGGCCTGTCGAGCGGCGTGCTGATTGTCGAAGCCGCGCTGCGGTCCGGTTCGCTGATCACGGCGCGTCTCGCCAACGAGATGGGGCGGGATGTGTTCGCGATTCCCGGTTCGATCCACGCACCGCTTTCGCGCGGGTGTCACCGAATCATCAAGGACGGGGCGAAACTCGTCGAAACGGTGGAGGAAGTGCTGGAAGAACTTGGCATCCGCGTGGCGGCGAAAAGCGCATTGCCAGCCGCATCGCCTGGGGCGCGGCCAAAGCGCCGAACCACCGCCGCGACGCCGGGCGAGCAACTGACACTCGCGCCAACGGCAACGCAAAGCGCGCTCCCGCCGCCTCTGGACGCCCACGCCGAGCGCCTGCTCGCGGCGCTCGGCCATGCCCCCGCGACCTTCGACGTCCTCGCGGCCCGAACCGAGATGGAAAATGCGACGTTGCAAAGCACGCTGCTGCAGCTGGAGCTCGCCGGGCGGCTGACGGCGCTGCCGGGCGGGCGCTTCGCGCGCATCGAGCGCGGCTAAGCGCACCGACGACCGCGCCGCCCCACGAGAGGCGTGCTACAGTCGCCGCAAGCAGTTCGCACTTCAGAAAAGAACGCAAGGAAACACAATGCCAGCGCTGAATCTCGACACCGACGCAGACCGGATCGCCGAGCGCATCAACGACACCGATACCCTCCTCGTCGCCTGCTTGTGCGCGGAATGGTGCGGCACCTGCCGCGACTACCGCGCGGGCTTCGACCGCGTCGCCGACGCGCACCCGGATGTCTGCTTCGCCTGGATCGACGTCGAAACCCACGCCGATCGCTTCGAGGACCTCGACGTCGAGAACTTCCCGACGATCCTGATCGAAGACGGCATCACCACGCGCTTTTTCGGTACGGTTTTGCCGCACTTGTCGATCCTCGAGCGCATGCTGTCCGATCTGACCACGCTGCCGAACTCCGTCGGCGCGCCGAAACTGCGTCCGGCACTCGCCGCAGTCTGAATCGCGCCCGCCTGCCGCAGCAGGCCCGCCGCGCCGGCCTGCGAGCCGCGCGAGGCGGGCTTGTCAGCCTGCTTGTTTTCAATACGGCCCGCATTTAACATTGCGCGCGTTTTTAAACAAGCAGAACGCCGTGTGCTATAAAGCGGTCGTTAAAGAGACCAACATCCGGGTTTTGACCCCGAACCACCCACCTCACATCCAGTCATGTCCAAAGCACTGATCATTGCGGAAAAGCCTTCTGTCGCGAACGACATCGCGCGGGCGCTGGGCGGCTTTACCAAACATGACGAGTACTACGAGAGCGACGACTTCGTGCTTTCGTCGGCGGTCGGCCACCTGCTCGAGATCGCCGCCCCCGAGGAATACGAGGTCAAGCGCGGCAAATGGAGCTTCGCGCACCTGCCGGTCATCCCGCCCCACTTCGACCTGAACCCGATCGCCAAGAGCGAATCGCGGCTCAAGGTGCTCACGAAGCTCATGAAGCGCAAGGATGTCGACCGCCTCATCAACGCCTGCGACGCGGGGCGCGAGGGCGAGCTGATCTTCCGCTTGATCGCGCAGCACGCGAAGTCGAAGCAGCCGGTGCAGCGCCTGTGGCTGCAGTCGATGACCCCTGCCGCGATCCGCGATGGCTTTGCGCAACTGCGCAGCGACGAGGACATGCAGCCGCTCGCCGATGCCGCACGCTGCCGCTCGGAAGCGGACTGGCTGGTCGGCATCAACGGCACGCGCGCGATGACCGCCTTCAACAGCAAGGGCGGCGGCTTCTTCCTCACGACAGTGGGCCGCGTTCAGACGCCAACTTTGTCGATCGTCGTCGAACGCGAAGAGAAAATCCGCAGATTCGTGCCGCGCGACTATTGGGAAGTGCGCGCGCAGTTCGTCTGCGCCGGCGGCTTCTACGAGGGCCGCTGGTTCGATCCGAAGTTCAAGAAGGACGAGTTCGATCCGGAAAGACGCGACTCGCGCCTCTGGAGCCTCGCCGCGGCGGAATCCGTGGTGGCTGCGTGCCGCGAGCAGATCGGCACCGTCACCGAGGAATCGAAGCCGTCGACCCAGCTCTCGCCGCAGCTCTTCGACTTGACGAGCCTGCAGCGCGAGGCAAACGGCCGCTTCGGTTTTTCCGCGAAGAACACGCTGGGTCTTGCCCAGGCGCTGTACGAAAAGCACAAGGTGCTCACCTACCCGCGTACCGACGCGCGCGCGCTGCCGGAGGACTACCTCGGCACGGTCAAGAGCACGCTCGACATGCTCAAGGAGAGCAACAACTACCTGCCGTTCGCGAAGCAGGTGCTCGACAAGGGCTGGGTGAAGCCGAACAAGCGCATCTTCGACAACTCGAAGATCAGCGACCACTTCGCCATCATCCCGACGCTGCAGGCACCGAAGGCGCTGTCGGAACCCGAGCAGAAGCTCTACGACCTCGTCGTGAAGCGCTTCCTCGCGGTGTTCTTCCCGGCCGCCGAATACAAGGTCACGACCCGCATCACCGAAGTCGCAGGCCATCAGTTCAAGACCGAGGGCAAGGTGCTCGTCGAGCCGGGCTGGCTGCAGGTCTACGGCCGCGAGTCGAGCGGCGACGACGCGAACCTCGTACCGGTCCAGCCGAACGAGAAGGTCAAGACCGACGAGATCGCGGCCCACACGCTGACCACCAAGCCGCCTGCCCGCTACAACGAAGCGACGCTGCTGTCGGCGATGGAGGGCGCGGGCAAGCTCGTCGAGGACGACGAACTGCGCGAGGCAATGGCCGCGAAGGGCCTGGGCACGCCAGCGACGCGCGCGGCGATCATCGAAGGTCTGCTCGGCGAAAAGTACTTGGTGCGCGAAGGCCGCGACCTGATTCCGACGGCAAAGGCGTTCCAGTTGATGACGCTTCTGCGCGGCCTTGGGGTGAAGGAGCTGACTGCGCCGGAACTGACCGGCGAATGGGAATACAAGCTCTCGCAGATGGAGCGCGGCAACCTTCCGCGCGATGCATTCATGCAGGAAATCGCCCGCATGACGCAGACCATTGTCAAGCGAGCGAAGGAATACGACTCCGACACCATCCCCGGCGACTACGCGACGCTCACCACGCCGTGCCCCAATTGCGGCGGTCAGGTGAAGGAAAACTATCGCCGCTTCGCGTGCACGAAGTGCGAATTCTCGATTTCGAAGATCCCGGGCAGCCGCCAGTTCGAAATCGAGGAAGTCGAAGAGCTGCTGCAGAAGAAGGAAATCGGCCCGCTATCGGGCTTTCGCAGCAAGATGGGCCGGCCGTTCTCGGCGATCCTCAAGCTCGCGTTCGACGACGAGACGAAGAACTACAAGCTCGAATTCGATTTCGGCCAGGATCAAGGCGGCGAAGACGGCGAAGCGCCGGATTTCTCGGAGCAACAGCCGGTCGGCGCCTGTCCGAAGTGCAAAGCCCGCGTGTTCGAGCACGGCATGAGCTATGTCTGCGAGAACTCGGTCGCGAATCCGAAGACGTGCGACTTCCGCTCGGGCAAGGTCATTCTTCAACAGGAGATCGCGCGCGAGCAGATGACAAAACTGCTGGATGAAGGCCGCACCGATTTGCTGACGAACTTCAAGTCGTCCCGCACCGGCCGCAACTTCAAGGCGTTCCTCGTCAAGCAGAGCGACGGCAAGATCGGCTTCGAATTCGAGAAGAAGGAGCCGTCGGCGAAAACGGCAGCGAAGACGGCGGCGAAAACCGCGGCGAAAGCGGCTGAAGCCGAAGGCGCAGGCGCCGAGGAAGCCGCCGTTCCCGCCAAGAAAGCCGCGGTAAAAGCCGCAGCGAAGACGGCAAAGAGCGCCGCCGAGAAACCCGCGGCCAAGACGGCGGCAAGAAAGACGCCGGCGCGAAAAACCGGCTCATAAAACCGCCGGCCCAAAACAAAAGCGCAGCTTTCGCTGCGCTTTTGTTCGTTAACCGCCGGCTTCCAGCCGCGTCATTCAGTGCTCGTTCGCCGCGTACAGCGGTGAAAGCGCCGGCGTGCGCGTCCGAGTCGATTTCGCCAATTTCGGCGCCAATTCCGCATCGATCAACTCAGGACGCTCATCGGCATCGCCGTGCGCGAACTCCGCCTTGCCCGCGTGCAATTCGGCGGGGGCCGGCGCCGGCGCAGCCGCGGCGGGCCGCACCATGCCGCCCTTGATCCACTGCTCGCCGAGCTGGCTGTTGGGCGTCTGGCTGAAATGCTCGACCAGATGATCGATGAACGTGCGCACCTTCGCGGGCAAATGGCGGCGGCTCGGATAGCCGACGTTGATCTCGACCTGCGGCAAGCGATAGTCGCCGAGCAGCCGCACCAGGCGGCCACGCGTCATGTCGCTGCCGATCAGGTAGCTCGGCAGAATCGCGATGCCCATGCCGAGCAAAGCGAACTGGCGCAGCATTTCCGTATTGTTCGCGATGATCACGTTCGCCGGCCGCACGCGCACTTCGCCATCCGGCCCCGTGAACACGCGCTCATCGCCCCAGTATTCGGAAGGCAGGCTCAGGCACGGATGCTCGAGCAGATGCTCCGGGCGCGTCGGCACGCCGTGCTTCTCGAGATAGGCCGGCGTCGCGCAAACGGTCAGGCAGCCGGTGGTCAGGCGGCGCGTCACGATGCTGGCGCTGCGCATCTGGCGCGCGATCACGATACCCACGTCGAAACCTTCTTCCACCAGATCGACCTGCCGATCGACCAGCGTCACGTCGGGAACGACCTTCGGATAGCGCTCGGTGTAGGTCTGCAGCACAGGCGCCAGATTATGCAGCCCGAACACGACGGGCGCGACGATGCGCAGTGTCCCGACCGGCTCATGATTGCGCGCGACGACCATCTGCTCGACGTCTTCGAGCTCGTCGAGAATCTGCCGCGCACGCTCCAGGTAGACCTGACCGGATTCGGTGAGCGAGAGGCTGCGGGTGGTGCGGTTGAGCAGGCGCGTGCCCAGCCGGCCTTCGAGGTCGGCGACGTGGCGCGTAGCGACCGCGTTTGAAATATCCATCGCGCTCGCGGCGCGAGCGAAACTTCCGAGGTCCGCCACTTTGACGAACACGCGCATTGACTGCAAATGATCCATTGACAACTCCTGCAGCGGCTTCAGCTAACGGAAACGTGCGAAGCACAATACGTAATTGTCCTACGACTGGAGAATCCGCGCAGAGTTGCTCAACGGAAGCAGATTTCTTGTGGTTTTTTGTCGATTATTGGTCTTGGTGCACGCTGGGAGGTCTGATCATTCCTTTTTGAGAAACAATCTTCAGGAAATATAAGCATGCGTTCTTGGTAAGAAACACCGAAAAGCGCGGACGGGGTCGAATAAAATTTGCGAGGCCCACCTCTAAATCGAAAAAATCGAATCGCAGCTCTGCATGGGGCCGGAATAAGCGCTGAAGCGCTAACTCCAGCCGACATAAAGAAAAGCCGCCCGAAGGCGGCCTTTCCAGCAAAGCGACGCCTCGCGCTCCTACACTTCGAGGCGGCCTTCGAACGCGGTCTTGGTCTGCGTCAGTGCCTCGGGCAACCGGTGGCTCAGCTTGTCGAAGAGCTCGCCGTGCAGCGCCAGCTCCGCTTTCCAAGCCGCATCGTCGACCGAAATCACCTCCTCGAACTGCTCGCGCGTGAAGTCGAGGCCCTGCCAGTCGATGTCCTCGTAGCGCGGCGAAACGCCGAACGCGTGATCGACACCTACCGCGCGCGACTCGATGCGCTCGATCATCCAGCGCAGCACGCGCATGTTCTCGCCGAAGCCGGGCCAGACGAACTTGCCGTCCGCGCCCTTGCGGAACCAGTTCACGCAGAAGATCTTCGGCAGCTTCGCGCCGAGCCCCTCGAGCTTGCTGCCGACGTTCAGCCAGTGCCCGAAGTAGTCGCTCATGTTGTAGCCGCAAAACGGCAGCATCGCGAACGGATCGCGGCGCACGACGCCTTGCTGGCCCGCGGCCGCAGCCGTCGTCTCCGAGCCCATCGTCGCCGCCATATAGACACCCTCGACCCAGTTGCGCGCCTCGGTCACGAGCGGCACCGTGGTGGAGCGGCGTCCGCCGAAAATGAACGCGTCGATCGCGACGCCGGCCGGGTTCTCCCAATCCGCGTCGATCGACGGACATTGCGACGCCGGCGCCGTGAAACGCGCGTTCGGGTGGGACGCCTTGCGGCCGGTTTCCTTCGCGATCTCCGGCGTCCAGTCCTTGCCTTGCCAATCGATGAGGTGCGCAGGCGGCTCGCTGGTCATGCCTTCCCACCAGACGTCGCCGTCGTCGGTCAACGCGACGTTCGTAAAGATCACATTGCTCTTCAGCGTCGCCATCGCATTGAAGTTGGTCTTCTCGCTCGTGCCCGGCGCGACACCGAAGTAGCCGGCCTCCGGGTTGATCGCGTAGAGACGCCCATCCTTGCCGGGCTTGATCCACGCGATGTCGTCGCCGATCGTCGAGATCGACCAGCCGCTCATGCCTTGCGGCGGGATCAGCATCGCGAAGTTGGTCTTGCCGCACGCCGACGGGAACGCCGCGGCAACGTGATACTTGCGGCCCTCCGGCGAGGTCACGCCGAGAATCAGCATGTGCTCGGCGAGCCAGCCCTCGGCGCGGCCCATCGTCGACGCGATGCGCAGCGCGAAGCATTTCTTGCCAAGCAGCGCGTTGCCGCCATAGCCCGAGCCGAAGCTCCAGATTTCACGCGACTCGGGAAAGTGGACGATGTACTTCGTGTCGTTGCACGGCCAGCTCACATCGGCCTGGCCCTCCGCGAGCGGCGCACCGACCGAATGCACGCACGGCACGAACGCGCCGTCGTCGCCCAGCACGTCGTACACCTTGCGGCCCATGCGCGTCATGATCCGCATGTTCGTGACGACGTACGGGCTGTCGGTCAGCTCGATGCCGATATGCGCGATTGGCGAGCCGAGCGGGCCCATCGAAAACGGCACGACGTACATCGTGCGGCCGCGCATCGAGCCGTCGAACAGGCCATCGAGCGTCGCGCGCATTTCCCCGGGCTCGGTCCAATTGTTGGTCGGCCCCGCGTCTTCGCGATGTTGCGAGCAGATGAACGTGCGATCTTCGACACGCGCCACATCCGACGGATCGGACCACGCGAGATAAGAGTTCGGCCGCTTCTCCGGGTTGAGCTTTCTCAGCGTACCGGCGGCAACCATTTGCGCGCACAGGCGGTCGTATTCCTCCTGCGAGCCGTCGCACCAGACGATGCGCTCGGGTTTCGTCAACGCAGCAATGCGTTGAACCCATTCGATCAGCCGGCGATGCTTGATGTAGGCAGGCGCTTCAAGTGTGGATTGGCCTCCAAAGGCGGGATGATTCATCGAGCTGTCTCCGTTTTGTGATTGTGAAAAAAGAAACGGTAGGCGCTCGCTGACGCTGCGGGCGAGAGGCGCGTTTGGCGCATTGGCACAACACCAGGGAAACCCCTGTGCGTGCCGATTTGCATGACGTCAGGAGCCATTCAGCTTGCCGACGGCAACCATTGTTTCGCATGGCTTGCGTCGTAACGCAACAAGCTGTTAAAAAGTGAGAGTCCTGTCTATCCACAGTAATGAGCATCGTGATGACTGGCGTCGCATCGCTCATGCCAGCTTGTGCTTCACACCACAGGTTGGAGCGTCAAGGATATCACTCCATTTCGTGCGCACATCGTGCGCTGCAAAACATACCTGTTTATGAAGATTGCCATTCTCGACGACTATCAGGACGCGGTACGCAAGCTCGATTGCTTTCGTTTGCTTGCAGACCATGAAGTCAAAGTATTCAACAACACGGTGCGCGGCCTCGGTCAGCTCGCCAGCCGTCTCGCCGATATCGACGCGCTGGTGCTGATTCGCGAACGCACGCGCATCACCTCGCAGTTGCTCGACAAATGTCCGCATCTGCGCATGATCAGTCAAACCGGAAAAATCGCGGGCCATATCGATCTCGAAGCGTGTACCGAGCGCAACATCGCGGTCCTCGAAGGCGTCGGCTCGCCGATCGCGCCGGCCGAGCTGACCTGGGCGCTCATCATGGCCGCACAACGGCGCATTCCGCAATACGTAGCTAACCTGAAGCAAGGCGCGTGGCAGCAGTCGGGGCTGAAGACGTCGGCGCTGCCGCCGAACTTCGGGCTCGGCCAAGTGCTGCGCGGACAAACGCTCGGCATCTGGGGCTACGGCAAGATCGGCCGGCTCGTCGCGGGCTATGGCAAAGCCTTCGGCATGAAGGTGATGATCTGGGGCCGCGAGCATTCGCTCGAAGCCGCCAAGGCCGATGGCTACGATGTCGCCGAAAGCCGTGAAGCGTTCTTCGAGCAAAGCGATGTGCTGACGCTGCATCTGCGCCTGCACGACGACACGCGCGGCATCGTCAAGGTCGACGACCTGATGCGCATGAAGCCGACGTCGCTGCTCGTCAACACCAGCCGCGCGGAACTGTTCGATGAAGGCGCGCTCGCCGCCGCGCTCGCGCGCAATCGGCCGGGGATGGTCGCCGTCGACGTCTACGAAAGCGAGCCGATCCTGCAAGGCTACGGGCTGCTGCGGATGGAAAACGTGATCTGCACGCCGCACATCGGCTATGTCGAGCGCGAAAGCTACGAGCTGTATTTCAGCGCGGCGTTCAACAACATCCTCGCGTTCGATCGCGGCGAATCGACGAGCGTCGTGAATCCGGACGCCATTTCCGGAGCGCGTCGGCATAACCGGCAGCGTGAACGCGACGCGCGCTGATTGAGGGGATTGAACTGAGCGTGGCGGCGCCGGGCGTGAACAACGCTCGGCGCCGTTTTCTTTCAAGCGTGCGCCGCCACGTCCAACATTTCCGGCAAGCGTTGTAGAAACTGCTCGCCGTCGGCGCGGCCGAGATCGTACGCCGGGCGCATCTGCGCCGGGCTCGTGTAATCCCAGCTGGAAATCGGCACTTTGCGCGACGGCTGCACATAGAGGCGTTGCTGTTCGCCGTGCGCGACCGTGAACGTCTGCGGACGCGGATAGAGCCGCGTCACCATCACCAGGACGCGGCCGGGCGAGGCGTCGAGTGCGCCGACGGGCACGTTGTCGACCATCCCGCCGTCGAGCACCGGACGGCCGTTGCGCCGCAGAACCGGCGTGAACGGCGGCGTGCACGACGACTGCAGGATCAGGTCGGCGAGATCTTCGACGCGCGCGCAATCCTGCACGCGCACGAATTCCGGATGAAAGCCGAGCGAGCGGCCGAGCGTCGGGTGCAGCGTCTTGCGCACGTGCTTTTCGATGTTGTAGGCGACCAGCCCGGCCGCCACCGCGCTGCGCGCGCCGAGCCAGCGCGGCACATGCGAGACGCCGACGCGGATCTCCGGCGCGTCGGCGAGCTTCGCGAACGGCTCGCCATAGATATCGAGCAGCGCCTGACGGTAGATCCGATAGTGCGGAAAGACGGATTTGCCCGGCCGCAGGAGATTGCCCCAATAGGCGTTTTTCGTGTTGTGGCGCAGCGCGTCGCTGTAATAGCGCATGACCCAGTCGGCGTCGCGCGTGTAGAGCATGCACGCGGTCGCCGCGCCCGCCGAGATCGCCGTGATCACACGGGGCTTGAGGCCGATTTCCGGCTGCACCACGTCCCAGAAGCCCGCCTGCCACCAGCAGCGGTTGCCGCCCCCCGCGAATACGACTTGATCGAACATGCTTAATTGAGAAGCGCGTAGGTGGTGGTGGCGTGGCACGCCGTCTTGCCGTCTTCGTCGGTCAATTCGACTTCGCCGAACACGAGATTGCGCCCGAGGCGCAGCACGCGGGCCGTGATCAGGACGTCGCCGTTGCGGACTGCGCGCATGAAGCTGATGTTCTGCGAGACGGTCGTCATCGGCTTGAACTCGCCGAGCGCGGCCGAGATCGCAATGACCATCGCCGTATCGGCCGCCGCCATGAAGACCTGCCCGCAGATCACGCCGCCCTGGTGCCGCAGCTCGCCTGAGAACGGCAGGCGCAGCGTGGCGCTTTCGTCCGTGACCGAGACCGGTTTGAGCCCGAGCGCCCGCACCCATGGGGCCAGCACGCGATCGAGCAGCGCGAGAACCTCGGTTTCGTCCATGTTTTTTCTCCGGGGCCGGCCTCGCGACGATCGCGCGGCGTTGCGGTGGCGTCATCATACCGGGAGCGCGAAAAGTGCACTAAAGAGGGGGTATTCGGTACAGTGGCTGGTGTTTTCGGGTCCGGCGGAGCACTTGCCGGCGAAATTTTTTAAGGATTTTGCTAAAGGGGCTAGGCAAGGTCAGAAAAGTCCTGCATAATTCGCCTTCTGTTGGGGCGTTAGCTCAGTTGGTAGAGCAGCGGACTCTTAATCCGTAGGTCGAGTGTTCGAGTCACTCACGCCCCACCAAAGAATTCGAAGGGTTACAGGCGATTGCTTGTAACCCTTTTTGTTTTGTGTCAACGAATTGTCGACGCACTTTCACAGCCGTAGAAGGCAGTGCCGCACAAGCCATCCAGCCCGTGATTCGGCAAAAAAGCTCTTATAAGGAGCGTATAAGCGATTCATCGCCTTGTTATGCTACATTTATGAGGCACACGGAGTTGCCTCATGGATTGCACCCTGCAGATATTCTTGGACGATCGCTGGGTTGACTGCACGGAGATCGAACTCAACGGTGGCCTTTGCCAGTGGAATCACCTGGTTGAATACGCCATCGAACACCCAGACGCCCCAGTGTCACTGGCTGAGCCCGTAGATCTGAAGATCCGCGAAGCCCGGCCCCTGCCTGCGTTCCTCTATGACCTCGTCCCACAGGGGGCCGGTCGTCGCTTCCTGCTGGGCGAGCTCGAACTACCGGACGGTGCTGATGCGGACTTTCCGCTGATCCGTGCGGGCGCCTTCAATCCCGTTGGCCGTATTCGGGTCGCCGAGGCAGTCGAGTACTTTGAGGCGCACGTAGAGCGGCATCCAGATGCACGTGGCCTGCCCGGACTGAGGATCGACGACGTTGTCGTACGCAGCGAAGAATTCAAGGAGCGGCTGTTCCTGCACGGGATGCTTGGCACCGGCACCACGGGGGTCCAGGGAGCGGCGCCAAAATACCTGCTGACTCGGGACCGCGCGGGCCTGCTGCACGGCGACGCCGTCCTGCCCGATGCCGATGCCACCCAGCACTTCATCGCGAAACTGCCGCGCGGAAATCGCCCAGCCGATGAAAAGGTCCTGCGCAATGAAGCTGCGTACATGCGGGTGGCCGCCGCGCTCGATATCCGCACGCATCCGGAATTGCCAACCCTTCACGGCGATGTACTGCTGATTCCGCGCTTTGACCGGGTCGCGCGCAACGGGCAAGTCGCACGCCTCCATCAGGAGAGCGTGGCATCCATTCTGGGGCTGACCGGCTTTGACCTGCGACCGAGCCTCTTCGAGGTCGTGTCCGGGATCCGCAAAGTTGTGAGTGATCCAGCAGCCGAAACGCTCGAATTCATCAAGAGGGACGTGCTCAATCTGACGATGCGCAACACGGACAATCACGCGCGCAATACGGCCTTGCAACTGGTCGAAGGCAGAGTGCAGCTCACGCCCCTGTTTGACTTCGCACCGATGTATCTCGATCCCGAGTTGATTCCACGTGCATTGAGGTGGTATCACCCAGACACCCGGATTGAGCTGACCGACTGGGCCGACGTGCTCGCGGCGTTGCGTGTACCCGACCGCGAACGCCGGATGCTCGCCGGGGAGTTGAGGCGGTTTGCCGGTCAGATCGAACGCCTGCCCGACACCATGGCAGAGCAGGGGGTGGATCACGACATCATCGAGTTCCTGACGCAGTACG
The DNA here is from genome assembly GCF_005280735.1 of Trinickia violacea. Lineage (NCBI taxonomy): Bacteria > Pseudomonadati > Pseudomonadota > Betaproteobacteria > Burkholderiales > Burkholderiaceae > Trinickia > Trinickia violacea. Next base: position 4,663,248 of record NZ_CP040077.1, read on the forward strand.
TCGACACACAGGTCCGACAACTGAAAGCTCTTCAACCCTTAGAGGCCTAGCATGCCCCGTCGGATTCGACCTACCCGTGAAGAGCAGAACGCCCTGCGCCGCGCTTTCTACGAAAGGATCGGCCGGGGCGATATGACTCTTCCTGAGGCCATGAAAGCGATGCGCAAGATGACGGGTCTGACCCAGGCGGAATTCGCCGCGCATCGAGGCGTCAGCCGCCGGGTCATCCAGGACATCGAGCGCGGGACCGGAAATCCGACCGTCGACTCGCTCAACAGCGTTGCGAAGCTCTTCGGCCTGCAGGTCGGATTCGTCCCGATCAGGCGAAACGAACCCTCTTCGCCGACCTCAAGCTAGCAGCTAAGCTGATCGCTGATAGCAAGCCGCGTGCGAACGAGGCGATGGAGCGCCCGAACGCGTTCGCCACGACTCGGTTTCGCACCTGGCTCGCCCGACTGTGGGGCTTGGAGGCTTGCCAATATTCAGCTTTTTTGCGACCTGCCTGATTCAACACGGCAAGCCTCGGCCAAATCCGCCAGATCGACGACAGCCTCAAGGACACATTCAACCGCGTGCGCGACAACGTATCGTTCATGTCCGGCACGCCGGCGCTGCAGACCGCCAACGAAACGATCACGAACTACCTCACGCACGGCGGCGCGATGACGCCCGATACCAACGGCGGCGTCGAAACCGACATCTTCAAGCTGCTCAAGCTCTTCGGCGACAGCCACTCGGACCTGCGCTACGTCTATTTCGGCACGAAGTGGGGCGGCGACAAGGAAATCGTCATCAGCTTGGTGCGCGCGCGACTGACAACGCTCGATTCGCTCACACCCCACCCTGGAATTCGAAGGCCGGTCAGCGAAAGCTGCCCGGCCTTTTTGCTTTCCAGCACCAACTCGGAATGGCCTGTAGTCCGTCCCCTACATTCGCACTCGCGCCACCTACAAGTGAAATCGGTTTCACTGCCTAGTTAAAAATTCTTTTAAGAACATGTCGTAATAACAGCCGATTTGTCTGATTTAACGCTTAAGCCCCGCTCCCGGCCCGCCGTTTACTCGCCCATAAAACTGAGAGACCTCGCACGAGTGACAAAAAAACCGGCGAGGGGGTGCCAACTTGAAAACAAGGCGCTGAGGGCTATGAACTTTTCCCATATGAGAGTCGCGATGCGGCTCGGAATCGGCTTTACGCTCGTTTCGGTGTTGCTGGTTTTGGTCACGCTGTTCGGCTTGAATCGCATGGCGCAGCTCGAGGCGTCGATGGTCGACATCACCGACGTCAACTCGGTCGAGGCTCAGCTCGCCAACCGTCTCGATCAGAGCATTTCGAATCGCGCGCTCGCGCTGCGCAATCTGATCCTGCTCCAGCCGGATCAACAAGATCAGATCGCGATCGAAACCAAGCGCTTCGACGAGGAGTCCGCCACGTACGAAGACGCGCGCTCGAAGCTCGCGACGATGTTCGCGCTGCCAGGCACCACCTCCGACGAGACGACGCTGCTCGAGCAGATCAAGCAGCAAGGCGACCAGGCGCTGCCGCTCATGCAGAAGGCGCGCGAACTCGTGCTCTCCGGCCAGAAAGACGCGGCCTACCATGTGCTGCGCTTCGATTTGCGGCCCGTGCAGGCCAAATGGTGGGATTTCGTGCGCCAGTTACGCGATCTCGAACATCAGCAAAACGCCGAGGAAACGGCTGCGGCGAAGGCCTCATACCGGGAGAGCCGCGCGTGGATCATCGCGATCGCGTCGCTCGCGTTGCTGACCAGCGTCGTCTCGGCCACGCTCATCACGCGCGGTTTGCTCAAGCAGCTCGGCGGCGAGCCGGGTGACGCGGTCGATGCGGCGAACAGCGTTGCGAGAGGCGACCTCGCCATCGACGTGGTCTTGAAGGCGGGCGATACGTCGAGCCTCATGCACGCGATGAAAACCATGCGCGAAAGTCTCGTCGTGATCGTGAGCCAGGTGCACACGAGCACCGGCACGATCGCCTCGGCCGCGGGGCAGATCGCGACCGGCAACCTCGATCTGTCATCGCGGACCGAACAGCAGGCGGCCTCCCTCGAACAAACAGCGGCGTCGATGGAGGAGCTCACCGCCACCGTCAAACGCAATTCCGAACATGCGCGCGAAGCCAATGAGCTTGCGTTGTCGGCATCGAAAGTGTCGGAGCGCGCGGGCACGGTGGTATCGGGCGTCGTGCAGACGATGGGCGCGATCAGCGACGCGTCGAGCAAGATCGTCGAGATCATCGGCGTGATCGACGGCATCGCGTTCCAGACCAACATCCTCGCGCTCAACGCAGCGGTCGAGGCGGCACGCGCCGGCGAGCAGGGGCGCGGGTTCTCGGTCGTCGCGGCGGAAGTGCGCAGCCTCGCCCAGCGCTCAGCGACGGCGGCCAAGGAAATCAAGGCGCTCATCGGCGGCTCGGTAGAGCAGGTCCAGGCGGGCAACCGTCTCGTCGAAGAAGCGGGATCGACGATGAACGAGGTCGTGGACAGCGTCAAACGCGTGACGCTCATCATGAACGAGATCATGGGCGCGAGCGAGGAGCAGGCCAACGGCATCGAGCAGATCAATCAGGCGCTCACCCAAATGGATCAGGTGACGCAGCAGAACGCTTCGCTCGTCGAGGAAGCGGCGGCGGCCGCCGAGTCGATGCGCGAGCAGGCTGCCGCGCTCGTCCAGACGGTCAGCGTGTTCAAACTGGGCCGGCGGGAAGCATCGATGAGCGCGCTTTCGCGCGCTTCGGCCTGGATTGAGCAGCCGATGAGGAATGACATGGCGCCCGCCTACGAGACCGCTGACGTGGCTTGACCGGCAACGGTGGCGGTGCTTCGAGTCTGACGTGACCTCGATTAGATTTGGATAACTAATCGACGACGCTAAAGAGAGATCGGATCATGAATCGCATCGTGTTCGGCGAGCCCGGCTTGGCCGATCCGCGTGAGCGCGAAGCGCCCGTGTCGTTTTGGCTGACGGGCCTGAGCGGCGCCGGCAAGTCGACTATCGCGTTCGAACTGGAACAGCTTCTCAAAGTCGACGGACGCCCTTGCGCCGTCCTCGACGGCGACCACCTGCGCGACGGGCTGAACCGCGATCTCGGTTTCTCCGACGACGATCGACGCGAGAACGTCCGTCGCACGGCCGAGGTCGCGCGCTTGATGAATGACGCCGGCTTGATCGTGATCGCGTCGCTCATTTCGCCGAATCGAAGCGACCGGTCTGCAGCGCGGCAAATCATCGGCCCGGATCGCTTCATCGAAGTCTATGTGAGCACGCCGCTCGACGTGTGCGAAGCGCGCGACCCGAAGGGGTTGTACCGGAAAGCGCGGCAAGGCGAGATCCGGCAATTCACCGGCGTGACCTCGCCGTACGAGCCGCCTTTGGCACCGTCGCTCGCCATCGACACCGCGCGGATACCGCGCGGCGGCGCGGCGGCATTACTGCACACGTTCTTGACAGAACACTACAAAAACAAGGATCACGCCGCTGCAGAATGAGCGCGCGGATAGTCGGCCGCTTCGTGTCAACGCGATGCCGGCACATCCACACCAACAACTCGGAGACCAGCCGATGAACGCCGACATCAAATACGCCACGCACCTGTCCCGCCCCCGCCCGGTGTTGATGATCCCGCTGCGCCGCTGCGGCAGTCACGCGCTGCGCCTGCGCCTGAATTTCAACCCGCAGTTCTATTCGCCGTATCCGCTGCACATCGTCGATTTCATGCCGATCGTGCCGCTCTATGGCGATCTCGACGACGACCGCGCGTATTTCGGGCTCGTCTGCGATGTGATCGGCTTGCAGGCGGCCAGCATGGTGAAATGGCCGGGCATCGTGTTCGATCCCGTCGAGGTCTTCGAGGCGATACGGCACGAGCCGCGCAGCGTGCACCGGATCGTCTGGGAACTGCTGCTGCGCGCCGGCGAGCAGAATCACGCGAGCATCGTGATGGACAAGTCGCTCGACAGCGTGCACTACGCCGACGAGCTGATGCGAATGCTGCCGGACATGCTGTTTCTCAACGTCGTGCGCGATCCGCGCGCGCAGATCGCGTCGATGAACAAGGCGATCATTCACGACTTCGACACCCTGCTCAACACGCACACGTGGCTCGCCGCGCACCGCGCCGCCGATACGCTGATCGCGCGCTATCCGGAGCGCGTGCTGACGGTGCGATACGAGGACTTCCTGCTCGATCAGGAGGCGACGTTGAAGCAGATTTGCTTTTTCTTCGGCATCGATTTTCTGCCGCAGATGCTCGACGTATCGCGCTCGCCGGAGGCACGGCAGATTTCGCAAATGTCGGCGCTTTGGTCGTCGAACTGCTTCCCGCCGATCGCGGCGAACGTCGACAAGTACAAGCATCAGTTGTCGTTGGACGAGATCGCGATCATCGAAACGCTGACCGCGGACTACATGCGGTACTACGGCTACGAACCGATGACCGATGCGTCGGCGAAGATCGGCGCGTCCGCGCTCGACGCCGCCCGCCGCCGCTCCGAAGCCGGCCGTGCCGAGGCGTGGCGAACCCTCGAACAAGCCAACTTCCGCGACTTCGCGCTGCGGCGGCATCGCTCGGAATATCTCGCGAACGTCCGTGCACGCATGGAACAGTTTGCCGCCGCGCACAGCGGGGAATCCTGCGCGAAGCCCTACAAGCTCGATGAACTGGAAGCGGCATTCGAAGTGACCGATTGAGCACCGCTTGATGGTTGCGAGCGCAACGAAAGCGTGAGGACACGCATGAGCGATTTACTCGATTCGACGGCGGTCAACGCATCGCGTGAACCGGCGAGCCGCATGATTCACCTCGACTGGCTCGAAGCCGAATCGATCTACATCTTGCGTGATGTGGTAGCCGAGTGCAGCAAGCCTGCGCTGCTGTTTTCGGGCGGCAAGGATTCGGTCGTCGTGCTGCATCTGGCGCTGAAGGCATTCGGCCTCGGCGCGAACCGCAAGACTTCGCTGCCGTTCCCGCTCGTGCACATCGACACGGGCCACAACTACGGCGAAGTGATCGACTTCCGCGATCGCCGCGCCGCCGAGATCGGTGCGGAGCTGGTGGTCGGCCACGTCGAAGACTCGATCAAGCGCGGCACGGTGCGTCTGCGCCGCGAGACCGATTCGCGCAACGCCGCGCAAGCGGTCACGCTGCTCGAAACGATCGAAGCGCACGGCTATACCGCGATGATCGGCGGCGCGCGCCGCGACGAAGAGAAGGCCCGCGCGAAGGAGCGCATCTTCTCGTTCCGCGACGAATTCGGCCAATGGGACCCGAAGGCGCAGCGTCCGGAACTGTGGAGCCTCTACAACGCGCGCCTGCACAACGGCGAGCACCTGCGCGTGTTCCCGATCTCGAACTGGACCGAACTCGACGTGTGGCAGTACATCGCGCGCGAAGGGCTCGAATTGCCGTCGATCTACTACGCGCACCATCGCGAGATCGTGCGCCGCAACGGGCTGCTCGTGCCGGTGACGCCGCTCACCCCGATGCGCGAAGGCGAGACGAGCGAAACGGCGCTGGTGCGCTTCCGCACCGTCGGCGACATCAGCTGCACGTGCCCGGTCGAAAGCGACGCGGACGACGTCGAGAAGATCATCGCCGAAACGGCCGTGACCGAAATCACGGAGCGCGGCGCGACGCGGATGGACGATCAGACCTCCGAAGCCGCGATGGAACAGCGGAAGAAACAGGGCTACTTTTAGGCGGCCGCTCCGACGCTTTTCACTTGCGCAACAGCCGCAGCCCGTTCGCCACGACGATCAGACTCGCGCCCGCATCCGCGAACACGGCCATCCACATCGTGCCCATGCCCGCGAGCGTGAGGCCGAGGAAGACCGCCTTGATCACCAGCGCGAACGCGATGTTTTGCACCAGCACCGAATGCGTCGCGCGCGACAAGCGCACGAACACGGGGATCTTGCGCAGGTCGTCGTCCATCAGCGCGACATCGGCGGTTTCGATCGCGGTATCGGTGCCCATCGCGCCCATCGCGAAGCCGATGCCCGCGCGTGCGAGCGCCGGGGCGTCGTTGATGCCGTCGCCGACCATGCCCACCACCGCGCCGTTCGCCGACAGCGCGTCGACCGCGTTCAGCTTGTCTTCGGGCAGCTGGTCGCCGCGCGCATCGTCGATGCCGACTTGCGAGGCGATGGCCTGCGCCGTGTGTGGGTTGTCGCCCGTCAGCATCGCGGTGCGGATGCCGAGACGATGCAAATCGGCAACGGCGGCGCGGCTCGTTTCCTTGACGGTATCGGCCACCGCGAATAGCGCGAGGACGCGTTCGGCGTCGATCAGCATCACGACCGTCTTGCCTTGGCGCTCCAATTCGTCGAGACGCGCTTCGAGTTCCGGCGAGCAGCGGTCCAGCTCTTCGACGAGCCGATGATTGCCGAGCCAGTACGGCACACCGTCGATCGTGCCGCGCACGCCGCGTCCCGGAATCGCTTCGAAATCGGCGACATCGAGCGCGCCCTTGCCGATCCGGCCCGCGGCCGCTGCCGCGATCGCTTGCGACACCGGGTGGTCGGAGCGGCCCGCGAGGCTCGCGCCGAGATGCCGCGCGCGCTCGAGGTCCACGTCGGCGCGCAGTTCGAAGTCGGTCTGCACGGGCTTGCCTTGCGTGATCGTGCCGGTCTTGTCGAGCGCGAGCCACGCGAGCTTGCGGCCTTCCTCGAGGTACACGCCGCCCTTCACCAGAATCCCGCGCCGCGCCGCCGCTGCAAGACCGCTGACGATCGTCACGGGCGTCGAGATCACGAGCGCACACGGGCAGGCGATCACGAGCAGCACGAGCGCGCGGTAGATCCACTCGTGCCACGACGCGCTGAACACGAGCGGCGGCACGATCGCGACGAGCAACGCGAACGCGAACACGATCGGCGTGTAGACGCGCGCGAATTGATCGACGAAGCGCTGCGTCGGCGCCTTCGCGCCTTGCGCTTCCTCGACCGCGTGGATGATGCGCGCGAGCGTCGTGTTGCTCGCGGCGGCGCTCACGCGGTAGTCGAACGAGCCCGACTCGTTGATCGTGCCGGCGAACACGGCATCGCCCTCGGCCTTCTCGACCGGCAGGCTTTCGCCGGTAATCGGCGCTTGATTCACCGTCGAGCGGCCCGCGACGATGTCGCCGTCGAGCCCGATCCGCTCGCCCGGCTTCACGCGCACCACCGCGCCGACCGCGACCGAGCGCGCGTCGACCGAGGCCCAGATGCCGTCCGACTGTTGGACCGTGGCGGTATCGGGAGCGAGGCGCATCAGGACCTGGATCGCGTTACGGGCGCGGTCGAGCGACTTCGCCTCGATCAGCTCCGCGAGCGTGAACAACACCATGACCATCGCGGCTTCGGGCCACTGGCCAAGCATCGCCGCACCGGTGACGGCGATGCTCATCAGCGCGTTGATGTTCAGATTGCCGTTGCGGATCGCGACCCAGCCCTTCTTGTAGGTCGTCAAGCCGCAGACCGCGATCGCCGCGACGGCCAGCGCCGCCGCGAGCCACGTCGGCATGCCGAACCAGGTCGCGGCCTCCGATGCTGCCGCCGCCACGCCGGCGACCACGAGCGGCCACACGGGCTTGGGCGCCGGCGCGATGTCCTGATGCGTGCCGGCGTCCGGATCGGGCAGCTCGGGAACGAAGCCGAGCGAGCGGATCGCGTCGAGCACGGCCGGCTGCGCGTCAGGCGCGTGAACCACCGTCAGCACGCGCTGCATCAGGTTGAATTCCAGGCTCGAAACCGTCGGCATGTGGCCGAGCTTCTTGCGGATCAGCGCTTCTTCGGTCGGGCAGTCCATCTGCATGATGCGGATCGACGTGCGTACGCCGTCGGCCGTGACTTCGGCGGCGCGCAGCGGGGCCAGCGAAGGCGCGGGGGCGCTGCAGCAGGCGGTGCCGTGGTCGTGGTCGTGGCTGTGATCATGGCCATGGTCGTGCGCATGCTCGTCGTCGTGGTCGTGCTTGTGTCCCTCGGCGTGCCCGTGCCCGTGCCCGTGAACATGCGCTTTCGCCTGCCGGCCCTCGCCGGCGTGCCGCTTCTCACCTACGGCCACGCCATGCGCGTGCTCATGCCCGCAGCCGCAATCGTGCGACTGCTGGGCGGCGCTGCGCGCTTCGATCGGGTTCTTGGTTTGAGTCATGACGAGCTTCCTGGTGTACGTTGGGGTACAGTTAACACCTTGAAGCCGCTACAAGGTCAAGGCGCTAACGAGGAACCTCAGATGAAAATCGGAGAACTGGCGAAAGCCGCGAGCTGCACGACGGAAACCATCCGCTTTTATGAGAAAGAGGGCCTGATGCCCGACGCTCAGCGCACCGATTCGAACTACCGGAGCTACTCGGCCGAGCACATCGAGCGCCTGCGCTTCATCCGCAACTGCCGCGCGCTCGACATGACGCACGATGAAATCCGCGAGCTGCTGCGCCTCACCGACACCCCGACCGACCGCTGCAGCTCCGTCAATTCCCTGCTCGACGCGCACATCGGCCACGTGAACGCGCGCCTCGCCGAGCTGGAGCAACTGAAAGCCCAACTGACCGGCCTGCGCGAACAGTGCGTGGGCGAGCACACCGTCGAGGATTGCGGCATCGTCCACGGCCTGACGACGATGGAGACCGTCGCGCCGTCGGCGAAACGCACGCACGTCGGCTGATCCATTCGGACCGCGCCTACAACACCTTGCCGGGATTCAGAATGCCGAGCGGGTCGAGCGCCGCTTTCATGCGGCGCATCACCTCGATTTCGGCCGCGCTGCGCGAATAGCCGAGATAGGGACGCTTGAGCCGGCCGATTCCATGCTCAGCCGAAATCGAGCCGCCCATCTCGCGCACGACTTCATAGACGACGCGATCGACGGCGTCTTCGCCATACACCGGCAGGTCAGCAAGCGACACACCGATGTGCACGTTGCTGTCGCCGATATGGCCGAAGAACACGCTCACCGCATGCGGCCACCGTTCGACGAGCGCGGCACGGCAGCGCTCGGCAAACACACCGATCGCACCGATCGGCAGGCTCACATCGAAGTTCATGAAGTGCGGGAGCGTGTCGATCGCGAGACCTTCGCGCAAGGTCCACATGTCGAGCGCTTGACGCGTCGAGGTGGCGAGCGCGGCGTCGTCGATCAAGCCGTCCTCGAAGCACGTGCCGAGGCAGGCTTCGAGCGCGGCGTGCGCATCCGATGCGCTCGCCGCCGCATCGCTCGACGCGCATTCGATCAGGACGACAAACCCGTCGTCCGCCGCTAGTGGCGCGGTAACGCCAGGGGTATTGGCACAGACGAACCGATAGAACTCCGGCCACATCGCCTCGAAGCTGATCACGCTGGGCAGCGTCGCGCGCACGCGATGCCAGAGCTTCACGACCGCGTCGTAGTCGGTCACACGGCACAAGGCCGTGGCGGGCGACGCGAGTTTCGGATGCAGCTTGAGCACGGCGCGCGTGACGACGCCAAGTGTCCCTTCGCTGCCGATGAACACGTGCTTCAAATCGAAGCCCGCGTTGTTCTTGAGCATCTTGTTGAGCGACGTGACGACCGTGCCGTCGGCCAGCACGGCTTCGAGTCCGAGCACCTGCTCGCGCATCACGCCATAGCGAATCGCGCGATTGCCGCCCGCGTTGGTCGCGATGTTGCCGCCAATCTGGCACGAGCCGCGCGCGCCGAGATCGATGCCGAGCGTAAAGCCCGCCTCGTCGGCGGCTTCCTGCACCGTCTGCAGCGGCGTTCCGGCGCGGACCGTGATCGTGCCCGCCGCGGTGTCGATTTCCTCGATGCCCGCAAAGCGTTCCATCGCGAGCACGACCTCGCCGCCGAGCGCCACCGCGCCGCGCGCGAGCCCGGTTGCGCCGCCTTGCGGCACGAGCGGAAGTGTCAAGCGCGAGCAAAGCGCCAGCGTGCGCGAAACATCGTCGACCGTGCGCGGCCGGATGAGCGCGAGCGGCCGCACGCCCGGCACTTCGTTGTAGGCGGTGAAATAGCGCGGATCGATGGCGTCGCCGACTACGACGAGATCGTTGCCGAGCTCCCGCAACAGAACATCTACAGCATCACGCTCGTTCAACGCCACCGGCGCCCCGCCCTCGCTCGCCATCATCCGCCCTCTCCTTCGCTATGCCTTTACTTCGCGGAGACGTCGATATTGCCGAAGTACTTCTGCGCGAGCGTCTTCACGGTGCCGTCGGCCTTCACCTTGGCGATCGCCGCGTTCAACTGGCTGCGCAACGCGTCGTCGCCCTTGCGGATGCCGAACGCAATGCCGCTGCCGAGGATCTTGTCGTCGTGCACCGGCTGGCCGACGAACGCGTAGCCCTTGCCGTCAGGCTTCGACAGGAAGCCGGTCTGTCCCGCCGGGGCGAGCACGAGCGTCGCGTCCAAGCGGCCCGCGACGAGATCCGCGTACACCTGGTTCTGATCCTGATACGCCACGACCGTCACGCCAGCCGGCTCCCAGTGCGCCTTCGCGAAGGTCTCTTGAATCGACGCCTGCAACACGCCGACGCGCTTGCCCTTCAGCGATTCCGCCGTCGCCACGATGCCGCTGTCGCTCTTCGCGATCAGTTGGGTCGGCACGCGGTAGATGACGGTCGTGAAGTCGATCGCCTGACGGCGCTTGTCCGTGGCGTTCATCGCCGAATTGATCGCGTCGAACTTGCGGCCTTGCAGCGCCGGGATCAGGCCGTCGAACGACGTCTCGACCCACGTGCACGTCAGATGCGCCGCCGCGCAAACGGCATTGCCGATGTCGATATCGAAGCCTTGCAAGCTGCCGTCCGCCGCCTTCGATTCGAACGGCGGATATTGCGCTTCGAGTCCGAAGCGCATCGAAGTCGCGTCGGCGAATGCCGATGCCGATACCAATGCGCACGCAAATGCCAACAGAACTTTGAGTCGTTTCATCGTGGATCTCCTTGCCTTGGGTGTCTTTAGGAATATTCAGGCGGCGTTCCGTGCGTGCCGCCCAGCTTTTGGTTTGATCGGGTTCAATGATGCGCGCATCAAAAAGCGGCGACATCCGACGGGGTCGCAATGCGCTTGTGCGTCAGCACCGGCAAGCGAGCGCGGACTTCGCGCAGCGCCGCGGCCTTGAGTTCCGCCACCGCGATGCCCGGCTCGTCGTCGTGGCGCGCGAGCACCTCGCCCCACGGGCCGACGATCATGCTGTGGCCGAACGTGCGCCAGCCATTCACGTGCGTGCCGCACTGGCCCGCTGCGATCACATACGCCTGGTTCTCGACGGCGCGGGCGCGCAGCAGCAGTTCCCAGTGCGCGAGGCCGGTGGTGTGCGTAAACGCGGCGGGCACCGCGATCACGTCGGCAGCCGGTGCTGCGCGATACAGCTCGGGAAAGCGCAAGTCGTAGCAGACCGACAGCCGCAGGTTGCCGAACGGCCCCTGCGCGGACCCGACGGCCGCGCCGCCCATCATCGTGTCGGCTTCGGCATGCTGCTCGGCACCCTGGTTGAAGCTGAACAGATGAATCTTGTCGTAGCGCGCGCTGCATCGACCGCTCGGATCGAACAGCAGCGACGTGTTGTACGCATGGGTGCATTCTTGCGCGCTGCCGCGCTCGGGACGGATCGGCACCGTGCCGCCGATCAGCCACACGCTGGCTTCGCGCGCGAGTTGTGCGAGCGCCTGCTGAATCGGACCATCGCCGAACGGCTCGGCGAGCGCCACGCGTTCGTGCTCGTCGTTGCCGATCCAGCAGAAATATTCAGGAAGACTGACGAGCATCGCGCCCTCCCGCGCCGCCTTCTCGACCCAGCGGCGCGCTTCGCCGAGGTTGTGCGCAACGTCGTCCGTGCTGCTCATCTGCACGACGGCTGCCTTGATCGTCTCCACCATGTTGCTCATCGTGCGCCCCTTAAATCGAGCAAAGGCGGCGAGCGCCTTCGATCAGCGTCGCGTCGTCCTTCGAAAAGCTCAGGCGGATTAGGCCCTCGTCGGTGCCGTCCGTATAGAACGCGGACAGCGGAATCGTCGCCACGCGGGCGTCGCGGATCAGGCGCAGCACGAAATCGCTGTCGCTTTCGCCGGAGAAGTGACGGAAGCGCGCGAGCATGAAAAAGCTGCCTTCGCTCGGCAGCAACTCGAAGCGCGATTCGGCCAGCGCGTGCGCGAGCAGGTCGCGTTTCTTCTGATAGAAATCGGAGAGGCCGAGATAGCTTTGCGGTTCGGCAAGCGCGTCGGCGAACGCGTACTGCATCGGCGTATCGGCCGAGAACATCATGAATTGGTGGACCTTGCGAATCTCGTCCATCAGCGCGGCCGGCGCGAGGCAGTAGCCGACCCGCCAGCCCGTCACGTGGTACGACTTGCCGAACGACGACACGATCACGCTGCGCTCGGCCAACTCGCGGTGCCGCGCCATGCTGTGATGCTTGGCGCCGTCGAACACGACGTGCTCGTACACCTCGTCGGAGAGGATCACGATATCGGTGTGGCGCGTCAGCGCTTTCAGGCGCGCGATGTCGTCGTCGCTGAAGATCGTCGCGGTCGGGTTGTGCGGCGTGTTGACGATGATCATGCGTGTCTTCGGCGTGATCGCGGCGGCGACCTCGTCCCAGTTCACGCGGAAATGCGGCAGCGACAGCTTGATCGCGACGGGCGTCGCGCCCTGCAGGCGGACGATCGGCGCGTAGCTGTCGAATGACGGCTCGAAGTAGATCACCTCGTCGCCGGGGTGCACGAGTGCGCTGATCGTCGAGTACAAGCCTTCGCTCGCGCTCGCCGTCACGGTCACTTCGGTCGTCGCGTCGTAATGCACGCCGTAGAGGCGTTCGACCTTGTCGGCGAGCGCTTCGCGCAGCGCATCGATGCCGGACATCGGCGAGTACTGATTGTGCCCGGCGCGCATGGCGGCGGCCACGCCGTCGACGAGCTTCGGGTCGGGCGCAAAATTCGGCGCGCCTTGCGACAGGTTCAGGGCATCGTGTTCGGCCGCCAGTTGGCCGATCACCGTGAAAATCGTCGTGCCCACGTCGGGCAGTTTCGAGCGTGGGGTCCAGGCGCTCTGCATATTCGCTCCTCCGGCGCGCGGCTTGGGGCCACGCGGCTTACATGCTTATGAGGCCGCCAAATGCCGGCGGCCTCGTTCGAATATGCAAATTAAGCACGACCGAAAACACCGCCACAATCGAAACTTTGTCATGCGGGGCATGCGTTTACTTCATGGCTGGAGGGGAGCGCCGCATTTTTCGTCCCGCGTTTTTCGTCCCTGCGTTATTCGTCCATCAACCGGACCTTCACCTTCTTGCCCTTCACCTTGCCCGCGGAGAGCTTGCGCAACGCATCGCGAAGGATGCCGCGCTCCACCGCCACATAGGTCGAAAACTCCGTCACGTTGATCTTGCCGATCTGCGAGCCGCTGAATCCGGCCTCGCCGGTCAGCGCGCCCAGCACGTCGCCGGGGCGGATCTTCTCCTTGCGGCCGCCGAGGATTTGCAGCGTCGCCATCGGCGGCACGAGCGGCTCATTGTCTTCGGCCTTCAATTCGGCCAACGGCTGCCACTCCACTTCCCGGCCCAGCGCCTGCTCGATCGCGCCCACGCGCCCCATCTCGTCCATGCTGGCGAGACTGAGCGCCCAGCCGTCCTGATCCGCGCGCCCGGTGCGGCCGATCCGGTGCACGTGCACTTCGGGGTCCGGCGTCACATCGACGTTGATCACCGCTTCGAGCTGCGCGATGTCGAGGCCGCGCGCGGCGACGTCGGTGGCGACGAGCACCGAGCAGCTGCGGTTCGCGAATTGGATCAGCACCTGGTCGCGCTCGCGCTGCTCGAGCTCGCCGTGCAGCGCGAGCGCGTGAAAGCCTTGCGCGCGCAGCACGTCGAGCAAATCGCGGCATTGCTGCTTCGTGTTGCAGAACGCGAGCGTGCTGACGGGGCGATAGTGGTTCAACAGCAGGCCCACCGCGTGCAGCCGTTCGTTTTCGTCGACTTCGTAGAAGCGCTGGCGGATCTTGCTGTCGTCGTGCTGCTCTTCGAGCTTGATCTCCTCAGGCTTGCGCAGGAATTGCTGGCTCAGCTTCGCGATGCCGTCGGGATAAGTCGCCGAGAACAGCAGCGTCTGCCGCTCGGGCGGGCATTGGCGCGCGACCGTCGCGATATCGTCGAAGAAGCCCATGTCGAGCATGCGGTCGGCTTCGTCGAGCACAAGCGTGTTGAGCGAGGCGAGCGCGAGGCTGCCGCGTTCGAGGTGATCCATGATGCGGCCCGGCGTGCCGACGACGATATGCGCGCCATGCTCGAGGCTCGCCGTTTGCGGACGCATCGGCGTGCCGCCGCAGAGCGTCAGCACCTTCACATTTTCCTCGGCGCGCGCAAGCCGGCGAACTTCCTGCGCGACCTGGTCGGCGAGCTCGCGGGTCGGACAGAGCACCATCGCCTGCACGTCGAATTTGCGCGCATCGAGCCGCGACAGCAGCGCGAGCGCGAAGGCGGCGGTCTTGCCGCTGCCGGTCTTCGCCTGCGCGATTAGATCGCGGCCGGCGAGCGCGATCGGCAGGCTCGCCGCCTGGATCGGCGTCATGTTCACGTAGCCGAGCTGCTCGAGATTCGCGAGCGTGGCCGCGGGGAGCGGCAATTGGCTGAAAGGGGCGGGTTGGGGCGAGGGCGTGGCGGTCATGGGGAATCCAGTTATTGAAACGGACGGCCTTCGATCTGCTCGTAGACGACCGTGCCGTCTTCCGCGTCGAAGCGCTCGACATAGTTGCGCGCGCCGCACATCGGACAGCGGAACAGGAGCCCTTGCCCCTCGTTCTTGATGACGACGTCCGACTGCTCCCATTGAGCCTGGCAGGATTGGTTGATGCAGGTAAACATCGGTGATGCTCCTTTTGCTTCCGACTGAGGCGCTTCGCGCCCGAAACCGAGCGCAAGTGTACTCAAGAACACTAACGCACTCGGACCAGGTCGACGCTTTTTTTCCCTCTCCGCGTCAATGAAGGCATTCGGCAGTTTTTCGAGATGACGATTTCCTTACAATCTCCTCGACACTGCTCGAACCATCGAGGTTTCCTCTGAAACTCACCGGCGGCGGAAACCTTCGCTTGAACAATTTAGGATTACGCATGACAGACACCAACCAAGATCAAACGCGTTTTGAGAACGAAATCAGAGCATTCGAAGCAGAAGCGGCCAACATCGGCGCTCATCTGACAATTGATACGCGGGCACGGCTAGCGTATTCGGCACAGATCCGCGCCATGTCTGCCGAGTACGCCCAAAAAGTAAAGCTGGGTGAGCTAACTTGGTCGCAGGCTGCGGAAGAAGCCCACAAGCTTCGAAATCTGACGATGAGCATCGTTAGAACGCGAAGTAGCCCCGTCGGGTTGGCTTTTTCTCAAAGCGTGACAGTGGGGGCCTTTGTAGGCGGTGCATTTGCTGCTATGGGTGTAAACATCTTGTGGTGAGGGAACATCTCGATGCATGAGCTTGCAAGCGGAGAATTCCGGATCGAACCGCTTCCCAACGAGGCGCTCCCGAAAAGCAGAATTTACATCGACGGTAAGCCGACCGACGCGACCGTTGCGGGGGCATACCTCGAAGCGAGTCTCCGATGGAATGATTCATTCCTGATTTTTACGACGGATGACGTTCCATTCGAGGAGATGCTCCGCATAATCTTTTTGGACGAGAATTTATCCGTCATCGACTCCGCAATGCTCGGCGCACCCTACTCGACCGGATCGTTCAGGTCATTAAAAATAAGAGATGACGATACAGTCGAATTCCGCTTCATAGGAGGAATAACGTGGGTGCTGAAAGTATTCGAAAGAACGCAATTGAGAGTCCCCCTGATATCCGATCCCAGAGGAGTAACACGGAAATTCTCTTTTGGCTGTCGATTTAAGATATTTGGAAAACCTCTCCCAGAAATTTAAAAGCACTCGCCTCCGCCCTGCGCTGTGCGGAATTGGAACATTGACATCGAGCCAGCGTCATACCTAAACATAAGAGCCCCGTGGCACTTCAACTTGCCACGGGGCTCTTTCTGTTTGCAATTGGCACGTCGCGCTGCAAATCACACAGCGCGAACGTTCAGCTTCGACGCGGAATTACTTCCCGCCAATGCTCTGCAACGGCGTCCACTTGCCGTCGACGACCTTGTACATCGTGATGCCGCCGTTTTTCAGGTCGCCCTTCGGGTCATACGCGAGGTGCGTCGTCGTCACAGCCGGCATGTCGGTCTGCGCCAGCACCGGCAGGTACTTTGCCGGGTCGGTCGAGTTCGCCTTCTTCATCGCCGAGAACATCGCCATCGCGCCGTCGTAGGCGTACGGCGAGTACGTCTGCACGTCTTCGTTGAAGCGCTTCTTGTACTTCGCGACGTAGTCCTTGCCGCCCGGCATGTCTTCCAGCGGGAGACCTGCGAGCGATGCGATCGTGCCGTTCGCCGCGTCGCCCGCGACTTGCAGGAACGTCGGCGTGTGGACCATTTCGCCGCCCATCAGCGGAGCCTTCATGCCCAGCGTCTTCATCTGCTTGACCATCGGGCCCGCTTGCGAATCCGCGCCGCCGTAATAGATCAGATCCGGCTGCGCAGCCTTCAGCTTCGTCAGAATCGCCTTGAAGTCGACGGCCTTGTCGTTCGTGAATTCACGGTCGACGATCGTCGCGCCCGATGCCTTCGCAGCCTTCTCGAACTGGTCGGCGAGACCCTGGCCGTAGGCCGTGCGGTCGTCGACGATCGCGATCTTCTTCATGCCGAGGCTCTTGACCGCGAACGCGCCGGCCACCGAGCCTTGCTGCGTGTCGGAGGTCATCATGCGGAACGTGGTCTTGAAGCCTTGCGCCGTGTACTCGGGCGCCGTCGCCATCGCGATTTCGGGGATGCCCGCGTTCGCGTAGATGCGCGAAGCCGGGATCGTCGTGCCCGAGTTGAAGTGGCCGAGCATGCCCTTGATGCCGTCGTCGACGAGCTTCTGCGCGACGGTCGTGCCCGTGCGCGGGTCAGCCTGGTCGTCGGCTGCGTCGAGCACGAATTTCACCGGCTTGCCGGCGATCACCGGCTTCGTCGCGTTGATGTCTTCGATCGCGAGCGTGATGCCGTTCTTGAAGTCTGCCCCGTAGTGCGCCTGCGCGCCGGTCATCGGACCAGCAAAACCGATCTTCACTTCGTCGGCTTGTTGTGCGTGCGCAGTCCCCGCCAGCGACAGTGCGGCAACCAGCGTCGCGCCTGCCAGCTGTTTCATCGTGTGTTGCATAGCTTCTCCTAGGTACCAAGGTGGTGTTGGAGCGGCTTCGGGGTGGCCTTGCCGCTTCCGTTTTTTGAGTCGATCAGGGATGAGGGTCGCTCAGCCGATCGTCATCAAATTCGCATTGCCGCCTGCCGCGGCCGTGTTCACGCTGACCGAGCGCTCGGTCAGCAAGCGCTCGAGCGCGTAGTCTTCGTCGCCGTTTTCGAGCGAGCCTGCCGCCACGCCCTGAACCGAGACGATCGGGCCGGGACGCTTCGCGACTTCCTTCACGATGGCAAGCAGCTCGTCGCTGTCGCCTTCGAAGAGGACGGCGTCGAAATCGCCCTCGCTATTCTTCTTGACGCTCGCGTACGCCTTGAGCGACGCGGGCAGCGCGGCGACCAGCTGCTCGCCCGCCGCGCCCGAGAACAACGCGCGGTTGCCGGTGGCCAGCACCGCCGCGAACTGCGCGCGGGCGCCGCTTGCCGTCGTGGGCACGCAGGATACCGTACCGCGCGCGCCGAGCGTATACGTGTTGCGCTCGCCGGTCGGGCCGGGCAGCACCGCGGTTGCGCCCGCGAGCACGTGCGAGAGGTAGCCGTCGCAGCGCGCAGCCAGCGCCGGCTCGCGCTCGGCGATCAGCCAGTCGCGCAGCGCAACGAGCGGGGCGCTGGGCGCCGAACCGTTGGCGTCGCCGTTACTGTTGCCATTGCCGTTACCCGCGGCCGAGTCGACCACGAGCGCCGAAGCCAGCGACTTCGGCAGCCCAGCCGGACGCTTGGCGAGCAGACGCTGCAGATAGAGCGCGCCGCCGGCCTTCGGCCCCGTGCCCGACAAGCCTTCGCCGCCGAACGGCTGCACGCCGACCACCGCGCCGATCACGTTGCGGTTCACATAGATGTTGCCGACGTGCGCGCGGCTGATCACGTGCGCGATCGTCTCGTCGATACGCGTGTGGATGCCGAGCGTGAGGCCGTAGCCGGTCGCCTTGATTTGCTCAAGCAGCTTGTCCAGCGCGCTGCGGCGATAGCGGATCACGTGCAGCACCGGGCCGAATACTTCGCGCTTCAACTCGTCGATGCTGTCGAGTTCGATCAGCGTCGGCGGCACGAACGTCCCTTGCGCGCAGCCCTCCGGCATCGTCAGCTGCGTGACCGAGCGGCCCTTCTCGCGCAGCGCGGCCACGTGCGTATCGATCGTGCGCTTCGCTTCGGCATCGATCACCGGGCCGACGTCGGTGGAGAGGCGATCGGGGTTGCCGATCGCGAGCTCCTGCATCGCACCCTTCAACATCGTGAGCGTGCGATCGGCGACGTCGTCCTGCAGGCACAGCACGCGCAGCGCAGAGCAGCGCTGGCCAGCCGAGTCGAACGACGACTGCAGCACGTCCGCGACCACTTGCTCGGCCAACGCCGACGAATCGACGATCATCGCGTTCTGCCCGCCCGTCTCGGCGATCAGCGGAATCGGCTTGCCGTCCGCATCGAGGCGTTCGGACAACGTCTTGTTGATGAGGCGCGCGACTTCGGTCGAACCCGTGAACATCACGGCGCGCGTGCGATGGTCGGCGACGAGCGCCGCGCCCACCGTCTCGCCGTTGCCCGGCAGCAGCTGCACCGCGCCCGCCGGCACGCCGGCTTCGCGCAGGATGCGCACCGCTTGCGCGGCGATCAGCGGCGTCTGCTCGGCCGGCTTCGCGATGACCGTGTTGCCGGCGGCGAGCGCCGCGGCCACCTGGCCCATGAAAATCGCGAGCGGGAAGTTCCACGGGCTGATGCAGACCACGGGGCCGAGCGGCCGATGCGTATCGTTCGAAAATTCGTTGCGGATCTGCGTCGAGTAGTAGCGCAGGAAGTCGATGGCTTCGCGAATCTCGGCGACCGAGTTCGACAGCGACTTGCCCGCTTCACGCACCACGAGGCCCATCAGCGTGTGCATCTGCGCTTCGAGCAGATCGGCGGCGCGCGCGAGGCAATCGGCGCGCGCTTCGACCGGCGTCGCCTGCCAGATCGGCGCGGCGGCCACGGCGTTGGCGAGCGCGGCGCTCACGTGCTCCGAGGTCGCTTCGACCACGGTGCCGACGAGGTCGCGATGATCGGCCGGATTGCGCACGTTGCGCGCCCCTTCGGCGCCGGCGGCAATCTCGTCGTTTTCGAGCATCGGCACCGCGCGCCACGAATGATGCGCGCTCGCCAGCAACGCTGACGACAGCGACGCCAGCCGATGTTCGTTCGACAGATCGAGCCCCATCGAATTGAGGCGCTCGGCGCCATACAGATTGCGCGGCAGCGGAATCTTCGCGTGCGGCGCGCCGAGCGGCGTGATCTTCGACGCTTCTTCGATCGGATCGGCGACGAGCTCCTTGACCGGCACGCTCTCGTCGGCGATGCGGTTCACGAACGACGTGTTCGCGCCGTTCTCGAGCAGACGGCGCACGAGGTAGGCGAGCAGCGTCTCGTGCGTGCCGACCGGCGCATACACGCGGCACGGGCGATTCAGCTTGTCGCGGCCCGTCACTTCTTCGTAGAGCGGCTCGCCCATGCCGTGCAGGCACTGGAATTCGTATTGGCCGGGGTAGTAGTTCTGCCCAGCGAGGTGATAGATCGCCGACAGCGTGTGCGCGTTGTGCGTCGCGAACTGCGGATAGACCGCGTCGGGCGCGCCGAGCAGCTTCTTGGCGCACGCGAGGTACGACACATCGGTGTAGATCTTGCGCGTGTAGACCGGATAGCCTTCAAGGCCGTCGAGCTGCGCGCGCTTGATTTCGCTGTCCCAGTAAGCGCCCTTCACGAGCCGCACCATCACGCGATGGCGGCTGCGGCGCGCGAGATCGATCACATAGTCGATCACGAACGGGCAACGCTTCTGATACGCCTGCACGACGAAGCCGATGCCGTTCCAGCCCGCCAGCTCCGGATCGAAGCACAGCGCTTCGAGCAAATCGAGCGACAGCTCGAGGCGGTCCGCTTCTTCGGCGTCGATATTGAGGCCGATGTCGTAGCGGCGCGCGAGGATCGCGAGCGTGCGCACGCGCGGCAGCAGCTCGCTCATCGTGCGCTCCTGCTGCGAGCGCGAGTAGCGCGGATGCAGCGCCGACAGCTTGATCGAGATGCCCGGGCCTTCGTAGATGCCGCGCCCGCCGGCCGCCTTGCCGATCGCGTGGATGGCCTGCTCGTACGAGGCGTAGTAGCGCTGCGCATCCTCTTCGGTCGTCGCCGCTTCGCCGAGCATGTCGTACGAGTAGCGGAAGCCGCGCGCCTCGTACTTGCGGCTGTTCGCGAGCGCTTCGGAGATGTTTTCGCCGGTGACGAACTGCTCGCCCATCAAGCGCATCGCCATATCGACGCCCTTGCGGATCAGCGGCTCGCCGCCCTTGCCGATCAGGCGCGTGAGCGCCGACGACAGGCCCGCTTCGCTGTTGGTCGTCACGAGCTTGCCGGTGATCATCAAGCCCCAGGTCGCCGCGTTGACGAACAGCGACGGCGCGTGCCCGACGTGCGATTTCCAGTCGCCCTTGCTGATCTTGTCGCGGATCAGCGCGTCGCGCGTCGCGCGATCGGGAATGCGCAACAGCGCTTCGGCGAGGCACATCAGCGCGACGCCTTCCTGGCTCGACAGCGAAAACTCGTGGATCAGCCCTTCGACGCCGCCGCCCGTGCGCTTCGCGCGCAAGTTTTCGACGAGCTTGGTCGCCATGGCCTCCACGTCGGGGGCGAGATTCGCCGGCAGGCGCGCCTGACCGATCAGGAACGGCAAGCACTCCGGTTCCGGCCGGCGGTACGCCGCCGTGATCGCCGCGCGCAGCACCGATTGCGGTTGCACGTTCTGCGCGAAATCGAGGAACGGGTGCAGCGTGCCGTCTTCGTCGGATTCGCCATTGGCGCCGTCGGCAAGATCGGCCGTGCCGACGTGACCGGACAACTCAGCCGGCAACTGGCCGTGCTCGATTTTCTCGAGGTAGGCAAAGATCGCCTGCTTGATGAGCCAGTGCGGGGTGCGCTCCAGACGGTTCGCGGCGTCTTTGAGCCGCGCGCGGAGGATGTCGTCGACTTTGACGCCTAACGTGGTGCTAGCCATGGTTCCTTCGTTTGCCGCGCTGGGATGCGGCGAAATGACCAAAAAGTTGGCCGAATCCTACGCCTTCAAATTAAAAGGTGCAACCAAATATGGGATAAGGTTGCACCCCGCGCAGAGCCTTGAGTGGTAAGGCTTACCGGGAAATGGCTCCGGCTGGGGCTCTTAGGGTTGCGCTCGGTATTTTCCCTGAGCGGAAATCGTTATCATCGCCCTCTTCGTGGGCAAAACCGTGCCGTTAACCCAGGAACGGGGTGTAGCGCACGGTGCGCAGCACGAAAGGAGAAGCAAATGGAGAAGTGGATTGTGATCGGCGGCATTTGGGCGATGTCCGTCGCGTGCCTCGTGCTGTTCGTGCGCGGCGCCTCGCCGGCGCATACCCGGGCGCTCGCCATGGCGCGCTCGCGCGAGGAACGACGCCGCAAGGCTGAGCTCGATAATCAAGCTCAGTCGTCTGCCGAGCCGAAGGGCACCTAAGCCGAAGAAGATAGCGGGAAGTGCGCAAGTCACGGGGAGAACCGAGCGCACAGATCGTCGAGAGAGACCCGCTGGCCGTGCAAACGGCACAGACCACCATCGGCGACGCTCGCACCAAACCCCGAACCCAAAGCAGCGAGGCCCAAAATGCTTTGCTCGAAAGAATGCCGTTTGTCCGCGCGGTACCGGCAGCCGCAACAACGGGGACGCAGGCCGACACCAGCCTGTGCGAGACCACTCACGACCCCTGCTCCAAGCTACGCCAACCGAGTGCGAACCCGGGCGCGGACCGCGCGCAACCGGCTGCGATATTGACCGCGCCGCCCGCTGGCTGGAGCGCTAGATATCGAGCGGATCGACTTCGACGCTCCAGCGCAGCACACCCTTTAACGCGCGCAACGCGGGCTGCCACGCACGCAACGTCGCCTGCAGTGCCTGGCGCGAAGCGCTTTCGAGCAGCAGCTGCGCGCGATGGACATTCGCCACTTTGACGATCGTCATCGGCACCGCGTCGTAGACCGTGACGCGCTCCGCCGCCGAAATCCCGGCGAGCGCAGCGGCGGCTTGCTGCAGGAACGCGAGCGCCGCTTCGAGCGTGCGTCCCTCGGCGCGCAACAGCGCCTGATAGACGAACGGCGGCAGATGCGCGTCGCGCCGCTCGGCGAGCGTCGAATTGGCAAAGCCGACGTAATCGTGCCGCCCGAGCGCGTGATAGAGCGCATGACGCGGATAGCGCGTCTGCACGAGCACTTCGCCCGGCAGCCCGGCGCGCCCCGCCCGGCCGCTGACCTGCATCAGTTGCGCGAACAGCCGCTCGCTCGCGCGGAAATCGTGCGAAAACAGTGCCGTGTCCGCGTTCAGCACGCCGACGAGCGACACGCGCTGGAAATCGTGTCCTTTGGCGATCATTTGCGTGCCGACGAGGATGTCGACCTCGCCCGCGTGCACATCGGAAAACAAGGCCTGCGCGCTGCCTTTGCGGCGCGTGCTGTCCGCATCGATGCGCAGCACGCGGGCACCCGGCACCGCGGTGGCGAGCGCCT
Organism: Trinickia violacea; assembly: GCF_005280735.1. NCBI lineage: Bacteria > Pseudomonadati > Pseudomonadota > Betaproteobacteria > Burkholderiales > Burkholderiaceae > Trinickia > Trinickia violacea. The sequence goes on from NZ_CP040077.1 coordinate 4,686,026, forward strand.
CCTCGACGCGCTGCGTGCCGCGCCCCAGCGGCGCTATATCGACGTTGCCGCATTCCGGGCATGAACGCGGAATGCGCGCCTCCCAGCCGCAGTGATGGCAGCGCAGCGCGCGCTCGGGCTTGTGGAGCACGACGTAGGCGCTGCAGCGCGGGCAACCGGCCACCCAGCCGCACGCGTCGCACGACAGCGCCGGCGCATAGCCGCGCCGGTTCAGGAACACGAGGCTCTGCTCGCCGCGTTCCAGCCGGCCCTTGAGCGCGGCGACGAGCGGCCCCGACAACCCTTCGAGCGACGCCCGTCCGCGCCGCCGCTCCTCTTCGAGATCGATCAGCCGGACGGCGGGCAGCGCCGCATCGGCGACCGCCCGGCGCGCGAGCGTGAGCCGCTTGTAGCGGCCCTGATCGGCCTGCCACCAGCTTTCGAGCGACGGCGTGGCCGAGCCCAGCACAACCGGTATCTCGAGCTGCTTCGCGCGCCAGACGGCGAGATCGCGCGCCGAATAGCGCAACCCTTCCTGCTGCTTGTAGGCTGGGTCGTGTTCCTCGTCGACGACGATCAACGCGAGCTTCGGCAGCGACGCCAGCACCGCGAGCCGTGTGCCGAGCACGATGCGCGCTTGCCCGAGGTGCGCCGCGAACCAGTTGCGGGCGCGCTCGCCTTCGGCGAGTCCGCTGTGCAGCGTCACGATCGCATCGTCGGGCAACGCCGCGAAACGCGCGCGAAAAGCCGCCTCGAACTGAGGCGTCAGATTGATTTCGGGGACGAGCACGAGCGCCTGGGCATCGGGGCGTGCGTCGAGCAACGCCGACAGCGCGTGTAGATAGACCTCGGTCTTGCCGCTGCCCGTCACGCCGTGGAGCAGAAACGGCGCGAAGCTGTCAGCCGCGCCGATTGCATCGACTGCTTGGGCTTGTTCGGCGGTGAGCGTCGGGCGTTGAATCGGGAGCGGGTCGGGCAACTCGGTGTTGGCGAGGCGTGGTAGATCGCGCGCCGCAGCCGCGTCGATCACCTGACGCTCGGCCCAGCCGTCGGCCTGCCATGCCGCGAGCGTCGCAATCGCCTTCGGATGGATCGCTCGGGCCTCGGCGGCTTCGATCGATTCGGCAGCGGCGAGCGCGTCGGCCAGCCGACGCAGCGCGCTAGCGCGGGCGGGCAGCGCATCCGGCAGCGCAGAACGGCCCGCGGGCGTCAGCCGATAGCGCTCCTCCGGCGCGAACAGCCGCGCCCATCGCGACGCATCGCGCAACGCCTGCGGCAAGGCCGGCAGCGCCACCTCGCCAAGCCCGCGCTGGTAGTAGTCCGCCGCGAACGCCGCGAGCGCGAGCCACTCGGCGGACAGCGGCGGACAAGCCGCGCAAAGCGCGCCGGCATCGCGCAGCCGCTCGGGCGGCACGTCACTGTGAGCGGTCACTTCGCAAACAAGCCCCACCACGTGCCGCTTCCCAAACGGCACCTGCACGAGCATGCCCGGTGCGAGCTGCGTCGACGGCTCGCCGCGATAGTCGAACAGCGTCGGCAGCGGATGATCGAGCGCGACGCGGACGAACACGCCGCTCACGCTAGCGCGAGCCCCGATGCGCCTGCCGCGCGGCGCGGATGCTGGGCTGCGACACGCGGAGCGAACTTAAAGTAAAACATCACATTCGCCGCTAAGTTTTGGATTCTCATTAAGAATTGCCCGGTTGCCGCCCAGCCTGTGGATAACTTTGTTGAGAACTCGCCCGGCAAACGGTGGAGATGGCGCAGCGACGCCATTCTGTGGGCCATCGCACGCTCTTTCCGGATGCCGTCAAACCCTTGCCAGTCAAGGCCGGGAACTGCCTGAAGCACAGTTCTCGAGACAATGCCAGCGACAAACCGCTCTACCGCGCCGCAACGTGCCAAATGTGTATAAGTCAAGTCTTGACAATCACAAGACAGCCAAACGGCGCGGCGCTGCGCGAGGGTTCCCCCTTAGGGTGAGAGCCCACTCTGACGCGCCGCAGCAAAGATTGTCATCGAGCCGACATTCACACGCCGGCCCGGATCACGCGGCTATGGCGGTGCACTTCGTCGACCAATTCGGCGACATGCTCGGGCGGCGTGAATTGCGAGATGCCGTGGCCGAGATTGAAGACGTGGCCAGGATGGTTGCCGAAGCTGTCGAGCACTTTGCGCGCTTCCTCGCGGATCGCGGCCGGCGGCGCGAACAGTACGTTCGGATCGATATTGCCCTGCAGCGCTACGCGCGCGCCGACGCGCTCGCGCGCCCGTCCGAGATTCACCGTCCAGTCGAGGCCCACGGCATCGACGCCCGTGGCCGCGATCTCTTCGAGCCACAGGCCGCCGCCCTTCGTGAACGTGATCACCGGAACCCGTGCGCCGTCGTGCTCGCGCTTCAAGCGGCTCACGACCTGTTCGATGTAGTGCAGCGAGAAGCGCTGGTAGACGCCGTCGGCGAGCGCGCCGCCCCAGGTGTCGAAGATCATCACGGCCTGCGCGCCCGCTTCGATCTGCGCGTTCAGATATGCGGCGACCGCTTGCGCGTTCACGTCGAGAATGCGGTGCATCAGGTCGGGCCGCGCGTACAGCATCGACTTCACCGTGCGGAAATCGTCCGAGCCGCCCCCTTCGACCATGTAGCACGCGAGCGTCCACGGGCTGCCCGAGAAGCCGATCAGCGGCACGCGCTGGCGGCCTTCGCCATCGGTCAGCGCGCGGCGGATTTCGCGCACTGCGTCGGTCACGTACGACAGCGTGGCGCCGATATCGGGCACCGCGAGCTTCGCGACGTCAGCCTCCGTGCGCACCGGGCGCGCGAACTTCGGGCCTTCGCCGGCGGCGAAGTCGAGACCGAGGCCCATCGCGTCGGGAATCGTCAGGATGTCGGAGAAGAGGATCGCGGCATCGAGCGGGTAGCGCTCGAGCGGTTGAAGCGTGACCTCGGTCGCGTAGTCGGGGTTCTTCGCCAGCCCGAGAAAACTGCCGGCACGGCTGCGCGTCGCGTTGTATTCGGGCAGATAGCGGCCCGCCTGACGCATCAGCCAGATCGGCGTGTAGTCGGTCGGCTGGCGCAGGAGCGCGCGCAGGAAGGTATCGTTCAGAAGGGTATGAGCCACGGTGGAGGCAACGAAAAGGCATAAGAGCAAACAGCGATTCTACCGGAGGCGGCTTGCCCGATCGTGCGAGATATGCGCAATAACGGGCCAAGCCGCCGCACGTTTTGCTCTGCGCTTGCGCCGCTGACGCGGCGCTGCGGCCTGCACCGCGGCACAAAAAAAGCCGGTGCGGCTCGTCGCCACACCGGCTTTCTGCGACCCGTTCACGCCAACGACGGGCCCTCGGCCACACCCCGCTCTTATTCGACCGTCAGTTGACGCGTCTTGGAGGCCGCCTTTTTCGGTAACGTCAGCGTCAGCACGCCGTTTTCGAACTTGGCGCGGGCATTCGCTTCGTCGACTTCGTTGGGCAGCGCGTAGCTGCGCGAAACCACCCCATACTGCCGCTCGCTGCGCAGCACGCGGAACTTCACCCCTTCCCCACCGTTTTCGACAGACGCCTCGCGTCTCAACTCCGCGCGCAGCGTCACCACGTTCGCGTCGATCGACACCTGGATGTCGTCTTTCCTCACACCGGGCAGATCCGCGAGCAGCGTGAAGCCGGTCGCGTCTTCGCGCACTTCGGTGCGCACGTCGACGACAGGAGACGCTTCGCCCGGGACCTGGCCATGCACGGGGCGGATATAGAAGCCGGGGGCAAAATCGCGGAAGAGTTCTTCAAACATGGAACGGCTGGTCAGCGACGACATTTCGAGCTCCTTTGAATTGGACACACGCGGGAACGCCGCGCGCGGGCATGCCGCGCATCGTTTGAGGGGAAAGCGTTCCGCCATGACACAAAGATAGGGTGTGCCTTTCGATGTTCAAGGGGCGACGCGCTCGGCTATGATCGATCCACCCAACCGACGCACGAGAAGACCAATGAAAAGAACCGCATTCGCCCTGCTGTTGAGCGTTGCTTGCGCCGGCTCGGCGCTCGCCCAGACGAACGGCGCCGCCAGCCAGCCCGCGCCGTCCCGGCTCGAACAGATCGCCGCGCGCGGCACGTTGCGCATCTGCACGACGGGCGACTACAAGCCGTATTCGTTCTATCGCGCGGACGGCAGCTTCGAAGGCATCGATATCGACATGGCCGAATCGCTCGCGAAGTCGATCGGCGTGAAAGCGGAATACGTGAAGACGACGTGGTCGAACCTCATGAACGACTTCATCGCGAAGTGCGATATCGCAGTAGGCGGCGTGTCGACGTCGCTCGAACGGCAGAAGCGCGCGTTCTTCACGCAGCCGTACATGATCGACGGCAAAGCGCCGATCACGCGCTGCGCCGATGTCGAGAAGTACCAGACGGTCGCACAGATCGACCAGCCGTCGACGCGCGTGATCGTCAACCCCGGCGGCACCAACGAGCGCTTCGCGAAGCAGTATTTGCCGCACGCGACGCTGACCGTCTACCCGGACAACGTCACGATCTTCAAGCAGATCCTCGCGGGCAAGGCCGACGTGATGGTCACGGACGCATCGGAGACGCTGCTGCAGCAAAAGCTCAACCCCGGTCTCTGCTCGGTGCATCCGGACAAGCCGTTTCAGTACGGCGAAAAAGCCTACATGGTGCCGAGCGACGACGTCGTGTTCCAGCAATACGTCGACCAGTGGCTGCATCTCTCGCGCGCCACCGGCGAGTTTCAGACGATTTCCGACAAGTGGCTCAAGTGAGGAGCGCCGCCATGCGCTGCCGGCGCGTGTTCGCATCGGCATCGAGGGGAAGCGGCGCGAAGTGCTCGGCGACAGCGGCATAGAAGTCGAGCAATTGGGAATCGATCGTCACGGGGTTTCCTTTCGGGTCGATCGCTGATTCACTCCACCAGTTGCCCCGGCACGCGCGGCGCCGGCGCATGCGCGCGATGCAACGCACCGAACACGCGCTCATGCTCGACTTTCACGCACACGTCCATCGCGACATCGAGCCCCGCGGCCACGGCGAGCGCCGCCGCCTCTTCGTTGACGACGCCCACTTGCAACCACAGGGACTTTGCGCCGATCGCAACGGCGTCGGCGGCCACCGGCAGCACGTCGTCGGCGCGCCGGAAAACGTTGACCATGTCGATCGACGCCTGCTCCTCGGCAAGCGCACGCGCGGCATCCGCAAGCGTCGCGTAGCAGCGCTCCCCGAGCACGCCGGCGGAATCGTTTGCATAAGCGGGATTGATCGGCACGATCCGATAGCCGTGCGCCTGCATATAAGCGGCGACCGAATGGCTCGGCCGATGCGGAAGATTCGACAATCCAACCACCGCGATCACGCGATCGCGCTCCAGAATGTTCTGCAAAATTACACGCTCGTTCATTGTTGAGTAGTCGACGAAAAGACAGGGTGTCTCGACATGCGGCGGCACGAATTCCAACGGCTCGCTATCGAGCGGATTCGTCTGCATGTTCGGCGAACTTCCATGCCGCACGGCTATGCTTCTTGAATGGGAGATTGGCCGATGCGACCCGGTCTGTCACGACTCGCTTGGAAATCGGTAAGAATATCTTATTAAGCGTTTGCCGATGGCAAAATATCCCGGAGAGCCTTATCCGGCGGGCGTTACAACCTGAAACACTTTGTTACCGCGTCCTGAAAGCAATTCGCCCACAATGCCCTTCAACGGTTTCAACACGGATGTGGCGGCAGTGCAAAGTGTGAGCGGATACGATGCACTTAAGCCGGTCGGCCTCGCGCCGAATCCCTCCCCGGGGCATCCCTGCTGGAGCCGTTATCGGCGCAATGCGTCAATCCAGTCGGTTCCTACATTGGTCTCCTCGCGCTAACCCCGTAGCGTGTGGTTTTTAGCGGGCTCCAGGCCCGCTTTTTTTTCGCCCTCTCCTTTCGCATACGCCTCAGAACACTTAGGTGTTCCGTCGATATGTGACGCAGCGCACATTCGACGCGGCAACCCCTCTCCTCATCCCTCCATCGACGTCGAGCAATTGCCGAGCCTGGCGCGGATGTGATCTCCGTGCTTTACGCCGTCGGTGGCGTCGACCGATTCAGTTCGTCGATCATCCGTTCGCGCATGACGAATTTTTGCACCTTACCGGTTACCGTCATCGGCATTTCGTCGACGAAGCGGATGTAGCGCGGCACCTTGTAGTGCGCGATCTGGCCGCGGCAGAACTCCGTCACTTCTTCGGCGGTCATCGATTCACCGGCGCGCAGCGTGATCCATGCGCAGATCTCCTCGCCGTACTTCGGATCGGGCACGCCGAACACCTGGACGCTCTGAATTTTCGGATGCCTAAACAGAAATTCCTCGATCTCGCGCGGATAAACGTTTTCTCCGCCGCGAATCAGCATGTCCTTGAGACGGCCGACGATGTTGCAGTAACCGTCGGCGTCGATCGTCGCCAGATCGCCGGTGCGCATCCAGCCGTCGACGACGGATTCGCGCGTGCGCTCTTCGTCGTCCCAATAGCCTTGCATCACGGAATAGCCCTTCACGTACAGCTCGCCGGTCTCGCCGACCGCAACGATCTGACCGGAGAGATCGACCACCTTCGCCTCGAGATGCGGCTGAACGCGGCCGACCGTGCTCGTGCGCTTCTCGACCGGATCGGTCGTCGAGGTTTGAAACGACACCGGGCTCGTCTCGGTCATGCCGTAGGCGATCGTGATTTCCGACAAGTGCATCCTCGACATCACGCGCTTCATCGTTTCGACCGGACACGGCGCGCCGGCCATGATGCCGGTGCGCAGCGACGTCAAGTCGAAGATCTCGAAGTCCGGGCGGTCCAGCTCGGTGATGAACATCGTCGGCACGCCGTGCAACGCGGTGCAGCGTTCATCGGACACCGCCGCGAGCGTCGCGCCGGGGTCGAACGCCTCGCCGGGAAACACCATCGCTGCGCCTACCGACACGCATGCAAGCACCGCCAACACCATGCCGAAGCAGTGATACAGCGGCACCGGAATGCACAGCGAATCGGCTTCGCTCAAGCGCATCGCCATCGCGATATGGCGCGCGTTGTTGACGACGTTCCGGTGGGTGAGCGTCGCGCCCTTCGGATTGCCGGTCGTGCCGCTCGTGAACTGGATGTTGATCGGGTCATGCGCCGAAAGCGTCGCATCGATTGCATCGAACGTCATGCTGTCGCGCGCGACGCGCCCCATCTCGACCAGCTCCGAGAAGCACAGCATGCCGGCCGTCTCGGTATCGCAGGTCCGTACCACCGTGCGCAAATGGGGCAAGCGCGCGATATGCAATTCTCGCGGCGACTGCTGCGCGAGTTCCGGCGCGAGCGCTTGCAGCATCTCGACATACATCGAAGTCTTGAAGCGCTCCGCGCAAACGATCATCTTGCAGCCGGACTTGTTCAGTGCGTACTCGAGCTCGGCGAGCCGATAGGCGGGATTGACGTTGACGAGCACGGCGCCGATGCGTGCCGTCGCGAACTGCGTCAGCAGCCACTCGACGCGATTCGGCGACCAGATGCCGACACGATCCCCTTTGACGATCCCAAGCGCTGCGAACCCGGCCGCAACCACGTCGACTTCGTCGGCAAACTCCTGCCAAGTCCAGCGAATGCCCTGCTCACGAAACACGACAGCCGGCCGATCCGGAAAACGTTGCGCGGTGTCGCGCAGAAACTGCCCGATCGTTGCCTCGGACAGCGGGATATCGGTGGAACCGCGCACATAGGACATGCCGTCGACCGGCGCGATTAGCGCGCCGCCGCCTGGGACCTGCGTTGCCATGGTTGTCTCCGCCAGAGGTAAGCTTTTTGGAATCAGTATCGGCCGTCATTCTGCCACCCGGAGATGACAGTGAGGCATCAAGTCTTTCCCGCAGCATACACTCGCCTGCGACTGCGCCTTCGGCAACGCTGCAATCGAGGCAAAAACGCGGAGCCTTGCATGGGACTGGACTAGGCGCTGAAGCGCCAAGCCCGGATCCACATCAGGCCGACCGCTGTGAGCCTGGAGTAAGTGCTGAAGCACTAACTCCAGCCAGTCACAGCATGGGACCCGAGTAAGCGCTAAAGCGCTAACTTGGGTCGACACGAAAAAAAAGCAGCCCGAAGGCTGCTTTTTTTCTTACGACAAAAACGTATCAGCGTTGGCCGCGCAGTTTGCGCAGACGCTCGATGGCTGCAAGCTGAGCCGTCGCGTACGCGAGCTCCGCTTGCGCGGTTGCATACTCGAGATTCGAGCCCGAGTTCTGCAGCGCCTCTTCCGCACGCTTGCGAGCCTGCTCGGCCTTGGCTTGGTCGAGGTCCGCACCGCGAATCGCCGTGTCGGCCAGCACCGTCACCGCGCCCGGCTGCACTTCGAGAATGCCGCCCGCGACGAACACGAACTCTTCCTCGCCGTTCTCAGCCTCGATGCGCACCGCACCCGGACGAATCCGCGTGATGAGCGGCGTGTGGCCCGGCAGAATGCCGAGCTCGCCCGCCTCGCCCGGCAGCGCGACGAATTTCGCCGGGCCCGAGAAGATCTGCTCTTCCGCGCTGACGACGTCTACTTTGATGGTTGCCATATCGACTCCTGGTTGAGCGTATTACGAGGGCGCCTGCCCGCGAAAAACGACCTTAAAAGGTAGGTTTCGCGGACGCACCGACGCCCACTGCGTCACACCCGACCTTTACTGGATCTTCTTGGCCTTTTCGAAGGCTTCGTCGATCGTGCCGACCATGTAGAACGCCTGTTCCGGCAGGTGGTCGCACTCGCCGTCGACGATCATCTTGAAGCCACGGATCGTTTCCTTCAGCGGCACGTACTTGCCCGGCGAGCCCGTGAACACTTCCGCGACGTGGAACGGCTGCGACAGGAAACGCTGGATCTTACGCGCACGCGCGACCGACAGCTTGTCTTCCGGCGACAGTTCGTCCATGCCCAGAATCGCGATGATGTCGCGCAGTTCCTTGTAGCGCTGCAGCGTTTGCTGCACGCGGCGCGTGATCGAGTAGTGCTCTTCGCCGATCACGTTCGGGTCGATCTGGCGCGACGTCGAATCGAGCGGGTCCACTGCGGGGTAGATACCGAGCGAAGCGATGTCACGCGACAGCACGACGGTTGCGTCCAAGTGGCCGAAGGTCGTAGCCGGCGACGGGTCGGTCAAGTCGTCCGCAGGGACGTAGACGGCCTGCACCGAGGTGATCGAACCGGTCTTGGTCGACGTGATGCGCTCTTGCAGCTTGCCCATTTCTTCAGCCAGCGTCGGCTGATAGCCCACTGCCGACGGCATACGGCCGAGCAGTGCGGACACTTCGGTACCGGCCAGCGTGAAACGGTAGATGTTGTCGACGAAGAACAGCACGTCGAGACCTTCGTCACGGAAGTGCTCGGCCATCGTCAGGCCGGTCAGCGCCACACGCAGACGGTTGCCCGGCGGCTCGTTCATCTGGCCGTACACGAGCGCCACTTTGTCGAGAACGTTCGAGTCCTTCATTTCGTGGTAGAAGTCGTTCCCTTCACGGGTACGCTCGCCCACGCCCGCGAACACGGAGTAACCGCCGTGTTCCTTAGCGATGTTGTTGATGAGCTCCATCATGTTGACGGTCTTGCCCACGCCGGCACCGCCGAACAAGCCCACCTTGCCGCCCTTCGCGAACGGGCAGATCAGGTCGATAACCTTGATGCCGGTTTCGAGCAGTTCCGTCGACGGCGACAGCTCGTCGAATGCCGGAGCCTTCTGGTGGATCGAGCGCAGGTTGTCGCTGGCGATCGGGCCGGCTTCGTCGATCGGACGGCCGAGCACGTCCATGATGCGGCCGAGGGTCGGCTTGCCGACCGGCACGCTGATCGGCTTCGCGGTGTTCTTCACCACGACGCCGCGGCGCAGGCCGTCCGATGCGCCCAAACAAATCGTGCGCACGACGCCGTCGCCCAGCTGCTGCTGAACTTCGAGGGTCAGTTCCGTGCCTTCGAGAATCAGGGCATCGTAGACCTTCGGCATGGTCTCGCGCGGGAATTCCACGTCGATCACCGCGCCGATGCACTGTACGATCTTGCCTTCTACCAAAGCAGTTGTACTCATCGCTTTTCCTTTAGATACTCAATTCTTCACTCGCGCAAAGGCGCAGTTACCGAGCTATTCGCTACGTTGCGGCCGATCGCTACGATCAGACCGCCGCGGCGCCGCCGACGATTTCCGACAGTTCCTTCGTAATCGCGGCCTGGCGGCTCTTGTTGTACGACAGCTGCAGCTCGTTGATCACCGTCTTCGCGTTATCCGACGCAGCCTTCATCGCGACCATCCGCGCCGACTGCTCCGACGCCATGTTCTCGGCCACGGCCTGATACACGAGTGCTTCGACGTAGCGCACGAGCAGCTCGTCCACGACTGCCTGCGCATCCGGCTCGTAGATGTAGTCCCACGAAGAGTTCGGCGTCGTCTCGTCGCGCTCGAAGTGCTCTGCCGACAGCGGCAGCAGCTGCTCGATCACCGGCTCCTGCTTCATCGTGTTGATGAAGCGCGTGTACGCGAGGTACACCGCCGAAACCTTGCCTTCCGAGTACAGGTCGAGCTGAACCTTCACTGCGCCGATCAGCTTCTCGAGGTGCGGCGTATCGCCCAGCTGCACCACGTTCGACACGACCTTCGCGCGCAGGCGGTTCAGGAAGCCGAGGCCCTTGTTGCCGATTGCCGTCGCTTCGACCGTCTGGCCTTTGCCTTCCAGCTCCTTGAACTTCTGGAGCGACGCACGCATCACGTTCGTGTTCAAGCCGCCGCACAGACCCTTGTCGGTCGTGACGAGGATGAGGCCCGCCGCCTTCGCACCCTGGTTCTCCACCATGAACGGGTGGCGATACTCGGGGTTCGCGCGGCTCATGTGCGCAGCGATATCACGGACTTTCTCGGCGTACGGACGAGCAGCGCGCATGCGCTCCTGGGCGCGGCGCATCTTCGATGCGGCGACCATCTCCATCGCTTTCGTGATCTTGCGCGTGTTTTGCACGCTCTTGATCTTGCCGCGAATTTCCTTCATTCCAGCCATTGCTTGCTCCTTGATCCTTGATCGAAGCGACGCAGGCTACCCCGCGCCGCTTCAGCATCCGTTATTGACTAGCGGATCACGCTGGATCAGTAAGCGCCCGACTTCTTGAAGTCCTTCAGAGCGGCATGGAGCGCGCCCTCGTCGTCCTTCGAGAGATCCTTCGTATCTTCGATGCGCTTGATCAGGTCGGCATGGCTCGTCTTCAGGAACTCGCGCAGGCCCTTTTCGAACGGCAGCACGTCCTTCACTTCGAGATCGTCGAGGTAGCCGTTGTTGGCCGCGAACAGCGCGACGGCCAGTTCCCACACTTGCAGCGGCTGGTATTGCGGCTGCTTGAGCAGTTCCGTCACGCGGCGGCCGCGCTCGAGCTGCTTGCGGGTGGCTTCGTCGAGGTCCGATGCGAACTGCGCGAACGCTGCCAGCTCACGGTACTGCGCCAAGTCGGTACGGATACCGCCGGAGAGCTTCTTCACGACCTTCGTCTGCGCGGCACCGCCCACACGCGACACCGACACGCCGGCGTTGATTGCCGGGCGGATACCTGCGTTGAAGAGGTCGGTTTCCAAGAAGATCTGGCCGTCGGTAATCGAGATCACGTTCGTCGGAACGAACGCGGTCACGTCGCCGGCTTGCGTTTCGATGACCGGCAGTGCCGTCAGCGAACCGCTCTTGCCCTTCACTTCGCCGTTCGTGAACTTCTCGACGTACTCTTCCGAGACGCGAGCCGCGCGCTCGAGCAGACGCGAGTGCAGATAGAACACGTCGCCCGGGTACGCTTCACGGCCCGGCGGACGGCGCAGCAGCAGCGAGATCTGACGGTACGCCCAAGCTTGCTTGGTCAAGTCGTCATAGATGATCAGCGCGTCTTGGCCGCGGTCGCGGAAGTATTCGCCCATCGTGCAGCCGGCGTACGGCGCGAGGTATTGCATCGCGGCCGATTCCGAAGCCGAAGCGGCGACGACGATCGTGTATGCCATCGCGCCCGTTTCTTCGAGCTTGCGCACCACGTTCATGATCGACGAAGCCTTCTGGCCGATCGCGACGTAGATACAGATCAGGTCCTTGCCCTTCTGGTTGATGATCGCGTCGACAGCGACTGCGGTCTTGCCGCACTGGCGGTCGCCGATGATCAGCTCGCGCTGGCCACGGCCGATCGGCACCATCGAGTCGATCGACTTCAGACCCGTTTGCACCGGCTGCGACACCGACTTACGCCAAATCACGCCCGGGGCGATCTTTTCGATTGCGTCAGTCAGCTTCGCGTTGATCGGACCCTTGCCGTCGATCGGGTTGCCGAGCGCGTCGACCACACGGCCGACGAGTTCCGGACCCACCGGCACTTCGAGAATGCGGCCCGTCGTCTTGACGATGTCGCCTTCGGAGATGTGCTCGTATTCACCCAGAATCACGGCGCCGACCGAGTCGCGCTCGAGGTTCAGCGCGAGACCGAACGTGTTGCCCGGGAATTCGAGCATTTCGCCTTGCATCACTTCCGACAGGCCGTGGATGCGCACGATACCGTCGGTCACGGAGATCACGGTGCCTTGGTTGCGAACGTCTGCGCTCGCTTCAAGGCCCTGGATCCGGCTCTTGATCAGCTCGCTGATCTCAGAGGGATTGAGTTGCATTATTCGCTCCTGATAGTCAATTCTGTTGCGTGCCAGCCGCGTATGCGCTTCAGGCGGTCAGTGCCGTCTGCATGCTGGCGAGCCGCGCGCGGACCGAGGTATCGAGCACTTCGTCGCCGACCGTGACGCGCACGCCGCCGATCAGCGACGCGTCGACTTCAACCGACGGTTTCAGCTTGCGCTTGAACTTGCGTTCGAGGCTTGCGACGAGGTCGTTCAACTGCTCGCCTTCGAGCGGGAATGCGCTGACGATCAGTGCATCGGCCGCGCCCTCGCGAGCGTTCTTCAGTTCTTCGAACTGCGTGGCGATTTCCGGCAGCAGCGAAAGCCGATGATTGTCGATCAGCATCTGCACGAAATTCTTCGCCTGCGGGGTGTCCTTGGCCGGCGACTTGACCGCAGCCAGCAGCAGATCGCCGACTTGGGTACGGCTCACTTTCGGGCTCGCGGCGATCGACAGCACCTCGGGCAGACGCGCAACCTGTGCCAGCTCCTGCACGAGAGTGGACCAGGCGCCGACGTCACCGCCTTCGGCCACGCGGAACAGCGCTTCTGCGTACGGACGGGCAATGGTTGCAAGTTCGGCCATGATCAGAGCTCGGCTTTCAGTTGATTCAGCAGTTCGGCGTGGGCCTTTTGATCGACTTCGCGCTTCAGGATCTGCTCGGCGCCCCTCACGGCCAGCGAGGCGACTTCGCCGCGCAGCGCTTCGCGTGCTTTGACGATCTGCTGGTCGGCGTCGGCCTTCGCTTGCGCGATGATGCGTGCGGCTTCGGCTTGAGCGTTCGCCTTGATCTCGTCGGCGACGGAGAGTGCGCGCTTCTCGGCGTCAGCGATGCGCTGCTGGCCGTCGTTGCGTGCTTGAGCGAGTTCCTGGTCGACGAGCTTGTGCGCGGCTTCGAGTTCCGATTTGCCCTTCTCGGCTGCAGCGAGACCTTCGGCGATCTTCTTCGAGCGCTCGTCGAGGGCATTGACCAACGGCGGCCACACGAACTTCATCGTGAACCACGCGAGGATCAGGAACACGACCATCTGCGCAAACAGGGTTGCGTTGAGATTCATGGTGTTTCCTTAAATGTTGCTATGCACGGAAAGATGAAACGGTAAGGCGCTCATCGACATGGATTCGATCAGCGCCCCAGACCCGTTTCGCCCTGCGCCATGAAGAAAAGGAGTTGGCGCAAACTTCCGAGGAACCTCAGCCTGCCAGCTTCGACAGCAGCGGGTTCGCGAACGCAAACAGCATTGCCACACCAACGCCGATCAGGAACGCCGCGTCAATCAGACCAGCCAAGAGGAACATCTTGGTTTGCAGCGGGTTCATCAGTTCCGGCTGACGTGCGCAAGCTTCGATGTACTTGCCGCCCATCAGGCCGATACCGATACAGGCGCCGATTGCACCCAGGCCGATGATGATGCCGATACCGATGGCGGTCAGACCTTGGATGTTGGCGATGAAAGCTTGCATGATCACTCCTTTGTGAAAAGACTTTTTAAAACCAGGATTTAAGAAACGAAACGAACTTGAAACTCTTTATGCGCTTAGTGCTTGTCGTGCGCTTGGCCGATGTACACCAGCGTCAACATCATGAAAATGAACGCTTGCAGCAGAACGATCAGGATGTGGAAGATTGCCCAGACACTGCCTGCGATCACGTGGCCGATGAAGCCGAGCACCGAGGTGTCCGCGCTGAACGTCCACATGCTGCCGAGCAGGGCGATCAGCAGGAACAGCAGTTCCCCGGCGTACATGTTGCCGAACAGCCGCAGCGCGAGCGAAACGGTCTTGGCGACGTACTCGATGAGGTTCAGCGCAAGGTTCGGAATCCACAGCAGCGGATGCGCGCCGAACGGTGCCGACAGCAGCTCGTGCACGAATCCGCCCGGGCCCTTGATCTTGAGGTTGTAGTAGATCATCAGCGCGAACACGCCGAGCGCGATGCCGAAGGTGCCGTTCAAGTCGGCCGTCGGCACGATGCGGTGGTGCGGAATGACCGCCGACAGACCCAGCCAGCCGATCACGCGGCCCGGCAGGTCGACGGGGAGAAAGTCGAGGGAGTTCATCAGCGCGACCCAGATGAACACAAACAGGGCGAGCGGCGCGATGAAGGTGCGGTTGCCGTGAACGATCGCCTTCGATTGGTCTTCGACCATCTCGACGAGCATTTCGATCGCGCACTGGAAGCGGCCCGGCACGCCGGGGGTCGCTTTGCGCGCGGCAAGACGCAGGATGAGGATCGTCACCAGACCGCAGACGATCGACCAGAACAGCGTGTCGAGATTCCATACGTGGAAGTCGACGACCGAAGTCTGGTGCGCCGTGGAGAGGTTCTGCAAGTGGTGCGCGATGTATTCGGACGGATCCAAACCGCGCGTTCCTTCGCTAGCTGCCATATCGTTAATGCCACCCAAATTGTCGAAAATCTTTCGGTGCTCGCGCCCGCCGCAAGACTGCGTTGCGGGAACTCGCGGGCGCAGGCGATCTCATGATCGTGCGCCGTAATATTCGGACTCAACCGGCTCAGCGCCAGGCCAACGCAATCCAGTACGTCTTCAGCGCGACGAGATAGGTCACGAGCAGCGGCAACCAGCGCACGTCGTGATACCAGTACGCGATCGCCACGAACATCGCGACCGTCGCTCCCATCTTGAGCGCTTCGCCAATCATCCAGCTCAGGATGGTTGCCCCGCCGCCCAGCTTCCTAAGACGTGCCGCGAACAATGCGCTCGGCACCCAGCAAATCGCTCCCCCCAGGAACGCCGACAGCGCAGCATCGCCCGGCGGCTTATAGAACAGCCACCAAACCAGCGTAGCAACCAGGGACAAAACCATTTGCGCAACCACGACCTTGAAAGGCGTGACGCGCGATGGACGACTCACATTCGGACCAAACAGCTTCTCTGCTTCAGCCCGCGAGAGCGGAACGATGTTTTTATCTTGCTGCTCGGCATCCCACGCATCGTCAGCCCAGTCCTGCTGACCGTCGGCCGCTTTGGACGCGGTGCGCTGTGCGTGTTCTTCGTGCCTGTCATTCGGCGCTCGACCCGCCATCGCAGTGTTCCGCAAAGTCCATTTTGGCCCGTATCTTTCGTGACGCTTACGGGGTTGCCTAGCTAATAAATCCGGGCGATTGTAAGCGATAGTTGCAGGTGATTCAAGACTTTAGGCACGCCAAAACACGGCGCGAAAGGGAGCTTCGCGGGGTCGGAAAACAGTCTGTCTATAGACGGGCGCGTCGAATGTAAGGCGGCCGGGCATGGCGCGAGTTTAACGCTTATTGGCTTGATTCATCAGGGCGGCGAGGCATCTCGAAATGTCGCGTACTTATAACGTGTCAAAAATGAGACAACACCCATCCGCCAATCATGCCGCCAACGATCCAGAACGGAATCGAGAAGCCATGAAACTGAGACCACATACCGCGCCTCTTGGCCAGCCTGACAGCGATCAGGTTCGCCAGTGAGCCGATCGCGATCCCGAAACCGCCGACACTCACGCCAAACGCGAGCGCGCGCCAATCCTTCGTGAATTCGGCGAGCATGATCGCCGCCGGCACGTTGCTGATGCCCTGCGACAGCACCATCCCCGCCGCGTAGGCTCGCAGCGGTGTATCGAGGCCGATGTGCTCGATCGTCTCCCGGACCCACGGCAACGCCGCGACGCTGCGCAGAACGATGAACATGAAGACGAAAATCAGCAGCAGCAACCAATCGATTTTCAGGACCGCGTCGCGTCGCCAGATCAGAAAGCCGCCCGCGACGCCGATCAGTCCGATGCCGGCATGATGCGAGTCCGCAAGCAGGACGAACGCGGCAAAGAGAACGGCCGCGACGCCGGCGAATGCGCGATCGACGGGCTGCGCAACCGTGTCTTGCGAAAGATCGAGAGGCCGCGTCTTGAACGAGACCGTGGTCATTGCGTACAGCATCGCCATCATCAGGGCGCATAGCGGCGCAAGCGCCCGCACGAAGCCCCCGAACGACACGCCGCTTATCTGCCAGAGAAACAGGTTCTGTGGATTTCCGAATGGAGTCAGGATCGACCCGGCGTTGACGGCCAGCGCGATAAAGATGACAAGGCGCTTCAGCGGCAACGGTGTCAGCTCGTTCAGCGACAGCACGAGCGGCACCACGACGAATAGCGCCACATCGTTGGTCAGGATGGTCGAGAGCACCGCGGCCAACGTGACGAGCCAATACGCGAGCGAGCGCTCGGAGTGGACGTGGTGAACGACACGGTGCGCGAACCAAGTTAGGGTTCCTGATAATTCGAGCGCTTTGGTCAAAATCAGGAGTCCTGCCAGGGTCAGCACGGTTTGCCAGTCGACGAGACCCGGCAGCGATGTCCAGGGACGCGGATGGAATGCTTGGAGAAAAGCGAGCGCGATCAGCAGCAGCGACAGCACAGGCTCTTTGGCAACGAGCGCCAGTAGCCTGCGCGGCGAGCTCAATCGAGCGCTTCGAGCTTCATTGATGATAGGCACGGGCGAGCAAGCGCGATCGAACGGTTCGAATCAGACCGCGGGGCCGCCGCGCAGGCGATTGAGAATGCCCTCGAGCGCGTCGAGATCGCCGAAATCGATCTGCACCTGCCCTCGCCCGCGGCGACCCATCTTGATCTTCACGCTCGCAGCGAGCAGGTCGGACAGATCTTCTTCGAGACGGCGCGTGTCGCGGCCGCCGTCGTGATTCGCACGCGCTTTTACTGCTGGGCTCGCCTTCGTCGTCGCGGTGACGAGCTTCTCGATTTCCCGCACCGACATCCGCTTATTGACCACCTGATTGGCCAGCGTGATTTGCGTCGCGGCGTCGACCGCGAGGAGCGCGCGAGCGTGACCCATATCGAGGTCGCCTGCCAGCAGCATCGTTTGCACCGGCGTCGCGAGATTCAAGAGCCGCAGCAAGTTCGAAACTGCACTGCGCGAACGGCCGACGGACTCGGCAGCTTGTTCGTGCGTAAAGTTGAACTCATCGAGCAAACGCTGAATGCCGTGCGCCTCTTCGAGCGGATTCAGGTCTTCGCGCTGGATGTTTTCGATCAGCGCCATCGCGGCAGCGGCCTGGTCCGGCACATCCTTCACCAGCACCGGCACCTCGTCGAGTCCGGCCAGATGCGCGGCGCGGAAACGCCGCTCGCCAGCGATGATTTCGTATTTCTCGGCCGACACCGGACGCACCAGGATCGGTTGCATCAAGCCCTGCGCGCGGATGCTTGCGGCCAGCTCCTGCAGCGCGCCCTCGTCCATTCGCGTGCGCGGCTGGTATTTGCCGGCCTGCAGTTTGCCGAGCGGCAATACGTGCGGCACACCATCGCTGCGCACAACTGCGGCAATTTCCGGGCTGCCGCCGAGCAAGGCTTCCAGACCGCGGCCCAAACCCTTCTTCTTTGCTACTGCGTTCATCGTGCTTCCTCGATTCTGTGCATTACAACGCGCGCACGCGTTCAATCATCTCGGCGCCGAACTGGACATAGGCTTGCGCGCCGCGCGAAGCGCGGTCGAAAACGACGCCCGGCAAACCATAGCTCGGCGCTTCCGCCAGTCGCACGTTGCGCGGAATCACGACATCGAAGACCTTGTCGCCGAAGTGTTCCTTCAATTGGTCGGACACTTGCTGCTGGAGCGTGATGCGCGGATCGAACATGACCCGCAGCAGGCCGATAACCTTGAGGTCACGATTCAAGTTCGCGTGCACCTGCTTGATCGTGTTGACGAGGTCTGAGAGGCCCTCGAGCGCGAAATACTCGCATTGCATCGGAATCACGACGCCATGGGCGGCGCACAGGCCGTTCAGCGTCAGCAGCGAAAGCGCAGGCGGGCAATCGATCAACACGAAGTCGTAGTCGTGTACGACGAGATCCAGCGCATCCTTCAGTTGGCGCTCGCGATTCTGGACGCTCACCAACTCCACTTCCGCGCCTGCCAATTCGCGATTCGCGGGCAGCACGTCGTAGGACACCGACTCTGGCTTGATGCGCGCGTCCGCGACTGAAACGCCATCGACGAGCACTTCATAGACAGTGTTCTCACACGCGGCCTTGTCGATGCCGCTGCCCATCGTGGCATTGCCCTGCGGGTCCAGGTCGATCAGCAGGACGCGCTGCCCCTGCGATGCGAGACTCTCGGCGAGATTGACCGTTGTCGTCGTTTTGCCGACGCCGCCTTTCTGGTTCGCAACGCAGAAAATTTTTGCCATCGTTGGTAGATCCCTTGTTACCGCATCAAACCGAATGTTCTAAGTCCTGCTCGCCCGCACCACCATCGACCGAAACCTGGACCAGGTGACGCTCCGCATCCAGCGACGGTACCGCGAGCCGAATCACCTGCACCGCTTTCGAGCCGGCCGGCAAGCGCTCGACTTCGCCGTCTGGGCGCACGCCCTTCATCGCCCAGATGGAGCCGCCATCCGCAACTAGATGACGCGCCAGTGTAACGAAATCGGAGAGTTCTGCGAATGCGCGCGACACGATTACATCGAATTTCCCCGGCACTTCGACACCCGGGCGCAATGTTTCGACTCGGCCGGTGACAACCGACAGGTTACCGAGCTTCAATTCCGCCTTTGCCTGGGACTGAAATGCCGTCTTCTTGTGAACGATGTCGTTTAGGGTCACGGTCCAGTCAGGGAGCGCGATCGCCAGAACAATGCCCGGCAACCCGCCGCCCGAGCCGACATCCAGAACCGACGACGCCCCTCGCCCGGCGAGATGCGGGACGATCGAAAGCGAGTCGAGGATGTGCTGAATCAGCATCTGTCGCGGGTCGCGGATCGCCGTCAGGTTGTAGACGGCATTCCACTTCGCGAGCAATGCAACGTAATCGAGCAGCTGACCCTGTTGCGCTTCGTTCAGCTCAACGCCCAATTCGTCCGCGCCGGCGCGCAACAGCGCGGCCAGCGCTTCACCGCTGCCGGTTAGACCGCCGTTCACACGCGGCGCCGTCATTGAGCCGCCGGGGTGTTGTCGGCCCCGGTTTCATCGGCGACGACGCTCGTCGTTGCGCGACGACCCAGCCCGCGCTTGAGGTGGACCATCAGCAACGAAATGGCCGCTGGCGTGATGCCCGAGATCCGCGAAGCTTGCCCGATTGTCTCGGGACGGAATTGCGTGAGCTTTTGACGAGCCTCGAACGACAGGCCGCGTACTTCCGCGTAATCCAGCGCTTCCGGCAAACGCGTGTTTTCGTGAGCCTCGTTTCGCTCGATTTCCCCGGCTTGGCGCTCGATGTAGCCCTGATATTTGATGCCGATTTCGATTTGCTCTTTGATCTGCTCAAGCAACACAGGGTCGTCAGCAAGCGGCTCCGTCGGGCCCGACGTGCCTTCACGCAAGCCGCAAACGCCGTCGTAGGTCACGCCCGGCCGGCGCAACAACTCAGCCAAGCTATATTCGTGATCGATCGGCTTGCCCAGCAGCGCGGTCGCTTCATCTGACGAAAGCGTCTTCGGATTGACCCACGTGGTGCGGAGCCGCTCTGTTTCACGTGAAACAGCATCACGCTTCCGGCTGAATGCGTCCCAGCGAATATCGTCAACGACGCCCAACTGGCGGCCGATCTCCGTCAATCGCATGTCGGCATTGTCTTCACGCAGGCTCAAGCGATACTCGGCGCGGCTCGTGAACATTCGATACGGCTCCGAAACACCGCGCGTCACAAGATCATCGACCAGCACACCCAGATAAGCCTGGTCTCGGCGCGGACACCATGCATCCTTGCCCTGCACTTGCAGCCCTGCGTTGATCCCGGCAAGCAGACCTTGCGCCGCCGCCTCTTCGTACCCGGTCGTCCCGTTGATCTGGCCGGCAAAGAAGAGCCCGTGGATCACCTTGGTTTCCAGCGACGCCTTCAGGCCACGCGGATCGAAATAGTCGTACTCGATCGCGTAGCCCGGTCGCAGGATGTGTGCATTCTCAAGCCCGCGCATCGAGTGGACGAGCTCGAGTTGGACGTCGAACGGCAGGCTGGTCGAAATCCCGTTCGGATAGAACTCGTTGGTGGTCAGCCCTTCCGGTTCGAGAAAAATCTGATGCGATTCCTTCGAGGCAAACCGATGGATCTTGTCCTCGATCGACGGGCAATAGCGCGGCCCCACCCCCTCGATCACGCCCGTGTACATCGGCGAACGATCGAGACCGCCGCGGATGATGTCGTGGGTCCGCTCATTTGTATGCGTCACCCAGCACGGCATTTGACGTGGGTGCTGCTCGGCACGACCGAGGAACGAGAACACCGGCACCGGATCGAGGTCGCCCGGTTGCTCTTCGAGCACCGAGAAATCGATCGTCCGGCCGTCGATGCGCGGAGGCGTGCCGGTTTTCAGCCGCCCTTGGGGCAGCTTCAGCTCTTTCAATCGAGCGGAAAGCGAAACGGCCGCCGGATCGCCTGCCCGTCCACCCGTGTAGTTGTTCAGACCGACGTGGATCTTCCCGTCAAGGAAGGTACCCGCTGTCAGCACGACCGCTCGTGCCCTGAATCGAATGCCGACCTGAGTCACCGCACCGACGACGCGATCGCCCTCCACGATCAGGTCATCCACCGCCTGCTGGAACAGCCAAAGATTCGGCTGATTCTCGAGGCGCCGGCGAATCGCCTGCTTGTACAGGACGCGATCCGCCTGGGCACGCGTCGCACGAACCGCCGGCCCCTTGGACGAATTGAGGATGCGGAATTGAATGCCGCCTTCATCGGTCGCGGCCGCCATCGCACCGCCCAGCGCATCGACTTCCTTGACCAGATGGCCCTTGCCGATGCCGCCAATGGACGGGTTGCAGCTCATCTGACCGAGCGTTTCGATGTTGTGCGTGAGCAGTAGCGTTTTCACGCCCATACGCGCGGACGCCAAAGCGGCTTCCGTGCCGGCATGACCGCCGCCGACGACGATGACGTCAAATTCTGTAGGAAAAAGCATTGCGGACCTCGCGCGGTGACTGGCACGAGCCTTTCGAGAAAAATGTATGCGCGAATTATAGCGGGTTCGCTTTTGGCCCGAATTTCGTCCGAATGGCTAACGCGCGAAGCAGATACAAAAAAGCGGTGTGTTTCACGTGAAACACACCGCTCATCCAGGCAACCCCGTTGGCCCAACAACCGCCGCTAAGCCGTCTTCTTCGCCAGCCCGAGGTACGTTTCAATCACTCGCGGATTCCGCGCAAGCTCGTCCGCTGGCCCTTCCAACGCAAGCTCGCCAGTTTCCAGAACGTAGCCGTAGTCCGAAATCTGCAATGCGGCACGGGCGTTCTGCTCAATCAGCAGCGTCGCCACACCCGTTCCCTTGAGCCTGGCGATGATGTGAAATATCTCCTTTACGATTAGCGGCGCCAGGCCGAGGCTCGGCTCATCGAGCATCAACAAATCGGGCTTTCCCATCAGCGCCCGCCCTACCGCAAGCATCTGCCGCTCGCCGCCTGACAGTGTCCCCGCCGCCTGCTTGCGGCGCTCCTTCAAACGCGGAAAGAGGTCGAACACAGGCCCGAGCTGATCCAGAAAATCGCGCTCTCCAGCGCGCTTGCGCCGATACGCGCCGAGCACGAGGTTGTCCTCGACGCTCATCGTCGCAAACAACTCGCGCTTTTCCGGCACCAGGCACATGCCGCGTGCCACACGCTTTTCAATCGGGACCGCGCCCACTTCCTCTCCGCGATAGCGAACGCTGCCTTTGGCGTGCCCGGTCACGGGCAGCGCACCCATTACTGCATTCAGCAAGGTCGATTTACCCGCCCCGTTCGGTCCGATCACGCTGACGATCTGGCCCGGCGCAACCTTGAGCGCCGCACCGTGCAGCGCCTCGACTTTGCCGTAGCGCACCGACAGACCCGTCACTTCCAGAATCGGCATAGTTGTTGTCTGATTCATCTCACTCCACTCCACCGAGATACGCTTCCAGCACCGCCGGGTCCTTCTGCACGTCCTGCGGCAGGCCCTCCGCGATTCGCGTTCCAAACTCCATCACGACCAGCCGATCCGTCAGATTCATCACGAAGTCCATGTCGTGCTCGACCAGCAGCACGCTCATCCCTTCGGCTTTCAGCTTGCGCAGCAAATCCGCGAGCTGCTGCTTTTCCTGATAGCGCAGGCCCGCCGCGGGTTCGTCCAGCAATAGCAGCGTTGGATCGCAGCAAAGTGCCCGCGCGATTTCCAGTATCCGCTGCTGTCCCAAAGCCAAACTCCCGGCTTCCTCGTACATATGGGACTCGAGGCCAACGCGACGGATCTGCTTGGCCGCTTCCGCCATCAAGCGCGCTTCCTCTGCTGCATTCAATCGGACGACGCTGCGCCACACGCCCGCCGAGCCTCGCAAGTGCGCACCCAACGCGACGTTTTCCAGCACCGTCATGCCCGGCAGCAGCTTGACGTGCTGAAACGTGCGCCCGATTCCGAGCTTGACGATTTCACGTGAATTGAGCGAATCGATCCGCTCGCCGCGAAAGCTGATCGCGCCGCGCGTCGCTTGCAGCACGCCGGTGACGAGGTTGAAGGTAGTCGACTTGCCCGCCCCGTTCGGCCCGATCAAACCGACGATCTGCCCCGCTTTGACCTCAAAGCTCACGTCGTTGACGGCAACCAGGCCGCCGAACTGCTTGCGCGCGTTGTCCACGACCAGCAGCGTCTCCCCTGCGACCGGCTTCGTCCGCTGCGGCAGCGGTTCCGCATGCTCGGGCACATGCGCACTCGGGCCACGCGGAAACAGGCGCGCGACGAAAGGCCAAACGCCTTGCCGCGCGTACTGCAGCAGCAGCACCATCAGCACACCGAACACGATCACTTCGAAGTTGCCGTTCTGGCCGAGCAGCATCGGCAACAGCGTCTGCAGATAGTCCTGCAGGAGGGTGAGAATCGCCGCACCCAGCAATGCTCCCCAAACGTGCGAGACACCGCCCACGACCGCCATAAACAGGAATTCGATGCCGTGATTCAGACCGAACGGCGTCGGGTTCACCGCACGCTGCAGATGCGCGTAGAGGAAGCCGGAAATCGCTGCGAGCACGGCGGCATAGATGAAGATCACGACCCGCATCCACGCGGTGTTCACGCCCATCGCCTCGGCCATCACGCCGGCGCCGCGCAGCGCGCGAATCGCACGCCCAGGCCGACTATTAAGCAGATTCTGAACTGAGACAACCGACGCGAGCACGACAATCCAGATCAGGTAGTAGATGTGGCGCCCCGACTCCAGCGGAATGCCGAACAGGTTCAACACGGGGATGCCATTGATGCCGTCGTACTTGCCGAGCAGCTCCATATTGCCGAACAGGTAGTACAGCGAGAGCCCCCAGGCGATCGTGCCGAGCGGAAGGAAGTGGCCGGAGAGCCGCATCGTGACGGCGCCGAGAATCAGCGCCACCAGCGCCGTCAAGACGACACCCACGATCAGCGCAAGCCACGGCGAGACACCGTATTGCGTCGTCAAATAGGCCGTCGCATAGGCCCCCACGCCGACGAACGCCGCCTGCCCGAAGCTCGTCATCCCGCCGACGCCCGTGAGCAGCACGAGTCCGATCGCGACAATCGAATAGAGCCCGATGTAATTGAGCAGCGTAACCCAGTACTCGGGCACACGAATCGGATGCGGAAGCACCGGAAGCGCAAACATCACGACGAGGAACAGCCAGAAGAACTTGTTTCGAATCACGCGTTTCATCGGCTTACTCCTGTTCCTCTTCGGCGTGCGGGCTCGCGAGGCTCCGCCACAGCAGCACGGGAATGATCAACGTGAAAACGATCACCTCCTTGTAGGCGCTCGCCCAGAACGACGAATACGATTCGAGCAAGCCGACGAGCAGCGAGCCGGCCGCCGCGAGCGGATAGCTGACCAAGCCGCCGATGATCGCGCCGACGAAGCCCTTCAAGCCGATCAGAAAGCCCGAGTCGTAGTAGATCGTGGTGAGCGGTGCGACGAGGATGCCGCACAGCGCACCCAGGCCCGCAGCAAGCGTGAATGCGAGCCGTCCGGCCTGCGTCGTGCCGATGCCGACGAGCCGCGCGCCAAGCCGGTTGACCGACGTGGCGCGCAACGCCTTGCCGGAGATCGAGCGGTCGAAGTACAGATAGAGCGCGACGATCAGCACGACCGCCGTGCCGGCCACCCACAAGCTCTGCCCGGATACCGACAGGCTGCCGACATTGAACGTGGCGTCGGAAAACGGCGTCGTCCGCGAGCCTTCGGCGCCGAACATCACGAGGCCCAGGCCGACCATCGCAAAGTGCACGGCCACCGCGACGATCAGCAGCAATAGCGTCGTCGCCTCGGCGATGGGCTCGTACGCGAGGCGGTACACGAACGGCCCCATCGGCACGACGATCAAGAGCGTGAGCGCGATCTGCACGATCATCGGCAACGGCTGCATGAAGACGCCGCGCGTCACCCCATAGATCGCAATTGGAAACAGCAGGTACTTGCTGGCGAGCGTCGTGAGCGTGCGCAACGCATGGCGCCGCCGCTCGGGATGCCGGACGAGCCCTGTCGTCTCGACGACGAAACACGCGAAGCCCATCGCGATCAGCAGCCAGCACGTTGCGGGAAATTTCTGCGTCTGGAGTGCGGCGAGCGTCAGCGCGCCATAGGAAACGAACTCACCCTGCGGGATGAAGATCACCCTTGTGACAGAGAACACCAGCACCAGGGCCAGCGCGAGCAATGCGTAGATCGCGCCTGTCGTGATGCCGTCTTGCGCGAGAATCGCCGCAATCGATAGATCCATACTTCCTCTTTTTTCGAGCTTCGAATGGGGAATCGGGAGAATGCCGGCACGCCGATATCAACGCACGCCCGCCGGACCGCAAAGCGGCGCGACGGGCGGTTTCGTTTTTGCCGTTCAGCGGGGCGAATCACGACAGCACGGTCGCGCCCCCCGCTTCCGTCGAAACATGTCAGTCGTTCTGAAGTTTCCACTTGCCGTCGACGATCTGCACCATGACGCGTGCACGGTCGTCGAGACCGTTATGGTTCGCCGGCGTCGTGTTCATCACGCCGTGCGAGAGCGGCAGATCCTTCACGTTTTCGAGCGCGGCACGCAGCGCTTCGCGGAAGGCTTCGGTGCCCGGTTCGCCCTTCTTCAGCGCTTCGGGAATCGCCCGTTGCAGCATCTGCCCGGCATCCCACGCGTGACCGCCGAACGTCGAGACCGTCCCCGCGCCATACGCCTTCTCATAGGCCGTCTTGTACGCCTGTGACGATTGCTTGACCGGATTCGAGTCCGGCAATTGATCGGTGACGAGAATCGGGCCCGCCGGCAGCAGCTCGCCTTCGCAGACCTTGCCGCACACGCGCAGGAAGTCGTTGTTCGCGACGCCGTGCGTCTGATAGACCTTGCCCTTGTAACCGCGGTCCTTGAGCGTCGTCGCCGGCAGCGCGGCCGGCGTGCCCGAGCCGGCGATCAGCACCGCGTCCGGATTCGCGCTCATCGTCTTCAGCACCTGCCCCGTCACCGAGGTGTCGGTGCGGTTGTAGCGCTCGTTGCTGACGATCTTCAGGTGATGCGCGTCGGCGGCCTTGCTGAACACGCTGTACCAACTTTCGCCGTAGGCATCCGAGAAGCCGATGAAGCCGACTGTCTTCACGCCGTGCTTTTCCATGTAGCCGGCGATCGCTTCCGCCATCAGGCTATCGTTCTGCGGCACCTTGAAGACCCACGCGCGCTTCGCGTCCATCGGCTGGACGATCGCGGCGGAGGCCGCGAGCGAGATCATCGGCGTTTTGCCTTGCGATACCGGGTCGATCATCGCCAGCGAATTCGGCGTCACCGTCGAGCCGATGATCGCGTCGACGTGGTCCTCATCGATCAGCTTGCGCGTGTTCTGCACCGCGCGGCTCGTGTCCGAGCCGTCGTCGAGCACGATGTATTGCACGCTCTTGCCGGCAATCTCCTTCGGCAGCAGCGCAATGGTGTTCTTCTCCGGAATGCCGAGCGACGCGGCCGGACCCGTCGTCGAAAGCGTGACCCCGATCTTCACTTGCGCGAAAGCCGCGCTCGCGCCGCACACCAAGACTGCCGCAACGCCTGCTTGCATCCACCGTTTCGTTCTTTTCATCAATTGTCTCCAAACGCATTCAAGAAGCGTGTTTTCGTTGCCGACGCAAAGGTCAAACCAAAGGTCGAACACTCGAATCTAGTTATCGTGCCACGACGTGCCAAGCATGGTTTTCCCGCGCAGCACGCACAAAAAAGGCGCGTCCGACAGCACGCGCCTTCTGCTTTCGAGCAACCCGCCTGTCGACTGCCGATCAGTCGCCGACCAGCTTCCACTTTCCGCCGGTGATCTGCGCCATCACGCGAACGCGCAGGTCGAGCCCCGCGTGGGCCGTCGCGCTCATGTTGAAGACGCCCTGTGAAGCGGGCATGTCCTTGGTGTTTTCGAGCGAGGCGCAGCAAGGAATCGCGCTAAGAATCGGACGATTCTAGAGCACGTAAGAGGCGGTGAAAGCGGGAAAAGAAGCGCGCGACGAACGGCACGATAGACAGAAGGAACAGCGGAAAACGCAGTAATGGAAGCCACAAAGTAAAAGCGCTGTTGGATCCTATCCAACAGCGCTTTCGTCCGGGCACTGAGTGCCTCGATTGTCTCCTCGTTCTCCACCTGCAAATTCGGGTGCATCAGAACTAGACCGAAGATTATCGAACCCTGCCCCGTGAGACAACCTAGCATTTACCCTAGTGGTGCAAGTTTGCACTCAGATGGGGCGGCTTTTTGGTGCGAAACGCCACAGATCACGGCATTTTTCGAAGCGCCGATTTATATCGGATTCCGAACTATCTTTGCCTCTCGCTTCGAAGACCCCGTTATGCGCGCAACATCCGAACACGTGCGACGATCTCGCCGACAATGCCGCGCCGGAACGCCAGCACGCAGGCGATGAAGATCAGGCCCACGACGATCGTCGTCGATTCGCCGAGCGAGCGGAACCACTCGACGCCCGTCGCCGACGCGATCGCGGTGCCGATATCGCCCATGCGGTCCTCCAGCGAAACGATGAGCGCGGCGCCGAGCAGCGGGCCAAACAGCGTGCCCATGCCGCCCACGAGCGTCATCAGGATGACGAGACCCGACATCGTCCAGTACGCGTCGCTGAGCGTCTCGAAGCCGAGCACGAGCACCTTGAGCGCGCCGGCAAACCCCGCGATCCCCGCCGACAGCACGAACGCGAGCAGCTTGAAGCGATCGGTGTCGTAGCCGAGCGACGTGGCACGCGGCTCGTTCTCCTTGATCGCGGTCAGCACCTGCCCGAACGGCGAATGCACGACACGCACGATCAGCAGAAACGCGAGCACCACGAGCACGAGCACGACGTAATACAGCGCGAGATCCGATGACAGATCCAGGAAACCGAAGAGCTTGCCGCGCGCCACACCTTGCAAGCCATCCTCGCCGTGCGTGAACGGCGCCTGCAGATAGACGAAATAGACCATCTGCGCGAGCGCGAGCGTCACCATCGCGAAGTAGATGCCTTGCCGGCGAATCGCAAACAAGCCGACGACCAAGCCGAGCAGCGTCGCCGCGGCCGTGCCGGCGACCACGCCGAGCTCGGGTGAAAGCGACATCGACTGAATCGCGAAGCCGGTGGCGTAACCCGCCGTCGCCAGAAACATCGCGTGCCCGAACGACAGCAGCCCCGTATAGCCGATCAGCAAATTGAACGCCGCCGCGAAGAGCGCGAAGCACAGCACCTTCATCACGAACACGGGGTACGCGCCGAGCCAAGGCGCAGCAAGCAGGCCGATCAGCAACAGGCCATAGAGCGCTTTTCTCTGCATCATCGTTCCTTGCCGAAGAGACCCGCGGGACGCACGAGCAGCACGAGCGCCATAATGACGAAGACGACCGTGGCCGACGCCTCCGGGTAGAACACACGCGTGAACCCTTCGACCACGCCCAGCAGCAGACCCGTCAGGATCGAGCCCATGATCGAGCCCATGCCGCCGATCACGACCACCGCGAACACGGTGATGATCATCGACTGCCCCATCAGCGGCGACACCTGGATGACCGGCGCCGCCAGCACGCCCGCAAACGCCGCGAGCGCGACGCCGAAGCCGTAGGTGAGCGTGACCATCAGCGGCACGTTGACGCCGAAAGCCTCGACGAGCTTCGGGTTTTCCGTGCCCGCGCGCAAGTACGAACCGAGCCGCGTCTTCTCGATCACGAACCACGTGATGAAGCAAATGACGAGCGACGCGACGACCACCCACGCGCGATAGTTCGGCAGATACATGAAGCCGAGATTGGTCGCGCCGGCCAGCGCATCGGGCACGTCATACGGCTGCCCCGACGAACCGTAGATCGAGCGGAACACGCCTTCGATCACGAGCGTGAGCCCGAATGTGAGCAACAGTCCGTAGAGGTGATCGAGCTTGTACAGCCAGCGCAGCATCGAGCGCTCGATGATCATGCCGAACACGCCGACCACGAGCGGCGCGACCACGAGCATCACCCAGTACGGCAGATTGAAATACGCGAGACCCATCCACGCGAGCATCGCCCCCAGCATGAACAGCGCGCCGTGGGCAAAGTTGATCACGTTGAGCAGGCCGAAGATGACCGCGAGACCTAAGCTCAGAATCGCGTAAAACGAGCCGTTGACGAGCCCGAGCAGCAACTGGCTCAGCATCGCAGGCAGCGGAACGCCAAAAATATCCATCGATGAACCTGCCGTCAGAGTCAGAACGGTGCGCCGCGTGGATCGGGGTCAGCACTTGCGCGCCAGGCGCAATGGCGCCCAACGCATGGGCGCCCCGCCCGATCGCACGCCCCACACCGCATTACTTCCAGAGATCGCACTGCGATTCGGCCTTGGTCCCGAATGCCTGATCGCCGGGGATCGTCGCCTTGAGCGTGTAGTAGTCCCACGGCTTCTTCGATTCGGCCGGCGACTTGACCTCGAACAAGTACATGTCGTGGATCATCACGCCGTCCTGCCGAACGTAGCCCTTCGCGTAGAAGTCGTCGACCTTCTGCTGCCGGACTTGCGCCATCACCTTGTCCGCATCCGTCGTGCCGACGGCCTTTACCGCGCTCAGGTAATTCATCGTCACCGAGTAGTCGGCGGCCTGAAGGCTCGACGGCATCTTCCCGGTCTTCGCGAAGTAGCGCTGCGCCCATTTGCGCGAGGCATCGCTCTGGTCCCAGTACCAGCTGTCTGTGAGCAGCAGGCCCTGCGCCGTCGGCAGGCCGACGCTGTTCACGTCGTCGATGAACATCAGCAGCGCGGCGATCTTCATCGTCTTGGTGATGCCGAACTCCTTCGCCGCCTTGAGCGAATTCACGGTGTCGCCGCCCGCGTTGGCGAGGCCGAGCACCTGCGCCTTCGATGCCTGCGCTTGAAGCAGGAACGAAGAGAAGTCCGAAGCCGACAGCGGATGGAATGCGTGGCCGAGCACCTTCCCGCCGCCCGCTTCGACGACCTTGGTCGTGTTGGCATCGAGCGATTTGCCGAAGGCGTAATCGGCGGTCAGGAAGTACCAGGTCTTGAGCCCCTGCTTCACGGTCGCCGAACCGGTGCCTTTCGCGAGTGCGGTCGTGTCGTAGGCGTAGTGAACGGTGTAAGGCGTGCACTGCTTGTTCGTCAGCGCGTCGGTGCCCGCGCCGATCGAGAAGTACGGCCGCTTCTTCTCCTTGATCACGTCGTTCATCGCCAAGGCCGTCGCCGAGTTCGTCCCGCCGATCAGCGCGTCGAGCCCCTCGGTGTCGATCCATTTGCGCGCGGTCGTCGCAGCGATGTCGGCCTTGTTCTGGTGATCGGCATAGAGCAGCTTGATCGGCTTGCCGTTGACCTTGCCGCCGAAGTCGTCGATCGCCATCTGGATGGCCGTCAGGCCGCCCTTGCCGTCGATGTCCGCGTACAGACCCGACAAGTCGGTGATGAAGCCGATCGTGACCTGGTTCTCGTCGGCCATGGCCTGCTGCAGCGGTGCGGCGGCCAGCCATGCGGCCGTCGTCAAAGCGAGTGATCCTGCGACGCGTGCGAGCTTCTTCTTCTTCATTGGTCTATCTCCTTCGTTCGTTGCGTTCTGGTTGTCCGTACAAAGTCGAGCCCACGGGTCCGGCCGGCGCGCGAGCGCATCGGACAGGACCGACGTGTCAAACTGGATTCACACACCGAGCAGATCGTGCAGCACGGGCATCTTGCTTTCGAGTTCGCTCGCACCGAAATGCTCGACGATGCGGCCGTGCTCCATCACATAGAAGCGGTCCGCGAGCGGCGCGGCAAAGCGGAAGTTCTGCTCGACCATCACCACCGTATAGCCGCGTTGCTTGAGCATCAGGATCATGCGCGCGAGCGCCTGCACGATGACGGGCGCGAGACCTTCCGAGATCTCGTCGAGCAAGAGCAGGTTCGCCCCCGTGCGCAGAACGCGCGCGACCGCGAGCATCTGCTGCTCGCCGCCCGACAGGCGCGTGCCCTGGCTCATCCGCCGTTCCTTGAGGTTCGGGAACATCTCGTAGATTTCGTCGAGCGACATCGCGTCTTTGCTCGCGCCGACCATCGGCGGCAGGATCAGGTTTTCCTCGCACGACAAGCTCGAAAAGATGCCGCGCTCTTCCGGGCAATAGCCGATCCCGCAGTGCGCGATCTTGTGCGTCGGCAGGTCGATGGTTTCGCGCTCGCCGATGCGGATGGAGCCTGTGCGCCGCCCCGTCAGGCCCATGATCGCGCGCATCGTCGTGGTACGTCCCGCGCCGTTGCGGCCGAGCAGCGTGACCACTTCGCCGCGGTTCACCTTCAAATCGACGCCATGCAGGATGTGCGATTCGCCGTACCACGCCTGCAGTCCGGCGATGGTCAGAGCGGGTGTGCCGGTCGCAGCGGCGATCGCATCGATGTTTTCGCTCACGGCCTGGTTCATGCGTGCGTTCCCGTTAGCGCGGTATCGACGGTGCCCATGTAAGCCTGCATCACGAGCGCGTTCTTCGATACTTCGGCGTAAGTGCCTTCAGCGAGCACTTCGCCGCGCTGCAGGACGGTGATCGTGTCGGAAATGCCCGCGATCACGTTCATGTTGTGTTCGACCATCAGGATCGTGCGGCCGCTCGACACTTTCTTGATCAGCGCGGTCACGCGGTCGACGTCTTCGTGGCCCATCCCCTGCGTGGGTTCGTCGAGCAGCATCAGCTCGGGCTCCATCGCGAGCGTCGTCGCGATCTCGAGCGCACGCTTACGGCCATATGACAGCTCGACGGTGAGCGTCTCGGCGAAATCGGCCAGGCCCACTTGCGTGAGCAGATCGAGCGCCTCTTCATCGAGCTCTTTGAGCGTGCGTTCGCTCTTCCAGAAATGAAAGGCGGTGCCGAGCGAGCGCTGCAACGCGACGCGCACGTTCTGCAATACCGTCATGTGCGGAAACACGGCGGAAATCTGGAACGAGCGGATGATGCCGCGCCGCGCGATCTGCGCAGGACGCTCTCCCGTGATATCCACGCCGTTGAACACGATCTGCCCCGCCGTGGGGCGCAAAAACTTGGTGAGCAGATTGAAGCAGGTGGTCTTGCCCGCGCCGTTCGGTCCGATCAATGCATGAATCGAACCGCGGCGCACGCGCAGGTTGACGCCGTTGACAGCGGTGAATCCTTTGAATTCTTTGGTCAGGCCGCGCGTTTCAAGAATCGTGTCGCCGAGAATCATGTCCCCTTCCGTGCGAAGTCAGGCGATGCACTGCTAGGTTGCGCGCCGATCGCGCAGCACCACGTTACGACAGGTGCCGGTCGGGCCCCCGCTTTTTATGACGTGGTGCATCAATACGGACGATCGTCCCTACCGCACCACGCGGTACGGCGCCATTGTCTCGCCAATGATGCAGCGCATTCATTGGGATTTGCACTAGGGTCGGTTTACCTATGAATAACGAAGCGTGACACGCCAGCTCGACGATGCGCACTGACTGTCATCAGACGGACACGCTCGCGCCATGCGTCGAGGACGATTGAGCTTGCATTCCTGACAGCCGTGCTTTGCGATCCTCGCGGATCATCGTGCTGGCTCGCTCGGCGATCATCAGCGTCGGAGAATTCGTATTGCCCGATGTAATGACCGGCATCACCGATGCATCGACCACACGCAATCCTTCCAATCCGATGACACGCAAGCGCGAATCGACCACCGCCGCCGGATCGTCGACGGTGCCCATGCGGCACGTGCCGACCGGATGAAAGATCGTCGTGCCGACTTCGCCCGCGGCTTTGACGAGCTCCTCTTCCGTTTGGAACTGCAGCCCCGGCAGGATTTCTTTTGGCGCGTAACGTGCGAGCGCGGGCGAACCGACGATGCGCCGCGTAAGACGCAACGCGTTGGCGGCGACATGACGATCGCGATCCGTCGACAGATAATTCGGCGCAATCAAAGGCGGCTTGCGCGGATCGCGCGAATCGATGTGTATCGTGCCGCGCGACGTCGGACGCAAATTGCACGCGGACGCCGTGAACGCGTTGAAGCGATGCAGCGGCTCGCCGAAACGGTCGAGCGAAAGCGGCTGCACGTGGTACTCGATATCGGAGCGCGTGATGGAAGGATCGTCGGGATCGGACTTCGCGAACACACCGAGCTGAGACGGCGCCATCGACATCGGACCGCTTTGCGTAAGCGCGTATTGCATGCCGATCATCAGCTTGCCCCACCAATGCGCGGCCATCGTATTGAGCGTGCGCACGCCGCTCACTTGAAACGCGGCGCGCAACTGCAAATGGTCTTGCAGGTTTTCGCCGACGCCGCGCAAATCCTGCACGACATCGATGCCGAGCTTCTGCAGATGCGCCCCATTGCCGACGCCCGATAGCTCGAGCAACTGCGGCGAATTCACGGCGCCCGCGCTCAACACGACCTCACAGCGCGCTTTCGCAACGAAGTCGATATCGCCCGCGACGCCGCCGCGATACTCGACACCCACACAGCGCTTGCCCTCGAACACGAGGCGCTGCGTCAGCGCACCCGTGATGATCGTGAGATTGCCGCGTTGCAGAGCCGGGCGCAGAAACGCCTTCGAGGCATTCCATCGAATGCCGCGCTTCTGATTGACGTCGAAGTAGCCGACACCGGTGTTGTCGCCGCGATTGAAATCGTCGGTGGCCGGAATGCCCGCTTGCTGCGCAGCCTCGGCAAACGATTCGAGGATCTGCCATTTCAGACGCTGCTTCTCGACGCGCCACAAACCGCCCGCGCCGTGCCACTGATTCGCGCCGCCGTGATGATCCTCGCTGCGCTTGAAAACCGGCAGCACGGCATCCCAGCTCCACGAAGAATCGCCTGTGATGCGCGCCCACTCGTCGTAGTCTTCGCGCTGACCGCGCATGTAGATCATGCCGTTGATCGACGACGAGCCGCCCAGCACGCGGCCGCGCGGATACGACAGCGCGCGCCCGTTCAGCCCCGCTTCCGCCTGCGTCTTGTAGAGCCAATCGGTGCGCGGATTGCCGATGCAATACAAATAGCCGACGGGGATATGAATCCAGTGATAGTCGTCCTTGCCGCCCGCTTCGAGCAGCAGCACGCTGACATCCGGATCTTCGGTGAGGCGATTCGCGAGCACGCATCCAGCCGTGCCCGCGCCGACCACGATGTAGTCGAACTCGCCTTCGAGCGTGGGCGCTTGGGTCATGATTACTTCGCCACCGGCATCGTAAACTCCGCGCCCTTCGCGATGCTGTCGGGCCAGCGTTGCATGACGCTCTTGTAACGCGTATAGAACCGCACGCCTTCCTCGCCGTACGCGTGATGGTCGCCGAACAGCGACTTCTTCCAGCCGCCGAACGAATGCCACGCCATCGGCACCGGAATCGGCACGTTGATGCCGACCATGCCGATCTGGATTTGCCGCGAGAACGCGCGCGCGATGCCGCCGTCGGACGTGAAGCACGAGACACCGTTGGCGAACTCGTTTGCGTTGATCAGTTCGACCGCCGACGCGAAATCCGGCACGCGCACGACGCACAGCACCGGCCCGAAGATCTCCTCGCGATAGATCGTCATGTCGGTCTTCACATCGTCGAAGAGCGAGCCGCCGAGGAAGAAGCCTTCCTCATGACCCGGGACCTTGTGACCGCGGCCGTCGACCACGAGCTTCGCGCCCGCCGCCACGCCCGCGTCGATGTAGCCCGACACCTTCGCGCGATGCGCGCCCGTCACGAGCGGGCCCATCTCGGCATCGGCCTCCATGCCGTTCTTGATCTTGAGCGCCTTCACGCGCGGCGTGAGCTTGTCGATCAGTTCGTCGGCGATATGGCCGACCGCCACTGCCACCGAAATCGCCATGCAACGCTCGCCCGCCGAACCGTAGGCCGCGCCGATCAATGCGTCGACGGCCTGGTCGAGATCCGCATCGGGCATCACGACGAGATGGTTCTTCGCGCCGCCGAGCGCCTGCACCCGCTTGCCGTGTTTCGTGCCTTCGTTGTGGATGTATTGCGCGATCGGCGTCGAGCCGACGAACGACAGCGCTTCGACATCGGGATGTTCGAGCAGCGCATCGACCGCCACCTTGTCGCCGTGCACGACGTTGAACACGCCGTCGGGCAGGCCCGCTTCCTTGAGCAATTCGGCGAGACGAATCGATGCCGACGGATCGCGCTCCGACGGCTTCAGCACGAACGTGTTGCCGCACGCGATCGCGATCGGGAACATCCAGCACGGCACCATCATCGGGAAGTTGAAGGGCGTGATGCCGGCGACGACGCCAAGCGGCTGCCGCAGATTCCAGTTGTCGATGCCGCCGCCGATCTGATCGGTGAAATCGGTCTTCAAGAGATTCGGAATGCCGCACGCGAACTCGACGATCTCGATGCCGCGCATCACTTCGCCTTGCGCGTCCGAAAACACCTTGCCGTGTTCCTTCGTGATCAGTTCCGCGAGCTCGTCGTGATGTTCGTCGAGCAGTTGCTTGAACTTGAACATGACACGCGCGCGCTTGATCGGCGCGACCTCGCTCCACGCCGGAAACGCCGCCTTCGCGGCAGCCACCGCTGCGGCGACTTCGTCGACGCCCGCCAGCGGCACGCGCGTGGCAACCGAGCCGAGCGCCGGATTGAACACATCGCCGAAACGGCCGCTCTTGCCGGCCACCGTGCTGCCGCCGATGAAATGGCTCAACTCGCGCACGCGTGCGCCTTCATCTGACTCGCTCATGTGTCTCCTCACTGGTGCACTGAATGGATGCGCGGCCTGCTGCGCCGCGTCATTAAAGGCTGTCCGCCGGATGCGTTTGAGCCCAAGCGTACGCGGCATCGCGCTGCGAAATCCAATGAGTAATGCTCAATTGCAATATAAGGCGCGCTAATATCAGCGGATGGACCTGATACTGCTCCGCGCCTTCGTGACGGTCGCGCGCACCGGCAACCTGACGCGCGCCGCCGCGC
Organism: Trinickia violacea; assembly: GCF_005280735.1. Lineage (NCBI taxonomy): Bacteria > Pseudomonadati > Pseudomonadota > Betaproteobacteria > Burkholderiales > Burkholderiaceae > Trinickia > Trinickia violacea. Next base: position 4,722,002 of record NZ_CP040077.1, read on the forward strand.
AGCTGCACCTGTCGCAGCCGGCCGTCAGTCTGCAAATCAAGAATCTGCAGGAAGCGCTGGGCGTGGCGCTGTTTTCGCGCACGTCGCATGGGCTCGCGCTCACGCGCGACGGCCAGGCGCTCCTGCCGCACGCCGAGCGCGCGCTCGCGGCCGCCGGCGACGTCGAGCGCGCAGCGGCGACGCTGCGCCAGGAAGTGCGCGGGCGTCTGCGCATCGGCACGATCCTCGATCCCGAATTCTTGCGGCTCGGCGGTTTCCTCAGACAACTGGTGGAAACCTATCCCCAGATGGAGACCGCTTTGAGGCACGGCATGTCCGGCTGGGTGCTCGATCAGATCCGCTCGCGCGAGCTCGATGTCGGCTACTACATCGGCGACCCCGCCGAAGACGACGCCCGCGACCACGATCTCTTTCGCTCCGCCACGCTCATCCGCTTTCAATACCGCGTGCTCGCACCGGCCGGCTGGAAGGACCGCGTGAGCCGTGCCCGCGACTGGCGCGCGCTCGCCGCGCTGCCGTGGATCTGGACGCCGCCCGCGTCCGCGCATCACCGGCTGCTGTCGCGGCGTTTCGCCGCAGCGGGCGTGACGCCGGTCAAGGTCGCGGAAGTGGATCAGGAGCCGTCGATGCTCGACCTTGTCAAATCGGGCGTCGGACTCACGCTCGCGCGCGATTCGATCGCGATCGCCGAGGCGCACGCACATGCGCTGACGATCGTCGAAGGCGTCACGGTGCCGACCCAGCTCACGTTCGTCACGCTCGCCGAGCGCCAGGACGAGCCGGCGATCGCCGCGGCGTTCAAGCTCATCGAGCGGCAATGGGCGATATGAGCAGCGCTGATGAATGAGGCGGCCGACACCCGCTGACAAGACGGGCATCGGCAATATTTGCTAGATTCGTGGTTCGCGCTTCGCGCGTCCCCCTCGCGTTGTTCTCCTCCCCCTTCTCGACAGGAGCCTCAGATGGCACGCAACATCGAAATCAAAGCCCGCGCCCAGCAGTTCGAACAACTGCGCGAACGCGCCGCCGAACTTGCGTCCGAGGCTCCGCTGATCTTCCGCCAGCAGGACTTCTTCTACGACGTGCCGCGCGGGCGCCTGAAGCTGCGCCAATTCGACGACGGCACGCCGGCCGAGCTGATCTTCTATCAGCGCGACGATCGCGACGGTCCGAAGGCGTCGTACTACACGAGGAGCCCGGTCACCAACCCCGAAGCGATGCACTCGCTGCTCGCCACTGCGCTCACGACGCGCGGCATCGTCACGAAAGAACGCCACGTGTATTTGGCGGGACGCACGCGCATCCATTTGGACCGCGTCGACGGGCTGGGCGATTTCGTCGAGCTCGAAGTGGTGCTCGCGCCCGATGACGACGAGGAAGGCGGCGAAGCCGAAGCGCACGAGGTGTTTGCGAAGCTCGGCGTGGCGAAGTCGGATCTCGTCGCGGTCGCTTACGTCGATTTGCTCAATCCGGCGAAGGCGGACGAAGCGGCTTGAGTGTTCATATCAATGCGCTGGCGGCGCACGCAGCAACGCGCCGTCGACGCATCCCTTCTTGTATCCAGAACCATCCCCGCAGCCAACTATGCCGTGCCCGCCCCCGGCGACAGATGGCCGAGCGGCAATGGCCCATTGCGCTTGAACGTGGTGAGGACGATGTTCGAGCGCACGCTGTCGACACCCGGCACCCGCATCAGTTTCTTCATCACGAACGACGACAGCGCGTTCAAATCCGGCGCGACGATACGCAGCAGATAGTCGGCGTCGCCAACTACCGCATGGCATTCGAGCACTTCGGGCAGCACGTCGATCTGCTGCTGGAACTGCTCAATGATCGAATCGCCGTGATGCTTGAGCTTGAGGCTCGTGAACGCCGTGACGCCGAGCCCGAGCTTTTCGGGCCGCAGCACGACCCGATAGCCGTCGATCACCCCATCCGCCTCGAGCCGCTGCAGCCGCCGCCCGATCTGCGATGGCGATAGCGGAACCTGCTCGCCAAGCTGTTGATGCGTGGCGCGTCCGAAGCGCTGGAGCACGTCCAGCAGCGCCAAATCGAAGTGATCGAGTTCCACCATGAGCATTTCCCGCATGAATTCGAAAATAACGCGTGATTATTGCATATTGAAGCGATAATACGCTTCGATTGCGCCCTTTCCGCGAACACCCCGCACTACACTTGCATGCACCCGATTTCACGAATGCAGCAAGACCATGTCCGCCGCCGTCACCGCCAAACTCAAAGAACAATTCGAAGCCGGCCTCGAAACCCGCGCCGACTTCACCATCGACCAGCCGATCGACCGCTACTCAGCCGCCGACCACGCGGTGTGGCGCCAGCTTTATAGGCGGCAAACGGCGCTGCTCGAAGGCCGCGTGTGCGACGCGTTTCTCGAAGGCGTGGCGCGGCTGAATGTGTCGGCGCAATCCGTTCCCTCGTTCGAATCGATCAACCGCCAGTTGAAACCGGCGACGGGCTGGGAAATCGTCGCGGTGCCCGGCCTCGTGCCGGACCGCGTGTTCTTCGAACATCTGGCGAACCGCCGCTTTCCCGTCACCTGGTGGATGCGCCGCCCGGACCAGCTCGACTATCTGCAAGAACCCGATTGCTTCCACGACCTGTTCGGCCACGTGCCGCTCCTGATCCAGCCGATCTTCGCCGACTACATGCACGCCTATGGCCGGGCCGCGCTCGCGGCAAGCGACGCCGGCGCCCTGCCGCTACTCGCGCGGCTCTACTGGTACACGGTGGAATTCGGCCTGATCCGCGCTTCGGACAGTCCCAACGGGGTGCAGATCTACGGCGCGGGCATCGTCTCGAGCCGAGGGGAAACGATCTACAGCCAGCAAAGCGCCGCGCCTAACCGGCTCGCGTTCGACCTCGAGCGCGTGATGTGCACGCGCTATCGCATCGACACGTTTCAAAAGACCTACTTCGTCATCGACGACTTCGAGCAGCTGTTCGACGTTGCGCGCACCGACTTCGCGCCGCTCCTGGCCAAGCTCGCCGATGCCCCCGCGCTCGCGGCGGGCGACGTGCTCGCCACCGATCGCGTGATCACCCGCGGCACGCAGGAAGGCTGGAAGAGCGACGGCGACATCTGAGGCACGGCCCGCCCGCGCCATCCACGCCCCTGCAGGCGCCTGCCATCTGTGAAAAAATGCTTGGACGGTTGTGGGACGTCTGAGAGCGTCCGCGCGCAATCCAAGCCCATAGAGGTGACGAAATGATCCACAAGCTGACTTCCGAAGAACGTTCCACTCAACTCGCGCAACTGCACGGCTGGCAGGCTGTGCCGGGCCGCGACGCGATCCATCGTCAATTCAAGTTCGCCGATTTCAACGAAGCGTTCGGCTTCATGACGCGCGTGGCGATCAAGGCGCAGGAGATGAATCACCACCCGGAATGGTTCAACGTCTACCACACGGTGGAAATCACGCTGTCGACGCACGAGGCGAACGGTCTCACCGAACGGGACGTGGCGCTCGCGCGCTTTATCGACGACGTCGCGAAATCGATGCAGCGCGCATGAGAAACGCGCCGCATCGCACGCCGCCGTGAAAGCGATTTGCAGGTAATTCGGGGTCGAATCGACGCTTTCTATAGGCCATTCTTAAGGCGCACGTAAGATTCCCACGCCTCGCGTGCAATCGGTTCCAAACCTTCCGGCGAGAGAGTGGTCTGACGCTGTACAATCAGCAGCGCATACGGCTTGGAAAGCGCGCTTGCCTCTTTGCATAAACTGAGTTCATCGCCGCTCGAAGGCGAACGGGTGCGCCAGAAATTGATCGCGGCTTCTAGTTCGTTGATCGTAATATCGGACATGATTTTTGAGATCGTTCCTTGGCCGCCTGCTCGAAACCGACGCGCGGCGGCGTGCTCGCTGCAGAGACGGCGCACCGGCGAACCGCGTGCTCCAAAGGCCTAACCCATTGTACTTGAGCGAAATCCATGCGACTCCTTCTGATCGAAGATGACCGCCCCATCGCGCGCGGTATTCAAAGCAGTCTTGAGCAAGCCGGCTTCACCGTCGACATGGTCCACGACGGCATCTTTGCTGAACAAGCCCTCACGCAAAACCGCCACGAGCTGGTGATTCTCGATCTCGGCCTGCCGGGCATCGACGGCATGACGCTCCTGTCGCGCTTCCGCCAGAGCAACCGCCACACGCCCGTGATCGTGCTGACCGCGCGCGACGAGTTGAACGACCGCGTTCAGGGCCTCAATTCCGGCGCCGACGACTACATGCTCAAGCCGTTCGAGCCGGCCGAGCTCGAAGCCCGCATCCGCGCGGTGATGCGCCGCAGCGGCCCGCACAGCGACATGCCGCGTCCGGAAGTGTCGTTGGGCGGTGTGCGCCTGTCGGGCGTCGATCGCCGCATCTTCAACGACGACAAGCCGCTCGAACTGTCGCCGCGCGAATTCGCGGTGCTCGAGATGCTGCTGCTGCGCCATGGCCGCGTGGTGAGCAAGGCCCAGCTGCAAGATCACCTGACGCACTTCGGCGGCGATCTCGGCGACACCGCGATCGAAGTCTACGTGCATCGCGTACGCAAGAAACTCGAAAACTGCCGCGTCGAAATCGTCACGGTGCGCGGCTTCGGGTATCTGCTGCAGGAAATCCGCCAGGCTTCCTGAGCCGGCAGACCGCTATAACCCCGGATTGAGCCTTGGCCCGCACTGGCGCCGCGTATTCGATGCGCGGCGCTGTCGCGAGTCACAGCGCCCTCCGGGGTTTTCTACTTAGCACTCGGACCATGCCCCACGCCGCCGCGAATAGCCTGCGCCGCTCGCTGCTGCGGCGCTTAGCCGCCCCGCTGTCGCTGCTCGCGCTGATGAGCGGCCTGATCGCGTATTGGCTCGCGTGGCAATACACGCAGCACGTCATCGATCGCTCGCTCGCCGATCTCGCCACCGCGATCTCGAAGCAGATCCAGATCGCCGGTCCCGACGCGCCGATCACCGTCCCGCCGCTCGCGCAGGCCATGTTCTCCGACCCGACCGAGAACTTGATCTACCGGATCAGCGACGGCGAAAACGAAATCGCCGGCGACCCAAAGCTGCCGCTGTTCGGCTCGAACGTGCGGCGCATGCACTACGCATACGCGTTCGAGGCGCAGCATCAGGGCGTGAGCGTGCGGGTCGCGCAGGTTCGCGTGAATCAAGCCGGCGGCAATCCGATGATCGTCGAAGTGGCACAGCCGGTGCGGCATCGTTTCCGGATCGCCGCCGAGTTTCTCGTCGCAATCATGATGCCGCTGTTGCTGTTGCTGCTTGCGGGCTGGGTCATCGTCTGGCGCGTGGTCAATCAGCAGCTCAATCCGCTGACGGATCTCGCCGACTCGCTCAACCGGCAGACGCACACGTCGCTCGAACCCGTCGACGAGACCTACGTGCCGGTCGAGATCCGGCCGTTGACCAGTGCGCTGAACGCCCTGCTCGAACGCCTGAAGACCGCGCTCGACGGACAGCGTAAATTCATCGCCGACGCCGCGCACCAACTGCGTACGCCGCTTACCGCCGTGAAGCTGCATGCGGAACAGGCCGCGAACGCACGCGACCCGGCGCAGACGCTCGCCGCCGTGTGCGAGCTGCGCGCCGCCGCCGATCGCGCCGTGCGCCTGTCGAACCAGCTTCTGTCGCTCGCACGGGCGGAACCGGGCGCGCAGGCCGCGCGCTTCGTTGAAGTCGACCTCGCCGCACTCGCGTTCGAAACCGGCGCGGAATGGGTGCCGCGCGCGCTTGCGGTGCACGTAGACCTCGGCTTCCAGCGCCTCGACGATCCGGCGAACGACAGCCCGCTCGTCGTGCGCGGCAATCCCGTCTTGCTGCGCGAGGTGATCGCGAATCTGTTGGACAACGCGTTGAAGTACGTCCCGCCGGCACGGCTGGATGGCGGGCGGATCACCGTCAGCGTCGCGCAGGTGGCGATCGACGCCATCGCGTACGCTGAAATCATCGTCGAAGACAACGGCTCGGGCGTGCCCGGCAATCAGCAAGCCGATCTCTTCAAGCGCTTTTTCCGCGGCGATGGGCAAAACATGGTCGGAGGTGGCGTCGATGCCGGTGCGGGCCTCGGGCTCGCGATCGTCCACGACATCATGGTCTTGCACGGCGGCAGCGTGCAGTATGCCGACGCGCCCGAAGGCGGGGCGCGCTTTATCCTGCGTGTGCCGCTCGTCGCGTCCGCGCGCGCGGACGATACGGCGTCTGCAAAAAGAAAATCGGCGCAACATGCGCCGATCGATCTGTGAAGCCTTGGCTCGAAGCTAGTCTTTCTTCTTGCGCTTCTTTTCTTGCTCTTTGTCCTTCTCTTGCGTCGAAGCGAGCATCGTACCGCGGCACTTGCGCGCGCCGCAGCGGCATTCATACTCGCGCTTGAGCTTTTTCGTCTGACGCGCATCGATCACGAGACCGTAGTCGTAGAACAGCTCTTCCTCCGCATCGATGTTGCGCAGCGCGTGGATGAACACGCGTCCGTCCACCTCTTCCGCTTCGCAGTTCGGCGCGCACGAATGGTTGATCCAGCGCGCGCTGTTGCCGTTCACTTTGCCGTCGATCACACGGCCGTCTTCGAGCGCGAAGTAAAAGGTGTGATTCGGCTCATCGGGGTTGTGCGGATGCCGTCGCAGCGCCTCCTTCCACGTGATCCGTTCACCCTTGTATTCCAGCAAACGTTCGCCGGCCTTGATCGGCTCCACGGCGAACACGCCCTTGCCGTGCACACCCGATTGGCGCACGACCGTCCTGCGTGAACTCATCGACGAATCCTTTGTAAAACTGCAACCGGCCACCGCCGGCCGGCATGTGCCGCGCGTGAGCGCGTGGGACATTTTCAAGATCGACATAGAAAACGCGGCGCCGAGCGGGCGCCGCGTGAACGTGCGACGCGAGCGCGTCACAACCGGCATCGTACACGGTCGAGACGGCTTAATTCAACCTCGTGCGCCGCTACCTGCGAGCGCGGCCCAATACGAGACTGAGCGTCAACGTTGCCCGAACGAAATATCGCCGAACAAGGCCTTCTGATCGCGCGGCTGCGAACGCCAGTATTGCGGCGGCGCCTCGACCGTCGCACCGAGCTGCGCGGCGGCATGCCACGGCCAGCGCGGGTCGTATAGCATCGCGCGCGCCATCGCGACGCAATCGGCCTTGCCCGATTCGATCAACTCGTTCGCATGCGCCGGATCGGTAATGAGGCCGACGGCGATCGTCGTGATGCCGGTCTCCTTCTTGACGGCTTCGGCAAACGGCACTTGATAGCCGGGGCTCAGCGGAATCTTCTGCAGAGGCGACACGCCGCCCGACGACGTATCGATCCAATCGCAGCCGCGCTTTTTCAGTTCGTGCGCAAACGCGATCGTATCGTCGAGCGTCCAGCCGCCGTCGACCCAATCCGTCGCCGACACGCGGACGCCGACCGGCTTGTCGGCCGGAAACGCAGCGCGCACGATCTCGAAGATCTCGAGCGGAAAGCGCATGCGGTTTTCGCGCGAGCCGCCGTATTCGTCGGTGCGGTGATTCGCGAGCGGCGAGAGAAACTGGTGCAGCAAATAGCCGTGCGCGCCGTGCACTTCGAGCACGTCGATGCCGAGACGCGCGGCGCGCCGGGCCGTGGCGGCGAAGGCTTCGCGGATACGATTGAGGCCGGCGGTATCGAGCGCGAGCGGGGGCAGCTCGTCGGGCTTGTGGGCAATCGCCGATGGCGCGTGCGTCATCCAGCCGCCCTCCGCCACCGGAATCAGTTGGCCGCCATCCCACGGCACATGGCTCGATGCCTTACGCCCGGCGTGCGAGAGCTGCATTGCGACGGGAATCTTCGAGTGCTTGCGAATGGCCGCGAGCACCGGCACGAGCGCGCGTTCGGTCACGTCGTCCCACAAGCCGAGACAGCCCGGCGTGATGCGCCCGTCAGGCTCGACGGCCGTCGCTTCGATGCACAACATCCCCGCGCCCGACAGCGCGAGATGACCGAGATGGATCATGTGCCATGCGGTCGCCTCGCCGCGTTCGGCGGAGTACTGGCACATCGGGGAGACAACGATGCGGTTCGGAAGCGTCACGCTGCGCAGCGTGAGCGGAGAAAACAACGCGGCCATGGAAATCTCCGACGGGATTCGCCCGATGCGACAGGGAAGCGCCCGAGGATAGCACGCGGGTTTTATGCTTGCAGACGGGCGACGCAGCGCCTATTTACGCTTCGCCGCGCCTGCCGTGTCGAGCCATTCATCGAAGGTCTTGCGCGCGGCGATCTCGAGCGCAGGGCCGAAACGGACCGTGTCGGCACGCAATTGCTGTGCGTCGACACCCGGCGTCGCGGCGATGTCTCCCGCATTGCCGATAAGCCAGGGCTCGAACCGTTCGGCGCGAATCTCCGGATGGCATTGAAACCCGAGCACGTGATCGCCCCACGAAAACACCTGGTTTTCGCAAGCCGGCGTGGAGGCAAGATGCGTGGCGCCGGCCGGAAGGTCGAAGGTGTCGCCGTGCCAATGGAACATCGAGGTATGCGCGCCGTCGAGATGGCGCAGCGGCGAAGCCTGTCCCGCGGCAGTCAGCCTGAGCGGGCTCCAGCCGAGCTCCTTGGTAGCCGCCGGATAGACGCGCGCCCCGAGCACGCGCGCGATCAGTTGCGCGCCGAGGCAAATTCCGAGCGTCGGAAGCCCGGCGGCGATGCGTTTTTCGAGCAGGGAAAGAATCGGCCTGAGTGTCGGGTAGGCAGCGTCGTCAAACGCGCTGATCGGCCCGCCGAGCACCACGGTCAGCGTTGCCGCGGCCGGGTCCGGCGCATCGAGGCACGCCAGGCCGACGTCCAGATAGCGCAGCGCCACGCCGCGCTCGCCCAGCACGCGTTCGAGAGTCCCTAAATCCTCGAAGTACACATGGCGAATAGCCAACGCTTCGCGATTCCTCAAGGCTCAGCTCCCCGCGACGAGTTCGGACGAGAATTCGAGAGACGGCGCCGAAAGCCAGACAGCCGGTACGCGACCGGCCTGTCTGTGCACAAGCGCCATCAGCCTTGCTGCGCGAAAATCTTCCAGGTCTTTTTCTGCGTGCCGACGTCGGCTTCTTCGTGGACCGAACAATCGAGACGCAAGTCCGTGTCGGCAAACGACAGCTCGAGCAGCTTGCAGCGATGCGGCGTCTTCTTCGGATTCTTGCTCGGCTCGAAGTGCGTGCAAGTCACGCACATCCGGTGCTGCGGAATGTCGCCCTGCACTTGCAGCTGGCGAATCATCTTCAGCAGCGTGCGATAGAACACGGCCTGCTCTTCGTCGCGCAGCGTGCCGATCGCTTCGGACAGGAAGTCCGGCCACTGCAGCGCGCGCTTGGCCGCGGTACGGCCGCGAGCCGTCAGGCGCACGGCCAGTGCGCGGCCGTCGTCGAGCGCACGGCGCTTTTCGACGAGGCCCTTGGTTTCGAGCGTGCTGACCGCATCGCTCGTCGTCGCGGCCGTCAATGCCGTCTCGCGCGCGATCTCGCCCAAGCGCATCGGACCCTTGCGCTGCATCAGCAAGACGAGGATCTCGCCCTGCGTCGGCGTCAGGCCGGCGCCTTCGGCCCACTCCCATGCCTGGCTGCGCATGGCCGTGCTCAACCGTAACAGGCTGTGCGTCACGCGCCCGGTTGCTTGCTCTCCGTATACACCTTCGCTCATAGTCTTTCGTTCGCTATTGACAGCGTACCGCTGCTTAGTCGGCCGCGTGACGCCTCGCGCCTACGGCCTGCCGTGGGGCGGCTCGCCGCGGTTTTCTCGCGGGCGGGCCGATTCTACTATCTCAAAAATTTCGCGCTGCGTGAGCTTCAAAAAACCGCTCTTTCAGGGGCGCCGCGCTCTTCGGCGATGCGCCATGCGTTATACCCGATCGTCGAGTCATCCGCATGACTTCACGCCGTAGCAAAACCGTCATTCTATTCGAGAGCGGAGAATCGTACAGCTAAGTTATTCAGTGAATGTTGTGGATAACCTTGGGACAACTGCTGGGACTCATTGTGCGTGATTTCTTGATAACGTCATAGTGCGACGTAAACGTTACCGAAGTTATCCCGCCGTCAGGCCGCAACCACACGCTTCGCCCACGAGGTTATCGTTTACGCAGCCCGTTGAGTTTACGCCGAATTCTCGGGTTTTCCACAGACGGGCACGGCCCTTGTTAACTATTACTACGTTTGTATACGTAAACTTTAAGAAAACCTAAAGGAACGGCTGCCGGTGGTATACGCGGAAGCGAAAAAACCTGATGCAGTTCCTTAAAACTGCCGGGCAGCTTGCTTCGCCCTCGGCGCTGCCTCTAGCCGCGCCACTGCAAGCACTGCTGCCGGACGGCTTCGTGCAGCGACTTTTCCTTGTCGAATACGCCGCGCAGCCAGGTCGCGTCGTTGACTTGCCCGCGCGCAATGGCAGCAACCTCGGTGAGCGCCGCCTTCGAGCCGAGCACCTCGGCATGCGGCGCGATCGCATCCAGCGTTTCGAGAATGTCCTCGGAAATCGAACGGCGCTCGCCCGTCTGCGGATTGATGCACATGCCCGCCAGACCGAAGCGGCATGCCTCGAACCGGTTGAACGTATAGACGAGGTAATCGTCCTCTTTCGGCGTCACAGGCTTGTCGAGCAGCAGATGGCGCGCGAGCGTCTGGATGTAGCACGCGATCGCCGCGGCGCGATCGACGGACAGCGGTGTATCCATCACGCGCACCTCGATCGTGCCGAAACCGGGCTTTGGCCGGATGTCCCAGTAGAAGTCCTTCATGCTGTTGACGACGCCCGTTTTGACCATCTTCGAGAAATATTCCTCGAAGCTGTCCCAGGTCAGCACGAACGGCGCGCGGCCCGAAAGCGGAAACGCGAACACGGAATTCAGGCGTGCCGAATGAAAACCGGTGTCCACGCCTTGCACGTAGGGCGACGAGGCCGACAACGCGATGAAATGCGGAATGAAGCGCGACATCGAATGCAGCATGAAAAGCGCGCTGTCCGGGTCCGGGCAGCCGATATGCACGTGCTGCCCGAACACCGTGAACTGTTTCGCGAGATATCCGTAAAGCTCGGAAAGGTACTGAAAGCGTGGCGTATCGAAAATCTGCCGCTCGCTCCATTGCTGGAACGCGTGCGTGCCGCCGCCGCACAGGCCGACGTTCAGGTGATCGGCCGCCGCGACGAGCGTGTCGCGGATCTTGCGCAGATCGGCCACGGCCTGTTCGTGCGACGTGCAGATGCCCGTCGACAGCTCGATCATGCTTTCGGTGATTTCGGGCGTGATGTTGCCCGGGATTTTCTCGTCCTTGACGATCCGCATCAGATCCGACGCGGCTTTGGTCAGATCATAGTCGTGCGTGTTGACGACCTGGATCTCGAGCTCCACGCCGAATGTGAAAGGCTTGGAGTTGATGAAGGCTTCGAGCGACATGGCGTCCTCTGCAATTCAAATCAAATGTCGCGGCGTTCGCCGACGAGCGTCAGGCTGCGATATACGAGCCACGGACCCACGATCTGCAACACCACGATCGAGCACATGACGACCGCGCTCAGCATCGGATCGAACTTCGGGAACAGGTCGTAAGTATCTTGGACGAGCAAATAGGCAAGCGCCGACATCGGCGAGAGCGACAAGCCGAGCGCGGCGCCCTGCTTCCAGTTGAGCCCGCTCGGCTTGGCGAACGCGAGCACGCCGACGAGCTTCGCGACGAACCGCGCGACGATCAGTCCAATCGCCGCGATGCCGCCAAGCGCGATGTCCTGCCATTCGAACGACGTCAGCGTCAGCACGAACAAGATGACGGTGAGCAGCCACCCCGCCGTGCCGAAATGCTGCGGCCACAACTGCGGCTTCGCTACCAGATTCTTCACGATGATGCCGGCGGCCAGCAGGCTCAGGATCGTCGAGAGCCTGAACAGATGCGCAATCGCGATCGCGAGCAGCACGAGCCCGAACAGCGCGACGAACGAATGCTCATCCTGCAAATTGAAGCGCCGATACAGGAAGGTACAAGCGCGCGCGAGCAAGAACGCGAGAATCAGCGAGCCGACGAGCAGATAGAGCGGCTGAACGATCGTCGCGAAGACGTTGCCATACGTTTCCTGATGCACCCAGCCCGATACGAGCTTCTCGATGACGACGGCGTACATGCTGTTGAGCGCGGTAAGCGTCAGGAGACGTTGCGTCACCTGCCCTTCGGCGCGCAGCTCGGTCTTCAGCTGAATCACCATGGCGGGCGACGTCGCCATGGCGATCGACGCGAGCACGACCGCGACGATCACCGGCACGCGCAGGAACATCAACACGACGAACACGAGGATGAAAGTCAGCGTGGCTTCCGCGAGGCTCGAGGCGATGAGCCAGGGATTGCGGCGGATCCACCGCAAGTCGAGCCGGCCGCCGAGCTCGAACAGCAGCAAGCCGAGCGCGACGTCGAGCAACAGGCGCGACGTGCCTCCGGTGCTCGCATCGATCACGCCCAAGCCCGCGGCACCGGCGATCAGTCCGATCACGCCGTAGCCCGAGATACGCGGCAAATGCCAGGCCCGATAGCAGAGTTCGCCGAGCAAACCCGCGGCGAGCATCGCGAGGCCCGCCCAAAAGATGGCGTCGGGCACGAGCGGCCAAACGGGAAAGAATGAAAACGCCGATTTCATCGTTGTGGCTTCTCCTTTGCAAACAACCGAGCGGCGCATGGCCACGTCACGACCAGCCAGCCTGAGAGGCCGCTGTGTTCTGACTCGCAACGCGAGTGGTCGATGTTCGAATGAAAGCTGAAACGGATGCGCCGGCACGGCGGGTGCGTTGGACGGACCCTGGCACGCAGCCAGTGTGCAAGGTGTTGCATTCGGCAAGACGCGTTGAACTGCTGCCGTCTTGATGATGGATCAGATTCCGAAGCGGGCGCACCGTTCCGTCGAAGCATCGGTGCGATGTCCGCCACCGATACGGGAAGAAGCCGGATTGTGCCACAGCAAACCCGTGTACGGCACGAATCCACGCTAATTCGCTTCAATTTCGGTAAAAACGAGGCTTAACTTCAGACATGACGGAAGAATCGACCGATTCGGGCGATATGCGGATTGGATTTCCGCTTCGGTTTGTCTGCCTCAGATGCTTTGATGCGTTTCGAGGTATACGCAGCCCGGGCGGTTCAGGTGTCTTGGTTTACTGGTTTACCGTATGTATACGTAGTAGAAGTTAACAAAGGCACCACTTTTCTGTGGATAACTCCCCATTCCCAATCCAAATCAGACGTTTACCGAACGCATAACCGAATGCGGAGCATGTGCGCCGGCGACGGGCAAGGTTGAGTAACTTTTTGCCGTTTCGCCGGACCGCCGACTTACCCCGTATACGTGCACATCGCGTCCACACGAATTTCGCGTGACTTTCGCTAGGTTATCCACAGCGTCGGGTGGATAACTTTTTCGCTCAATCGAGTGCGCCGTGACGCAGCGCGCGCAATAGATAGCGCGCGGGGTCGATGCTTTCGGCCAGATCCCGTTCGATCGGCCAAGGCTCGCCTTCGATCTGCGAGGCGATCAACTCAGCGGCAAGCGTCGCCCAGACAAGGCCGCGCGAACCGTAGGCGAAGGCGCCATAGAGACCGTCGGCGCGCGGCAGGTCGAGCGGCCATGCGCCGCGCAGGGCCGCCGCGTCGCGCGACGCTGCGCCTTCGTCGGCCAGCGCGCCGGCCATCGGCAAACGATCGCTGGTGACGCAGCGAAACGCGACGCGTCCTTCGAGCATGCCCGGGTCAGTCGCCGTGAGTTCGTCGGCAACATCCGGCATCAGTTGCGCAAGCCGTTCGAGATTTTCTAGATGGCCCGGTGCGCGCATGGCGCGATCGGCATCGTCGACTTCGTATGTCGCGCCGGTCAGCGTGATGCCGTGGGCGAGCGGCACGGCATAGCCCTCGCCGATCAACGGCACGCGCAAGTCAGAGGCGACGCCTGCGGGCAACAGCGTCAGTTGGCCGCGCACGATGCGCGTCGGAGCTTGGTGAAGTCCCGCGACGCGCGCGGCATCGCAGGCGTTCGCGAAGATCACCACGGACGCGGACGCAACCGGCCGGCCTGCCGCATCGATGACGCACCATCGATCGTCAACGCGTTCGATGCGCTGCACCTCCACGCCGAAGTGCCGCGTGAGCAAGTCGCCGGCTGCTTCGCATTGCGCTTGGCACAGCGCGCCAGGATCGAGCGACCCGCCGCGCGGATAGAGCCAGCCACCGCCGGTTAGCGCAACGTTCGCGAGCGCTTGTGCGTCCGTCTGCGAAGCCGGCGTGACGAAGTCCGCCGGATAGCCGAGCGAGATGATGGCGTCGGTCATCGCACGCGTTTCGTCTGCATCGATGGCGAGATGCAAAAGGCCGAGTGTGCTGCGCTGGAATGCGTAGCCGCGTTGTTCGAGCGCGCTCCAGCGTCTTAGTGCATAGAGAAAACCTGCACGTGTGATGCGCGAGGCGACGCTGTCGTCGCGTGAAATCAGCGGGTGGAATACACCAGCCGGATTGCCCGATGCTTCGCGCGCGGCGGCCGCGTGCCGGTCGATCAAACTGATGCGCCAACCGCGCGCGGCCAACCGCTCGGTCAGCGAGCAACCGGCAAGGCCAGCGCCGATCACGATCGCATGCCGCTCGCCGACGGTAAGCGGCATCGGCGGCTCATGACGCCGTACGCGCCAGCGAGGCGCAAATTCCCCGACCAGCATTGCCCGTTTCCAGCCGAAGCCTTCCACTTTCTTGTAGCTGAAACCGGCCTGTTCGAGCGAGCGCTTGACGTCGCCGGCGCTCGTATAAGTGGCGAACGTCGCGCCATCCCCGGCTAGACGTGCAAGCGACTTGAAGACCGGAAGCGACCACATGTCCGGATTCTTCGCCGGCGAGAATCCGTCTAGATAGAAAGCATCGGCGCGCAGCCACAGTTTCGGCAGGAGCTCGAGCGCGTCGCCGAATGCGAGCGTTAAGGTCACGCGCCCGCCTTCGAATTCGAGCCGGTGCATGCCGGGCACGAGCATCGGCCATGCATCGCCAAGCTGCTGCGCAAGCGGCGATATGGTTGCATCTGCAACGATCCGGCCGTGAACTGCACGCAAATCCAGCTGTGAAAACGGATGTTTTTCGATCGACACGAAGTGCAGCCGCTCGCAACGCGTCGGGTCGGCACGCCATGCGGCCCAGGTCGCGAGGAAGTTGCCGCCGGCTCCGAAGCCTGTCTCGACGATCGTGAAGACGCGCCGCTCACGCCAGCGCTGCGGCAGTCCATTGCCCGCGATGAACACGTGATGCGCTTGCGCGAGTGCGCCGACAGCACTGTGATAAATGTCGTCGTAGGCCGGGGAGAACAGCGTGCCGTCGTCGCGAAACGCAAGTGTGGCGGGGATGAGCGGGTCGGTCATGCGGATGAGAGAAGGCGGCTGCGGGTCTTGGGAAAAACGCCGGGCACGCGAAACATGCCCCCTCGGTACGGCGAAATCGCGCTTGCCGAGGCTTGGGCAAATCGTCCGAAAACGGTCTTGAGCGCTCGGCGGAAATGCCGCAACGCCCCGTCTGGCGGGCGTTTGCGGAGCGTTGGCAAAAACCAACGCCTCTATGCGGCGACCCGTCAACTCGCTTAGCATGTCCGATTCGCGCGGGCTCAATCGCGCGAAACCCAGCAGCGACAAGGCATTGAGAGGCTAAATTCTTTGAAAGCCTTGCCGTTATTGGGTTTGCGCTGCGCTATCATAGCAAGCGCCGCAGGGCAAAGCGGAAAGCTTGGCCGTCGTGTGACGACGTCGAGCGCGGCGGTAGTCGGCGCGCTCGGCGGCAAGGGCTCGACGGCAAAGCCCGCGCACGTATAATCGGCGCGTTCGCGCTGTTCGTATCACCTTAACCTGAGAAAGGAACCTTAATGAACAAACAGGAACTGATCGACGCCGTCGCTGCTCAGACGGGCGCCAGCAAGGCTCAAACCGGCGAAACGCTGGACACGCTGCTCGAAGTGATCAAGAAGTCAGTCTCGAAGGGCGACGCGGTTCAACTGATCGGCTTCGGCAGCTTCGGCTCGGGCAAGCGCGCAGCACGTACCGGCCGCAACCCGAAGACCGGCGAGACCATCAAGATCCCGGCCGCGAAGACTGTCAAGTTCACGGCTGGCAAGGCGTTCAAGGACGCCGTCAACAAGCGCTAAGCACTCAGCTGCCTGGTTGTTGACACCCGCCCATGGCGGGTTTTTTTTCGCCTGGGCGTTCGTGGGTTTCAATGTCGATGCACGATTTCGGCATCGCCGGATTCGTCGTCGTGGGCATCGAGATCCCAGGCGGGGAAGGGGTCGGGGAAGTGCGACCACGCGTGCGGGCCTTGCGCGAATTCGTCGTCGGTCAGGAGGCACGCGTCGAACTTCTCGCGCCACGCCTTCACATCGAGCCCGATGCCGATCATCACCAGTTCCTGGCGGCGGTCGCCGATCATAGTGTCGTCCGGATCGCCGTGCCAATCGGCAGCGATTTCCTCGGCAAGTTCGTCATCTTGCGGCCATTCGCTCTTGTCTTGCGCCGCCCACCAGTAGCCTGCCGGACCATGCCGGCAGGCGCCGCCCGCCTGCGACAGCGAACCCGCGACGTCGTTGCGCGTCGCGAGCCAGAAGAAGCCCTTGCTGCGCAGCACGCCTTGCCATTCTTCGTGCAACAGCGCCCACAAACGCGCCGGATGAAACGGCCGGCGTGCGCGATAAACGAAGTTGCCGATGCCGTATTCGTCGGCTTCGCCGCTGTGATCGTGTTCATGCTCGAGTGACTGCAGCCAGCCCGGCGCGTTCGACGCCTCGTCGAAGTCGAAGCGCTTCGTGTCGAGCACGGCATCGAGCGGCACATCGCCGAAGCGGCTTACGACTTGCGCGGCGCGCGGATTGATGCGCGCGAGGATGTGCTGCAGGCGAGCGAGATCGTCTGCGCTGACGAGATCGGCCTTGTTGACGACGAGCACGTCGCAAAACTCGATCTGCTCGATCAGGAGTTCGACGAGCGTGCGGTCGTCCTCCTCGGTCGCGGCGAGACCGCGTTCGGCGAGCGCGTCCGCGCAAGCGTAGTCGCGCAGGAAGTTGAAGGCATCGACGACGGTCACCATCGTATCGAGGCGCGCGACGTCGGAGAGCGACACGCCGTCGTCGTCGACGAAGGTGAAGGTCTCGGCGATCGGCATCGGCTCGGCGATGCCGGTCGATTCGATCAGGATGGCGTCGAAACGCTGCTCGCCGGCGAGGCGGCGGATTTCGGTCAGCAGGTCGTCGCGCAGCGTGCAGCAGATGCAGCCGTTCGACATCTCGACGAGCTGCTCCTCGACATGCGATAGCGACGCGGCATCGCGCACGAGCGTCGCATCGATATTGACGGCGGCGAGATCGTTGACGATCACCGCGACCCGCAGGCCCGCGCGATTCGCGAGGATATGGTTCAGGAGCGTGGTTTTGCCCGCGCCGAGAAAACCGGACAGCACGGTGACGGGCAGTGGCGGCTGGTTCATCGCAGTAGACACATGAAAGGGAGAAGCGGCGCGGCGTATCAAACCAGTTGGGCCGCCGGCCGGGCGCATGATGCCCGCATTGTGCATCAAACGTCAGCGATTCGTCCGATACGGAGAGGGGTGGGATAGCCGCTCGCGGCTCAAACTGCGGAGCGCTCGAGACGAGCGCGGCGTCAGCGTTGCGCCTGCAGCAGCTTCCACTGGGTGAGGATGTCGGCGATCTGGCGTGCGTACTTGTCGCGCAGCGACGGCGTCTCGGAATGGTAGGCGCCGACTGCCTGCCAGGTGTTGCCGTACTTGTTCATTTTCTGGCGCAGGTGCCACGCGGCGATGTAGACGTTCTTGCAGGGTTCCATCAGCGTGCCGCTCGAGATGCCGTACTGCGCGAGCGTGGGCAGATGAATCGAGTTGATCTGCATGAGGCCGTAGTCAGTCGAGCCGTTGGCATTCTTGTGCAGCGCTTCGGGCCGATTATGCGATTCCTGCCAGGCGATCGCGCGGAGGATCAATGGATTCACCTTCTGATACTTGGCTGCTTCGTCGAAGCAGTCCGCGCGCGCCGGTGAGCTTGCGAGGCAAGCGCCGAGTGCTGCGGAAAGAATCAGAAAGGCTATTTTCATCGGTGAGGTTGGCTAAATAACAGATGCCAGGTAATCGGAGCAATTAAATATAGATCAACACCAATTCTGTTACTGGTGCACTTGCAATATCGGGAAAACCCCATCTTGCTAATAACATTGTTTACTTGGGTGCCCGTATGATACCGGCCGCCGCAATCTAGGCAAAGTTGGCTAACGGACATAAACCAGCTGTATGCGGACAAGCTGCAGTCGTTGCTTCAATACGTATTGTCGGTATACGAACTTTCGAAAACTTACATCGACGCGAAATTTTTTTGGAAAAGCGAAGCGAACCTCCATCCTTTGTGACGATACAGACACGAAAAGCTGCTAATGTTCCGACTTCAGGAATGGCGGATGGATGTCCTGCTTACCGGGCCTTCCAAGACGCGCGCGGGTTGGCGGGCTTTCCGCCGCCGCGAACGCGCCCGCTGTGCATGACAGCCGGAAGTGGCCGCTTCCGGCATCGACCTCACTTTCCATGACTAGAAATCGTATGGCATTGCGTCGCATCGCCTCGGCGCTGCTGGTGGCTGGACTCGTAGCCGCAAGCACCGCATACGCGCAAGTAACGCTCAACTTCGTCAACGCCGATATCGATCAGGTGGCGAAAGCGATCGGCGCCGCGACGGGCAAAACGATCATCGTCGACCCGCGCGTCAAGGGTCAGCTCAACCTCGTTTCAGAGAATCCGGTGCCGGAAGAACAGGCACTGAAGACGCTGCAATCGGCGTTGCGCATGCAGGGCTTTGCGCTCGTGCAGGACCATGGCGTCCTGAAAGTCGTGCCCGAAGCCGACGCGAAGCTGCAGGGCGTGCCGACCTATGTCGGCAACAGCCCGCAGGCGCGCGGCGACCAGATCATCACGCAAGTATTCGAGCTGCATAACGAGTCGGCTAACAATCTGCTGCCGGTGCTGCGCCCGCTCATTTCGCCGAACAACACGATCGCAGCTTATCCGGCCAACAACACGCTTGTCGTCACCGATTACGCCGACAACGTGCGGCGTATTGCGTCGATCATCGCGGGCGTCGACAGCGCGGCCGGCCAGCAGGTCGCCGTGGTGCCGCTCAAGAACGCGAACGCGATCGACCTGGCGCAGCAGCTCTCGAAGATGCTCGACCCGGGCTCGATCGGCAGCACCGATGCGACGCTCAAAGTTTCCGTCCAGGCCGACCCGCGCACCAATTCGCTGTTGCTGCGCGCGACGAACGCCGCGCGGCTAGCCGCCGCGAAGTCGATTGCCCAAAAGCTCGACGCGCCGAGCTCCCAGCCCGGCAACATGCACGTCGTGCCGCTGCGCAATGCCAATGCCGTGCAGCTCGCGAAGACGCTGCGCGGCATGTTGGGCAAGGGCGGCGGGGGGGCGTCGGCCGAGTCGAACAGCGCGAATGCGTTCAACCAAGGCGGCTCGTTCGGCACATCGGGCGGCGGCAGCTCGACCTCGATCGGAACGTCGGGTACGCCGCCGCTGCCGTCTTCGATGGGCGGCGGCTTGTCGAGCGGCAGCAGCACGCTCGGCGGTGGCTCCTCATACGGTGGTGGTTCGAGCGCCGGCGGTTCCTTCGAAAAGCAAGGCAACGAGGAAGAAAACCAGCCCGGCGGCATGATCCAGGCCGATGCGGCGACCAACTCGCTCATCATCACCGCGTCCGACCCTGTCTATCGCAACTTGCGCGCCGTGATCGATCAGCTCGACGCGCGACGCGCGCAGGTCTATATCGAAGCGCTGATCGTCGAGCTCAATTCGACGACGGCGGGCAACCTCGGCATCCAGTGGCAGGTGGCGAGCGGCAATCTCCTCGCGGGTACCAACCTTTCGAGCACCGCGGGCGGTGTGACCAGTTCGAACATCCTCGGCGTGACGGCGGGGCTGGCCGCGCCCGTAGCGAACGGTGGCGGGGTGGGGTCGCTGGCGAACACGCTCACCCAGGGCCTGAACATCGGGTGGCTTCACAACCTATTTGGCGTGCAAGGTCTCGGCGCACTGTTGCAGTACTTCGCCGGCGTCAGCGACGCGAACGTGCTGTCGACGCCTAACCTGATCACGCTCGACAACGAAGACGCGAAGATTGTGGTCGGCCAGAACGTGCCGATCACGACGGGTTCGTACTCGAACTTGACCAGCTCCACGCCGAGTAGCGCGTTCAACACGGTCGACCGCGTCGACGTCGGCCTGACGCTGCACGTGAAGCCGCAGATCACCGACGGCGGGATCCTGAAGCTGCAGATCTATACGGAAGACTCGTCGATCGTCAGTGGCACTCAGAACGCGACCACGAACCCGACGGGCCCGACATTCAACAAGCGCTCGATCCAGTCGACGATTCTCGCGGACAACGGCGAGGTCCTGGTGCTCGGCGGCTTGATGCAGGACAACTATCAGGTGTCGAACAGCAAGGTGCCGCTCTTGGGCGACATTCCGTGGATCGGTCAGCTGTTTCGATCGGAAACCAAGCAACGCCAGAAGACTAACCTGATGGTGTTCCTGCGTCCCGTGATCATCGCCGACAACGCAACCGCGCAGGCGGTCACCGAAAACCGCTACGATTACATCCAGGGCGTGACGGGCGCGTATCGCTCCGACAATAACGTGATGCGCGACAAGGATGATCCGGTTGTGCCGCCGATGCCGCAGGGCCCGAACCAGGGTGGTGCGGTGACGAACCTGTTCGATCTCAGGCAAGTGAGCCGGCAACAGGCGCCCGCACCGGAGCAGCCGGCCCCGGTCGCGCAGCCACAAAGCGTCCCGCAGCAGCAACCGCAAATGCAGCAGCTCCCGGTCGCGCAGCCTCCGACAGCGCAACCGCAGAGCGTTCCGCAACAACAGGCGCCGCAACAGCCGGGGACGGCCGCGCCGGGAGCATCGCAGTGATCGACACGCTCGCGTCCGCCCACGAAGGCGCGCCGGGTGAACGCCAGCCGCCTTCGCAACTTGCCGCCCGGCTCGTGCCGTATGGCTTTGCGAAGACCGGCCAGATTCTCGTCGCGCATCAGCACGCGGACGGCCTCGAAGTCTGGATCAGCGAACGCACGAGCGATGCAGCGCTGGCTGAAGTCGCGCGCAATTTCGGCGCGCTGAAAGTGGTGCGGCTGTCCGCCGACGATCTCTCGCAAGCGATCAACCAAGCGTATGCACGCAGCGACGGCAGCGCCGCGCAGGTGGTCGGCGAAGTGGAAGGCGAAGTCGACTTGTCGCGCTTGATGCAGGACATCCCCGAAGTCGAAGACCTGCTCGAATCCGAAGACGACGCGCCGATCATCCGCATGATCAACGCACTGCTCACGCAGGCGGCGCGCGAGCAGGCATCGGATATTCACATCGAGCCGTTCGAAAATGCATCGGTGGTGCGCTTTCGCGTCGACGGGACGCTGCGCGACGTCGTGCGTCCGAAGAAGGCGCTGCACGGCGCGCTGATCTCGCGGATCAAGATCATGGCGCAGCTCGACATCGCCGAGAAACGCTTGCCGCAGGACGGCCGCATCACGCTGCGCGTGGGCGGGCGGCCCGTCGACGTGCGCGTTTCGACGCTGCCGACCGGACACGGCGAGCGCGCGGTCCTGCGTCTGCTCGAAAAGGATTCGCAGCGCCTGAATCTCGAAGCGCTCGGCATGGCGACCGACACGCTCGGGAAATTCGACAAGCTGATTTCGCGTCCGCACGGCATCGTGCTCGTCACGGGGCCGACGGGCTCGGGCAAGACGACGACGCTTTATGCGTCGATGTCGCGGCTCGAAACGGCGACGACCAACATCATGACGGTCGAAGACCCGATCGAATACGACCTCGCCGGCATCGGCCAGACGCAGGTCAACGAGCGGATCGGGATGACCTTCGCGCGCGCCTTGCGCTCGATCCTGCGCCAGGACCCGGACATCATCATGATCGGCGAAATCCGCGACCTCGAGACCGCGCAGATCGCCGTGCAGGCGTCGCTCACGGGCCACCTCGTGCTCGCGACGCTGCACACGAACGATGCGGCTTCCGCCGTCACGCGTCTCACCGACATGGGCGTCGAGCCGTATCTGCTCGCGTCGTCGCTGCTCGGCGTGCTCGCGCAGCGGCTCGTGCGGCGGCTGTGTCCGGTCTGCAAGGAAGAGCGCGTCGAGAACGGTCATACGCACTGGCACCCGGTCGGCTGCGACAAGTGCGGGCAGTCGGGCTATGCGGGGCGGCGCGGCGTCTACGAGCTGCTGCTGATCGACGACACGATCCGCACGATGATCCACCGCAATGCGGCGGACGCCGAGATCCTCGAGGCCGGCCGTGCGCAAGGCATGCGTACGCTGCGTGAGGACGGCGATCGCTGGCTCGCGTCCGGCCTTACGTCGCTCGAGGAAGTGATACGCGTGACTGGCGGAGCGTGACGTCATGCCGGCATTCCGTTTTGAAGCGATCGACGCCGCAGGCAAGGCGCAGAAGGGCGTCCTCGACGCCGACAGCGCGCGCGGCGCGCGCGGTCAGCTGCGCACGCAGGGTCTGACGCCGCTCGTCGTCGAGCCGGCCGCGACGCGCACGCGCGGCGAGCGCAGCCAGCGCCTCTCGCTGGGCCGCAAGCTTTCGCAGCGCGAGCAGGCGATCCTGACGCGGCAGCTCGCGAGCCTGCTGATCGCGGGTCTGCCCCTCGACGAAGCGCTCGCGGTGCTCACCGAGCAGGCCGAACGCGACTACATTCGCGAACTGATGGCTGCGATCCGCGCCGAAGTGCTCGGCGGGCATTCGCTCGCGAATGCGCTCGCGCAGCATCCGAAGGATTTTCCCGACATCTACCGCGCGCTCGTCGCCGCCGGCGAACATACCGGCAGGCTCGGCCTCGTGCTGTCGCGCTTGGCCGACTACATCGAGCAGCGCAATGCGCTCAAGCAGAAGATCGTTCTCGCGTTCACGTATCCGACGATCGTCACGATCATCGCGTTCGGCATCGTGACCTTCCTGCTGAGCTACGTCGTGCCGCAGGTGGTCAACGTGTTCGCGAGCACGAAGCAGAAGCTGCCGATTCTCACGGTGCTGATGATGGCGCTCTCGGATTTCGTGCGGCACTGGTGGTGGGCGATCCTGATTGCCGTGGTGGTGGTGGTCTACGTGGTGCGCGGCATTCTCAAGCAACCCGGGCCGCGCCTCGCGTTCGACCGGTGGCTGCTCACCGCGCCGCTCGCCGGCAAGCTCGTGCGCGGCTACAACACGGTGCGCTTCGCGAGCACGCTCGCCATTTTGACCGCGGCGGGCGTGCCGATTCTGCGCGCGCTGCAGGCGGCCGGCGAAACGCTCAGCAACCGCGCAATGCGCGGCAATATCGACGATGCAATCGTGCGCGTGCGCGAGGGCACGTCGCTCTCGCGCGCACTCGGCAATACAAAGACGTTTCCGCCGGTGCTCGTGCACCTGATCCGCTCGGGCGAGGCGACCGGCGACGTGACGACGATGCTGGACCGCGCGTCCGAAGGCGAAGCACGCGAGCTCGAGCGCCGGACGATGTTCTTGACCAGCCTTTTGGAGCCGCTCTTGATTCTGGCGATGGGCGGTGTGGTGCTCGTGATCGTGTTGGCCGTGATGCTGCCGATCATCGATCTGAACAATATGGTGCAGTAGTAGACGGGCAGGTACGTCGTGCGCGGCGCCGTGTTCAGCGTTCGGCCGCGCCGAACGCCGCAACACTCAGCGCACGTAGATCGTCGGACCGATGGGGTTCGCTGGCAGGAAGATTTCGGAACGCGCGCCGTTACGATCGACGATGATCGAGCGGGCCTTGACCTCGTCGAGCTTCACGCCCTGCATGATCGAGCTGCCGAGCGACACCGCGCGCGGCGGCTCGTCCCCGGCGCTGACGATGGCCGAGGCGCCTTCGCCGAGCGCGAGTATGCCGAACAGCTTGATGCTGCGGTTCACGTCGTGGGTGAGCTGACCGCCGAAGAGCGTCGCGGCGTCCTCGACCGCCACCGGCGCGCGCACCGAAGCCGCCTGCAGCGGCGGCGCCGGATGCGAGGTGAGCGTGATGGCCCAATAGGTGACGGTCGCGCAGAACACCGCGAACAGCGCCAAGGACAGAAGGCGAATCTGGAGAGCGTTCATGTGCGTCATTGTACGGACTAATGTGAATATTGCGATGTGTCGAAACCCTCCAACTGCGTGACATTACAATGAGCGGCCCGGACGCCCGAGCCGCCGGAGACAACGAGGCGCACAAGCGCTACGAGCTGGGTCGAACGCCTAATGTCTAGCGGGCGCGACCGGCATTCATCTTGGAAAGAGGTAGTTAGAAATGCATATGTGGACCATTCGCCGTAAGGAAGCCGTGGCACTGCGCGAACGCCGCCAGCGCGGCTTCACGCTGATCGAAATCATGGTGGTGATCGCGATTCTCGGCATTCTCGCCGCACTGATCGTGCCGAAGATCATGAGCCGTCCGGACGAAGCGCGCCGTGTAGCGGCCAAGCAGGACATCGGCACCGTCATGCAGGCGCTCAAGCTGTACCGCCTCGACAACGGCCGTTATCCGACGCAGGAGCAGGGCCTGCGCGCGCTGATCGAAAAACCGTCCACGGACCCGGTCCCGAACAACTGGAAGGACGGCGGTTACCTGGAGCGCCTGCCGAACGATCCCTGGGGCAATCCGTATCAGTATCTGAACCCCGGCGTGCACGGCGAAATCGACGTGTTCAGCTACGGCGCCGACGGCAAGCCCGGAGGCGAGGGCAACGACGCCGATATCGGGTCGTGGCAGTAGGCTGCGCCCGGCACGTCTAGGCATTGTTGCGTCCGGCATCGCTTTCGATCATGCGCCTATCCTCGCGAATTCGTGCTGGCCGTACCCTGGATGGCCGGATCCCCGGACGGCCGGCCCCCGGATCGCCGGCCGCCGGAAGGCCGGCCGCCGGCTTCACGCTGCTCGAAATGCTCGTGGTCCTCGTGATCGCGGGGCTTCTGGTTTCGCTGGCGGCGGTCACGATTTCGCGCAATCCGCGCACCGATCTGAACGAGCAGGCGCAGCGTCTCGCCCTGCTGTTCGAGTCCGCCGGCGACGAAGCGCAAGTGCGCGCGCGGCCCATCGCGTGGCAGCCGGTCAGCGGCGGCTATCGCTTCGACGTCCGCACCGAAGACGGCTGGCGTCCGCTGCGCGACGACATGTTCGCCCCGCGCGGCTGGGAAGGCGGCGTGACCGACGTGTCGATCGATTACCCCGGTTCCGACTTGCGCGCGAATCGCGTCGTGTTCGGCGTCGAGAGTATCGACGCGCCGGTGACCATCACGCTTTACTCCGCAGTCGGCCGCGCGACGATCGTCGGCACCGGCAACGGCCGCTACGAGGTGCGCTGAAATGAAACATCGCATGGCGCCGCCTGCTGGCCGGACCCCGGGAGGGCTGGCCCCGGATGGCCGTACCCCCGGAGCGCCGGCCCCGGATGGCCGTACCCCCGGCTTCACGATGATCGAAGTGCTCGTCGCGCTCGCGATCATCGCGGTTGCGCTGGCGGCGTCGCTGCGCGCAGTCGGCGCACTCGCGGCGAGCGAATCCGAACTGCACCAGCGGCTCCTCGCCGGCTGGAGCGCGGACAACACGCTCGCCCAACTGTATCTCGCGCACACGTGGCCGGAGATCGGCACGCAGACGTTCGATTGCTCGCAAGGCAACTTGCCGCTCACGTGCACGCAGCGCGTCAGCTCGACCCCGAACCCGGTATTCCGGCGTGTCGAGGTGTCGGTGACAACGCCAGGAAGCAACGGCACGCTCGCGCAATTGGTCACGGTGGTCCCGAATGAAACCAACCGTGCACTCTGACCGCCGCCTCGCGCGTCACCTTCGGCACCGCTCGATCGGCGGCTTCACGCTGATCGAGCTGATGGTGGCGATCGCGATTCTCGCGGTGATCGCGGTGCTGTCGTGGCGCGGGCTCGACCAGATCATCCGCGGCCGGCAGACCATCTCGAGCGCGATGGAAGACGAGCGCGTGTTCGCACAATTGTTCGACCAGATGCGCGTCGACACGCGCCAGGCCGCCACCGACGACGAAGTCGGCCAGCCGGCCATCTCGGTCGGCGGCGCGACGCTGCAGATCGTGCGCAACTTCGGGTTCGCGGGCGACCCGCCGCGGCTGCAAGTCGTCCGTTACGGCGTCGCCAACGGCCAGGTCACGCGCTACGCCTCGCCGCCGATCGGCAATGTCGGCGAGCTGCGGCGCGCGCTGCGAGGCGGCACCGGCGACTGGAACGCGGTGCCGCTGATCGGCGGCGTCGGCTCGATTTCGGCGCGCCTGTATGTGCCGAAGCTCGGCTGGACGACGCAGATGGCCGACGTCGAAGCCGAGATCCGCCGCAACGACAACAACCTCAAGGTGCCGCAGCTCGGCAACGCGCCGCTGCCGCGCTCGGTGACGGGGCTTGAAGTGAGCATCGGCGCGACCTCGCTGCACGTGCCGATCACGCGCGTGTTTCTGATCGGGGAATGACGATGCGCCCACGTCGATCCCAACCCTCGCAACAAACCGGCGCCGCGATCATCACCGCCCTGCTGGTGGTCGCGCTGTCGGCGATTCTGGTATCGGGGATTCTGTGGCGTCAGCAGGTGCAGATCCGGCGCATCGAGAATCAGCGGCTCGTCTCGCAGGCGCAATGGGTCGCGCGTGGCGCGCTCGACTGGACGCGCCTGATTCTGCGCTCGGAAGCCGATACGTCGGCCGGCATCACATATCTCGGCGGCGTCTGGGGCGTGCCGATCGCCAAGACGCGTTTGTCGGACTTTCTCGGCCAGATCGGCCAATCCGGCGCTGGCCAAGGCGCGCAGACGTATTTGTCGGGCTCGATCGAAGACGCGCAGGCGAAGTTCAATCTGCGCAATCTCGTTTCGATTCCCGCGCCGGGCGCGCTCCAAATCGACATCGAACAGGTCCAGGCTCTTCAGCGGCTGATGTCGCTTCTGGGCTTGAACGGCCAGCTCGCGAAGAATGTCGCGGTGCAAGTGCGCGCGAGCCTGAAGCAATCGGCGACCCGTTTTCAGATGGGGAACAACGGCGTGGGGGTGCCGGCATCCGGCGTCCTGGCGCCGCAGCTGGCGGGCGCGATAGGCGGCAACAGCTTCACCGACAACCCCGGTCTTTCCGACACCGACGACAACGCTGCCGTCGCGCCGCTGCAAATGACGAGCGTCGATTCGCTGTTGAACGTGCCGGGCTTCACGCCTGAAATGGTCGCGCGGCTGCGCCCCTTTGTGACCGTGCTGCCGACGCAAACCGCGGTCAACATGAACACCGCGAGCGCCGAGGTGATCGCGGCCATCGTGACGGGCATGAGCCTGTCGAGTGCGCAGGCGCTCGTCGCGCGGCGCGAGACGGTGTTTTTCCGCAATATCGGCGATATCACGCTCGCGCTTCAGGCTGCGGGCACACAGACGGCGGCGGCCGATACGAGCCTGATGGATGTGACGACGAGTTATTTTCTGGTCCACGGACGCGTGCAGCACGAACGCGCGGAACTGGACCGCACGACGCTCGTGTATCGCGATGCGCTGACCCACACCACCCGCATCGTGCGCGTGAGCGACCAGCTATAAATATGAACGTGAACGCCCCCAGACCAGGAGAGAGTGCACTTTGAGCACCTTGATCGTCTTTCTGCCGCCGCGTGATCCGGCGGTGCCGTCGCAGGAATGGCAACTGCCGGAGACGGCGTTTCTGCTTCTCGACAAGGGCGGCCGCACCCAGCGCGCCGGACGCGCGGCGCTTTCGCTGTTGCCGCGCGCGTCGTCGACGGTGCTGATTCTCGCCGCGCGCGACGTGCTGATGCTGCGTGCCGCCGTGCCGCCTCTGAAGGGGCCGCGCTTGCGGCAGGCGCTGCCGAACGTCGTCGAGGATCAACTGATCCAGGACCCGCAGACGTGCCACATCGCGCTCGATCCGCAGTCGCCGGGCGACGGCGCGCGCGTGCTCGCGGTGATCGATCGCGGCTGGTTCCGCTTCATCGTCGAAGCGTTCGGCGCGGCCGGGCACCGCAATGTGCGCGCCGTGCCGGTCACGCGTTGCCTGCCGGTTCCGGCGCTGGCCGAAGGGATGCCGACGGCGGTTGGCGAGGCGCTCGAGGAGGCGTCCGCTGCAGCGCAGGACGCTGCCGTCGCGCACGCGGTCGCGCCGACGGTGGTGCCGATTGTCGCGGCGGTGCTCGGCACGGTCGTCGAGCACACGGCGGCGCTCTTTGCCGAAGTCACGGAGACGTCCGGCGCGGCGGCGCCGTCGATCGAAGCGCACGAGCCGCGCGTCGAGCTTGCGCTTGCGCGCGGTGCGCACGGCGAGGGGCTCGCGGTGCCCGCGTCGGCGGTCGGCGCGACGCTGGCCGCGCTGGCCGGCGACGCGCCCGTCACGCTCTACGAGCTCGCCGACATGCCCGGCAGCGAGCCGCGCCTGTCGTCGGTCTCGCAAGCGCCGCAGTCTCGCGCGGGCTTGCCCGGCGCCACATCGTTGCCGTTCGAGACGCTCGCGCGCCGCGCGCTCGATTGCCGTTTCGATCTGTGCCAGTTCGAGTTCGAGGCGCGTCCGTGGCGGCTCGATCGCGCAACGCTGCGGCGCCTGCGCCTGCCCGTGACGCTCGCGGTGGCATCGATCGTGGTCGCGGTGATCGGGATGAACGTGCAGTGGCTGATGCTCGCGCGCCAGCGCGACGCGCTCAACGCGCAGATGACCGAACTCCTGCTCAACGCCTTCCCAAAGACGACGGTCGTGCTCGACGCGCCCGATCAGATGTCGCGCCAGCTCGATCAACTGCGCGTCGCGGCGGGCGAGTTGTCGCCGAGCGACTTCCTGTCGCTTGCCGCGGGCCTCGCGCATTCGCTCGGGCCGGTGCCGGTCAATGGCGTGGCCGCGCTCGACTATAACGACCGGCGGCTCGACGTCACGTTCAAGCCTGAAACCAAGGTCGATCCCGACTTCACCCAGCGCCTCGCGCGCAACGGACTCTCGGGCGAAATCGACAGCAGCACCGGCAAATGGGCGATCAGGAACGCACCATGAAGACAGCATTTGCGGATAGCTGGGCAACGTTTTGGGAAGCGCGCACCGCGCGCGAAAAGACGCTCATCACGTGGGGCGGCGCGGTGCTGGCCGTCGTGATCGCGTATTCGGTGCTGTGGGCGCCGGCGCAGGCCGGGCGCGCGCACTTGCGCGAGACGTTGCCGGAGATGCAGCGCAAGGTCGCGGCGATGACCGCGCAAGCCGACGAGGCGCGCACGCTCGCCGTCGCGGCGCAGGGCGTGGCGCCGACAGGCGGCGCGCTGAAGAGCGCGCTGGCCGCGTCGCTGACCGACCACGGGCTGAATGCGGTGCAGGTCGAAATGGCCGGCAACGCCGTCCAGGTCCAATTGAAGAACGCGTCGTTCCCGACCTGGACGATGTGGCTCGACGACGTGCGCAAGCAATACAAAGTCCAGGTATCCGAAGCGCATATCACAGCGCTCAAGGCCGACGGTCAGGTGGACCTCACTGCGTCGCTGCAGCCGGCGGCCGGTTCCAGCTCGGCTCGATGACCGCTCGTCGATAAGGATCACCGATGAAGTTATGGATGTGGCGTCTGCGGGTCTTCGCGCCCTGGCTGGCGATCGCCGTCGTGTCGTGCGGCATCACGCTGATCGTGATGCTGCCCGCGGCGTGGATCACGCCGCAGTTCGCGAAAGAGACGCAAGGGCACGTGAATTTGATCGAGCCGTCCGGCTCGCTCTGGCATGGCTCGGCCGCGCTGATGCTCGCGGCCGGCTCGGATTCGAGCACGGCTACGCTGTTGCCGGGGCGCATCGAGTGGCATACGGCGTTTTGGCCGTTGTTGACGGGCCGTTTGCAGATGCGCATGAAGCAGTCGGACGCAATGCCGGACCCTGTGACATTCGAGGCGACATCCAAAGGCGCAGGGCTGTCGGGCGGCAGTCTCGCCGTGCCGGCGGCGCTCTTGGCCGGACTCGGCGCGCCGTTCAACACGCTCGACCTGCAAGGCGACGTGAACTTGACCTGGTCCGAATGGCGGGTTCTCGGGCAGAAGCCGTTCGGTCAACTGATCGTGACGCTCACCGATATGTCGTCGCGCGTTTCGCGCGTGAAGCCGCTCGGGTCCTATCGGATGGTGTTTCAGGCCCAAGGGGTTTCGTCGACGCTCGATCTGTCGACGCTCAAGGGCCCGTTGCAATTGCAGGGCCACGGCACGATGGCGGGCGGGATGACGCAGTTTCAGGGTGAGGCGAGCGCCGAGCCCGATCAGCGCGACAATCTCGCGGGCCTGCTTAATCTGCTCGGACGGCCGACGGGCGCGGGCGTCGTCGCGCTGACATTTATGCACTAGGGCCGCGAGCGCGCTCGTCCATCAAGCGAAACGGCAGCCTGATCAGGCTGCCGTTTTCTTTCGCTCGGTTCCTGTTTCTACTTCTGCGCGACCGGCACCGGGGCGGTCACGCCGCCGGTTTCGCGATCCATCTGCGCCGTATCCCAGCCGCCGCCGAGCGCCTTCACGAGCCCCACCGACGACACCATCCGCTGGCCTCCCAACGTGACGAGCTTCTGCTCGGCCGTAAACGCGGTGGTCTGCGCGGTCAGCACGCTCACATACGCGACCGTGCCCGCTTTGTACTCGTTGGCCGTGATCGCGAGCGCCTGTCGCGCCGAGTCGACTGCCTGCTTCTGCACGACGACCTCGTTCGCGAGAATGCGCTGCGACGCGAGGTTGTCCTCGACGTCCTGGAATGCGGCGAGCACGGTCTGCCGGTAGACCGCAACTTGCTGATCGTAGGCGGCGCGGGCCGCTTCGGTCTGGGCGCTGCGCAAGCCGGCGTCGAAGAGCGTCGCGGCGAGCTGCGGCCCGACGGTCCAGAAGCGCGACGGCAGCGTCAGCAATTGCGACCACGCGGAGCTTTCGAAGCCGCCTTGCGCGGATAGCGTGAGCGTCGGGAAGAACGCCGCGATCGCGACGCCGATCTGCTCGTTCGCCTCGGCGGCCTTGCGCTCGGCCGACGCGATGTCAGGCCGGCGCTCGAGCAGCGCGGACGGGAGCTGCATCGGCACGTCGGGCGGCACGGCGGTCAGCGGCGAGGGCGGAATCGAGAACGTCGACGCCGGCTCGCCGACCAGCACCGCAATCGCGTGCTCGTCCTGCGCGCGGGCGACGCCATTGTCGATCGCGGCGGCCTGCGCCGATTGGAACTGCGTTTGCGCGGTGATCACGTCCGAGCGCGCGGCCACGCCGACCGCGTACTGATTCTGCGTGAGCTTCAACGCTTGCTCGTAGGAGGCGACGGTGTCGTCGAGGAGCTTCTGCTGCGAATCGAGCGCGCGCAGCGAGAAGTAGGTTTGCGCGAGCGTCGCCTGAGCGGACAGACGCGCGTTCGCGAGATCGGCGGCGGCGCTTTGCTGCCCGGCCTTCTGCGCGCCGACTTGACGGCTCACCTTGCCCCACAGGTCCGGCTCCCACGACGCATCGAGCGAGACGCTGTAGTTGTTGGTGATCGTCGACGACGAGTTGCCGCTGCCGACCTGCGTGCTGCCCTGGAACCTCGACGGCTGCCCGGAGCGCGAGCCGCTCGCCGAGAGCCCGACGGTCGGAAAGTACGCCGCGCGCGCCTCGGAGACGAGCGCACGCGCCTGGCGGTAAGCCGCCGCGAATTGCGCGACGGTCTGGTTGGCGGTGTTCAGCTTGTCGATCAGCGCGTTCAGCTGCGGATCGTCATAGACCTTCCACCAGTCGCCGCGGTCGGACTGATCGGACGGCTGCGCGACCTTCCAGCCTTCGGGGGTTTCCTTGTACGACGCCGGCACGGCCGCCGCCGGACGCTGATAGTTCGGACCGACGGCGCAGCCCGCGAACGCAATCGCCGCTGCCGTCGCGACGGCGAGGGTCAAGACACGCGGGATGCCCGCGCGCGAGTGCGGGATTCGATGACGCTGCATGCAATGGATTCCTGTCGATTCGGCCGTCGCCCGATATGCGCCTGACGAGTGCGCGGATGAGCGACGAAGGCTGCCGCCGGGTTTGCCGGCGCCCGCGCGCTTGACGTGGCTGGGGCGGCTAGGGCGGCAACGGACGGCGAAGCCCGAATGGTAACTTACGAGTGCCCCCGGACTTGGCGCGGCGCGTCAGGTCCTCCGAGGGTTGAGAGACGCGCGGTACCGCGCGTTCGGAGGCAAGCGAAAGCTAGAGGGTAATGTGCCAGCCCTGCGCCGTGTGTTACGGATCGGTTACGGGCCGGCGAGGCGGGTTACGAGGCGTTACGGCCGAAGCGTGGCTTGGGCGTAAGGCGCGCGAGCGTCGACGCGCGGCTGGCGGACCTTCGCTTGGCCTTGTTGATGGCGCCGATGATCGAACCACGCGATGAGCGCCACCAAGACCGACCCGCCCGGCAGCACGAACATCGCCGCGAAGAACGCGAGCTTCCACCAGCGATGCGGGCCTTGGAAGGCGTGGAGTGCCGAATCGTGGAGGTGGCGGCCAAGGCCGTTCAGGGCGTTCTTCAAGTACTGCATGGGAAATCCTTGTGTGCATCGGCGCGGGATGCCGCGCGGTGAGGCGGTTAGAACATTGTCTCGGCGGCGCGATATCGCGCGTAACTGGTTGCATAGAATAATATTGACTATGCAAGTAAATCTCAAGATACTTCGCACACTGCATCCGTGGAGTGTTGCTAATCAGCACGTCGGGCGGCGGGTTGTGCAGCGGTTTTCCTGTCTAGGCAGGTAAACTTCTCACCGTCTTCCCGGCTGCCGGTTTATGAGTCCCATGAGTGACGACCTCTACGATCCCGACGAGATCCAGCTCGAATCGAGTCTCGGCTACTACCTGACCAAAGCACGCAACGTGCTGATGGACCGGATGGACCGCGCGCTCGAGCCGCTCGACCTGACTTCGCAGCAGGTCGGCGTCGTGCTGCTGCTTGCGAACGGCCGGGCCCGGACCTCGCAGGAGCTCTCTCGCGCGCTGTCGTATGACAGCGGGTCGATGACGCGCATGCTCGATCGTCTCGAGAAGAAGGGGCTGATCGTGCGTAACCGGAGCGCCGCGGACCGGCGTGTCGTGTGTCTCGCGCTGACTGAGCAGGGGATTGCCGCCTCGCGCCAGCTGCCCCGGTTGGGCGCCGCGGCGCTGAACGAGCAGTTGCGCGGTTTTTCGGCCGATGAGCTGGGAACGATGATCGGACTGCTCGCGCGTTTCATCGCCAACGGTCCGGAGGGTTCGATCGCGTCGTGTCTCGGTGATCGGGCGGATGCCGCAGATGAGCCGCAAGCGGGGAGCGCCAAGCAGAACCCGGCGTAGAGGCGAGGCCCGCGCAGCGCTCGCGGCCGGCAGCAGCGCTTAGGCAATTCGCTCGATATACGGGCTGCGAGCGCCGAAGTATCGTCTGAACTATAGGTGGCTGCCAGGCACTTAGCTGTCTGGGCAGATAATGCGGTGGCATGAAAATTGAGCCTCTTCGGCTCGCGAAATAAGTGCAAGGACAAGGTTTCCATTGCACGCACGGAGGTAATTCGAATGACCAGCACCGCAGCTTCCGACGTCCCGGCGCCCGACGCATCGTCGGGCGCCGAGGGCGGCTTGGCGCCCTTGCAAGGCGGCACGCTTGCGCTTCTGACGGTCGGGCTCGCGCTCGGCACCTTCATGGAAGTGCTCGATACGTCGATCGCGAACGTCGCGGTGCCGACGATCTCGGGCAGCCTCGGCGTCGCGTCGAGCCAGGGCACGTGGGTGATTTCGTCGTATTCGGTCGCGTCGGCCATCGCTGTGCCGCTGACCGGCTGGCTCGCGCGCCGCGTGGGGGAAGTGCGGCTTTTCACGCTTTCCGTGCTGCTCTTCACGATCGCGTCGGCGCTCTGCGGCTTCGCGCAGAACTTCGAGTCGCTGATCGCATTCCGGCTGTTGCAGGGGCTCGTCTCGGGCCCGATGGTGCCGCTTTCGCAGACGATCCTGATGCGCAGCTACCCGCCCGCCAAACGCGGTCTGGCGCTCGGGCTCTGGGCGATGACGGTGATCGTCGCGCCGATCTTCGGGCCGGTCATGGGCGGCTGGATCACCGACAACTACACCTGGCCGTGGATCTTCTACATCAATGTGCCGATCGGCGTGTTCTCCGCCGTCTGCGCGTACTTCCTGCTGCGCGGCCGCGAGACGAAGACCACCCGACAGCGCATCGACGCGATCGGTCTCGCGCTTCTCGTGATCGGCGTGTCGTGTCTGCAGATGATGCTCGATCTCGGCAAGGACCGCGACTGGTTCAACTCGAACTTCATCCTGGCGCTCGCGATCATCGCGGCCGTGTCGCTCGCGTTCATGCTCGCGTGGGAGGCGACCGAGAAAGAGCCGGTCGTCGACTTGTCGCTGTTCAAGGACCGCAACTTCGCGCTCGGCGCGATGATCATCTCGTTCGGCTTCATGGCGTTCTTCGGCTCGGTCGTGATCTTTCCGTTGTGGCTGCAGACGGTGATGGGCTACACGGCCGGGCTCGCCGGCCTGGCGACCGCGCCCGTCGGGCTGCTCGCGCTCGTGCTGTCGCCGATGATCGGGCGCAATATGCACCGGCTCGATTTGCGGATGGTGGCGAGCTTCGCGTTCGTCGTGTTCGCGGTCGTGTCGTACTGGAACTCGACGTTCACGCTCGATGTGCCGTTCAATCACGTGATCCTGCCGCGGCTCGTGCAGGGCATCGGCGTCGCGTGCTTCTTCGTGCCGATGACGACGATCACGCTCTCCAGCATCTCCGACGAGCGGCTCGCAAGCGCGTCGGGCTTGTCGAATTTTCTGCGGACGTTGTCGGGCGCGATCGGCACCGCGGTCAGCACGACGTATTGGGAAAACGACGCGATCTATCACCACGCGGTGCTGGCCGAATCGGTGAGCCAGTATTCACAGAACACCAACGACTTCAGCGGCGCCCTTTCGAATCTCGGGTTTGCCGGCGGCAGTCTCACGGCTCAGCTCAACCAGATCGTCACGACCCAGGGCTACATGATGGCGACCAACGATTTCTTCCGGATTTCGTGCGTCGGCTTCGTTGCGCTCGCGTTGCTGGTCTGGGTCACGAAGCCGCGCAAGGGCGCCGGTCCGGCGATGGGGCACTGAGCCGGTCGGACAAATCCGTGCGCAGCAGCGGTGGCCGCGATGGCGGCGGGGCGAAGCTGCCGGGCCCGCCCGGCTCGCTCGCCGGTGCGGCGGCCGGCGCGCCCGATCCCGCTCTCACGTAGCGCTTGAAGTCCGCGCCCGCCTGCCACGGATTCGGATCGCAGCCGAACATGCTGTCGCAATGCGCGGCAAAGCCGATCGTCGCCGTGCCGTCGTGATTCGGCGTCAGCGTGATTTCGTAGGCGAGCGAGCGGCTGCCGCCGGCCGGCCCCACCGTCTGGATCAGCGAATCAGTGGACGTTTGCAGTGCGTAGCTCGCGTGATTCGCGACCCACGTCCGCGCCCGCTGCCACCAGGCGGCGCATTCCGTCGGCGTTTGGCAAGTAAGCGGTTCGGTGGCGGTCTGCATCGTGTCCGGGCTGACCTGACCGGTCGATGAACAGCCGGAGAGCAGCGCCAGCAGCGCGATCAAAAGCACTCGTTTCATCGGGACTCTCCCCCTTTTGTCCGGCGAATCGCGGACAAATCGAGTGAGCGCGGCGCGATATTTGCGCCGCGCTTCTTGCGATGACACAAGGTTGGACCGTCAACGGCTAAGCGCGTTTCGCGCGCGTCGTTCGTGAGGGCTGCTGAATCCGTGCCTCAAACGCTGAAGCGGTTCAGCGTATAGGCGCGATAGGCGGCGACGAACGCGTCGAACGAACCGACTTCGCTGCGCTCCATCTGGGCTTGCTCGTCGAGTGAGCGTGCGGCAAGCGCGGCAGCTTCGCGCGCGGCTTCCTCCGGGAGCGGGTGCGCTCGGAAGTACGCCGCGTGCGTTTCGCTTTGGGCGCGGCCGAACGCGAGGAAGCTTTGCTGCTTGTCGCGCATCGTTTGCAGCACGCGGGCCGACGGCGTTTTCGATGCGTCGGCGAGCTTGTCGCGCTGCTGCGCGACGGCACGCGCGTGCGCATCGTCGCCGCGCAGCGCATCGAGCGCCTGGGCGGCGAGATCGATCTTCGATAGCAGCTCGGCCGCCCAATCCTGCATCGCCACGGTTTGTCCGTCGCGCGTCAGTTCGAGACCCGGCTTGCGGCCCTCGAGCGTGATGCGGCCGAAATTCGCATTCGCTTCGGCATAGGCGTCGGGCGGCAGGAGCGGGCTGTCGTCGAGTGCGCAGACGAGCAGGTAGGCGTCGAGAAAGCGCGCGGTATCGATCGCGATGCCGGTCGGCTCGAACGGGTCGATGTCGAGGCAGCGCACTTCGACGTACTGCACGCCGCGCGCCGCCAGCGCATGCAGCGGCCGCTCGCCCGGATACGTCACGCGCTTGGGCCGGATCGTCGAGTAGAACTCGTTTTCGATTTGCAGCACGTTCGTGTTGATCTGCACCCATTCGCCATCGCGGTGCGTGCCGATCGCTTCGTAGGGTGGATACGGCTGGCTCACCGCTTTCGCGAGCGCGTCGAGGTAGCCCGGCAGCGTGTTGTAGTCGGCTTGCAGCGCGGCCTGTGCGGTCGTGTTCGAGTAGCCGAGATCGCTCATGCGCAGGCTCGTCGCGTAGGGGCGGTAGAGCGTGTCGGCGTCGAACGCATCGAGCTTGTGCGGCTTGCCGCGCAGGAAGTGGCGATCGAGCGCGGGCGACGCGCCGAACAGATACATCAAGAGCCAGTTCGTGCGGCGGAAGTTGCGGATCAGCGCCAGATATCGTTCGGACTGGAAATCAACGGCGCTTGCCGTCGAGTGCTGGTCCGTGTGGAGCAGACGCCACACGTCGTCGGCGAGCGAATAGTTGTAGTGGATGCCTGCGATGCATTGCATCGTGCGGCCGTAGCGCAGCGCCAGGCCTTTCCGGTAGACGGTCTTGAGCCGGCCGATGTTCGATGTGCCGTACTGGGCGATCGGGATGTCGTCGTCCTCCGGCAGCTGGCCCGGCATCGACAGATTCCAGAGCAACTCGTCGCCGAGCTGGCTGTAGACGAGGCGATGCAGCTCGTCGAGCCGCTCGAGCGTCGTCGCGGGGTCGCGCTCGGCCGGCGTGATCAGCTCGATCAGCGCTTCCGAGTAGTCCGTTGTCAGCGACGGATGCGTGAGCGCCGA
This sequence comes from Trinickia violacea, assembly GCF_005280735.1. Taxonomy (NCBI): domain Bacteria; kingdom Pseudomonadati; phylum Pseudomonadota; class Betaproteobacteria; order Burkholderiales; family Burkholderiaceae; genus Trinickia; species Trinickia violacea. The sequence goes on from NZ_CP040077.1 coordinate 4,759,250, forward strand.
GCCGAGCGCGCGCGGATGCGGCGTCATCGCGAGCGCGCCGTCGCGCGTCACGCGCAGGCTCTCCTTCTCGATGCCGCGCAGGCCCTGCGCCAGCACGTCGCGCGCCGCGCCGGAAGTCAGCACGGACAACCGGTGGGACAGTGCAGCGCAATGGTGAGGTGGTTTGGTATTGGACATCGATGCGAACCGGACGGAGACGGGCACCCTGCGCTAAAGCGGGCGCTCGGCCGAAATTTTTGGGTAGCGGGCACTTTAACATTTACCCGACAGGCTCGCTTGAACCCAATGCCAGCAAGGGTTTTCGGGGAATTCAGCGCTTTTCGAGCGGGCTTCTGGCGTCGCTCACGCACGTGCCGGTCAGCCGCCGCGTGCGCCGTTCGCACGGTCCGTCACCTCGTTCCAGAAGTGCATCGCCGCATACGCGCGCCACGGACGCCAGGCCTCGGTGCGTGCGCGCTGAGCGGCGGGCCGCGTGAGCGCGGCGTCGCGCGCGATGATCGATTGCATCAGGACGAGGTCGGCGTGTGGCCAGGCGTCGGCGTCGCGCCACGCGCGCATCGCGACGTACTCGACGGTCCACGGGCCGATGCCAGGCAGCGCCAGCAAGGCCGCGCGCAACGCGGCGGGATCGGCGGGCGCTGCGCTCGCGGCGTCGAGCGGTACCGCGCCCGATGCGACCGCTTGCGCGAATCCCTGCAGCGCGGCCACGCGCTTGCCCGGCATGCCGATCTTTTCCAGATCGGCGCTCGCGAGCGCGGCGGGCGTCGGAAAGCGCCACGCGGTGCCTTCGTGCGGATGGTCGTCGATGCGCTGGCCGGCGCGCGTGACGAGCCGGCCGATGATCGTCGTCGCGGCCTTCACGCTCACCTGCTGACCGACGATGGCCCGCACCACCAGCTCGAAACCCGACCACGCGCCGGGCACGCGCAGGCCGGGCACGGCCTCGACGAGCGGCTTGAGCCACGGATCGCGCGCGAGGTGTCCGCTGATTTCGGCCGGGTTCGCACCGAGATCGAACATTTTCGCGAGATGCGGCGCGAGCGTATTGGCATGCTGGCTCGCGGCGCCCTCGATCGTCGCGACGAGACAATGCTTGCGCGCGTGGCGCCGCACCGTCAGCGTGCCGGCGGCGCCCTGCCATTCGATCGCGCGGCGATAGGCGCCGTCTTCGACCGCTTCGACGCCGGGGCTCGCGCGTCCCGCGAAAAAGCGCAGGACGCGCGGCCAGTCATACGGCGCTTTGAACGGCAGCTCGAGCGTGGCGGATGCCGCGGCGTTCGCAGTGGCGTGTCGGGCGGCGGTGCTCAAGCTGCGTCATCCAGGTCTTCGCTCGCCACGGCCTCGCGCGCGTGCTGCGCTTCGGCTTCGAGCAGTGCCGCCTTGCGCGGCAGCCCCCAGCGATAGCCGGCGAGCGCGCCGCCCTTTTGGATGACGCGATGGCACGGTATCGCGAGCGCGACCGGGTTCGACGCGCACGCGCTTGCCACGGCCCGCACTGCGTTCGGCGAGCCGAGCGCCTCGGCGATCTGCGTGTAGCTGCGCGTCTGTCCGTACGGAATGCGCTGCAGCGCGTCCCACACCCGCTGCCGGAACGCCGTCGACGCGATATCGAGCGGCAAATCGAACGATTGCCGCGTGCCCTGTAGATACGCGTCGATCTGCGTGATGAAAGGCGCGATGCGAGCGGCGTCCTCGATCAGCTCCGCGTTGGCGAGCGTGCTGTGCAGCTCGTCGCTCAGTGCGTCCGCATCGTCGCCAAACGCGATCTTGCAGATCCCCTTGGCCGTAGCGGCGACCAGCACGAAGCCGAGCGTCGTCGGCGCGCTCGCGTAGTACACGCGCAAGCCCGCACCCTTGCGCCGGTAACTCGACGGCGCCATGCCAAGTTCAGTCGCGGCGGTGTCGTAGAGCCGCGACGCCGAGTTGTAGCCCGCGTCGACGGCGGCGCGCGTCACGCCGTCGCCTCGCTGCAAAGCGTCGCGCAACGCCGCGCCGCGCCGTGCCGCCTGGTACTGCCGAGGCGACACGCCCACCACGCGCTTGAAGAGCCGCTGGAGATGGAACGGACTCACGTGAACCGCATCGCTCAACTGCGCGAGCGTGAGGCGCTGCTGGGGATCGGCGTCGAGCGCGGCGCACGCCCGATTTACGATCGCGAGCTCGCGCGGGAGGCCGCCGGGCTGGCAGCGCTTGCAGTCGCGATAACCGGCGGCGCGCGCCTCGTCCACGGTAGCGAAGAAATCGACGTTTTCGCGCCGCGGCTGGCGCGACGCGCACGACGGCCGGCAGAACACGCCGGTCGTTTTCACGGCGTAGAAGAATTCGCCGTCGGCTTGCGCGTCGTGCTCGGCGACAGCGCTCCAGCGTTCGGCATCGGTCGAATAAGCGGTTTTCATCTCGTCCCTCTCGTCCTCGAATCACAGGTAGACGATGTGACTGTAGGCTTCATCTCAAAACACTACGCCCCAGTTCTTGCTCTGTCATTCGACGCACTTGTTTGGCGCACGTTGTGACGGCTTCGTGACGAGATGGCGGGGTGCTAAATCGCGACAGTTTGCCAATTTAACAACTTTTAACGCAAATTTTATTGCGTCGCACCATCCGGTTGTGTATAGTGGTTCCTGTCTCCTCCATGTCTCCTCCTGATATGGATTAAGCCCGTTCCTAGTGAGCGGGCTTTTTTTCGCCTGTACGGTCTGTCTTCTTGCGTGATTCGCCGCTCGCGTCCTCGACGTGCATCGGAACGTTACACGCCGGCGGTAAACTTCAAGTGCCTTTCCCGAAGGAGACACCTCACATGAAGTTCACTATTCGCGAGATCGATCACGTCGTGATTCGCGTCGCCGATCTCGAAGCGATGACCCACTTCTACTGCAGCGTGCTTGGCTGCAAGGTCGAAAAAGAACAGCGCGACATCGGGCTGATTCAGCTTCGCGCCGGCCGCTCGCTGATCGATCTGCTCGCAACCGGCGGGCCGATCGATCGTGCCGACAGCGGCGTGCCCGGTGCGGGCCGCAACATGGATCACTTTTGCCTGCGCGTCGATCCGTTCGATGGCAACGCATTGCGCGCCCATCTTTCCGCCCAAGGCGTCGAGGTGGGTGAACTCGGCCGCCGCTATGGCGCCGACGGCTACGGCCCGTCGCTATATTTGTTCGATCCGGAGCACAACATGGTCGAGCTGAAAGGGCCGCCGGAGGCGGCGCACGTCGTCTAGTTGCCGCGCTTTCCCGCGCATCACGCCTGCGCCGGCGCCTTCAACACGGTCCATTCGATCGCCACCGGATCGGCGTCGGCGCTGCCGAGCCACGCCGCGTGGTCCTGCACCGTCATCTGGAGGCGCATCGTGCGTGCCGCAAGCCGGCCGAGCGCTTCGGCGATGCCTTCGCCGAGCGACCACACGGTGACGTTCGACAACCGCTCGACCTTGCCGCGCACGCCCTGCCACCAGATATCCGACGTCTTGCCGCCGTAGGCGATCACGACGACTTCATTGGAGCGGCCGCTCGCCTTCGAAATGCGCCGCTCGTCGGGCTGGCCGACTTCGATCCACGTTTCGATCGCGCCGGTCAGATCCTTTTGCCAGAGGTCGGGCTCGTCGGTGTCCGACAGCCCCTTGCAGAACTCGAGCCGCTCGTGCGCGAAAAGCGCGAACGCGGTGACGCGCACCATCATCCGCTCGTCGGTCTCCGACGGATGGCGCGCAATCGTCAGCGCGTGATCGCCGTAGTAATGCCGATCCATATCGGCAATTTGCAGTTCTGCTTTGTAGATCGTCGATTTGAGAGCCATGCAGCACCAGATACGACTCGCTCGCGTGCGAGTCAGGAGAATGGAGGCCGGGCGTGGAACGAACCACGCCGCGTGCCGGTGCGGCGCGTTGCGCCAGCGCTTAGGGTTGGCGCGTGATGATACCGAATGAACGCATTCGGCGCGGGAAATTGAACGGAACGGTGGCATGGCGTCGGCATGTGGCAGCGGCGTGTGCCATCAGCGCGACTCGAATTCGGGAATGAGGCCGACCAGCTGAAAAACCGGCTGGAAAAACAGAAAACGGCTTGGCGCATGCCAAGCCGTCCATTTCGAAACGCGTACAAGCACCGCCGGCATCAGGCCGCCGGCAACTCGAGCAAACCGCGATCGCGCCGCGCGAGGCGGCATCGGATCACTGCTTGATGAAGCGGTCGCTCGTCCAGAGACCTTGCGTGTCGCCGTTGCCGGCATTCACGAATTCGACATCGTGGCCAACCACGCGCACGACGCGGAAATCGGAGTGCTCGGGTGTCGACAGACACTCATAGCCCGAGAAATACTGCTGCATTTGCTGCTGCTCGCCGGCTTGACCATGCTGGTAGGCGGAATCGAGTTTGTCTTTCGACAAGCACCCGTAGGAATTCGGCCTGAACTGGAAGGTCTGTGTCGGCTTGATGACCGTGTCTTGTGCTTGCGCCACCGAGGCGGCGGCAAGCAAACCAACGAGTGAGAAGAAAATCCCTGCGCGCTTCATCATGGTCTGCCTCCATGCGGGTTTACTCAGGTTAGCTATGTATTTAACGGCAATAGAAAACCCGCGTCTTTTAATCTAGATCAAACATGAAAAACAACAAGCACATCTTGTGTGCACTCGCAATAGTGGCGAATTGTCGCACCCTGTGCGCAGGACTAGCCTGGGTCTCCGAGCCCTGAAATCTTGCATATCAGCTTCACATCGAATTCAAGCAGTCCGCCTGGATGGCCCACCAGATAAGGCTTTTCGAGTCGCTAGGGAAAATACCCATCAACAATTAAGCTGCTTAATAATTCGAAAAGCGATTTTGCCGCGCCGCACATAAAGTCACTTCCCGCTGTCTTCGTGCGACCCGAAATATGGGGCTGGATACAGAATAAAAAGAATGCCTGCTCGCGCAAGGGTTTTCGCTATGTGCTCGTTATAGCGACTATCGAGCACGTAACATGCCGCCGCGAGGATGATTGATGCAGACGAATATCAGCGAGCGATAGAGCGATACTTCAGCGGCCCGGCGATCGGCAACGAGACGATAGCCCGCGCGCGAAAAATCGCGTTGCATCGTCCGGCGCTTCGTGGATAAATCCCGCTATTCCTCGGAGACTCTCAATGACACTCGCTCATTGGCTGCCGTTTGCGATTGCATCGGCGATCCTGGTTGCCATTCCCGGTCCTACGGTGCTGCTCGTCGTTTCCTATGCGCTCGGCCACGGCCGCCGCTATGCGTTCGCGACCACAGCGGGCGTGGCGCTCGGCGACCTGACGGCGATGACCGCGTCGATGCTGGGCCTCGGCGTGATTCTCGCGGCGTCAGCGGCCTGGTTCACCGCGCTCAAGTGGGTCGGCGCCGTCTATCTGATCTACCTGGGTATCAAGCTCTGGCGCGCGCCGGTCGGCGACCCCGGCGCGGCGGACATCTCCGAGACGCGCACGCGCCGCATCTTCGCGCATGCCTACGCAGTGACGACGCTGAATCCCAAGAGCATCATTTTCTTCGTCGCCTTCGTGCCGCAGTTCATCGACACGCACGTCGCCGTCTGGCCCCAGATCGTGATTTTTGAGGCGACCTTCATCGTGCTCGCGACGCTCAACGCGTTCGGCTATGCGTTGCTCGCGTCGAGCGCGCGGCGCGCGATCCGCAGCACCAACGTGCAACGCGCGGTGAACCGCGGCGGCGGGACGTTGCTGATTTGCGCGGCGGTGTTTGCCGCGGCGTGGAAAAAGGCCGCGGCGTAGTCGACGGCGAGGCGCGTCGCGATCGTCGCGTAGCCGCGGCCTTGCGCGCTCGACGCGATGATGATCTGGAATTCGCCGCGCCGGTGAATGTAGTCCAGTTCGATCAGCTCGACGAGCCCGACCGTTTCGCCGGCGGCGTCGATCACGACAAAGCGCCGCTCGCGCTGGTCGTGCACGTGCTGGTCGTAAAGCTGCGACAGCTCCGAGAAGGTTTCATAGGGTTCCTCGAACCAGTAACGCATGATTTTCGCGTCGTTGAGATGCTGGGCGCGCGGCTGAGGGCGGCGCGCCGAGCCAGGCGCCGCGCGGGGAGTGCAGGCGAGCTCGTGGCGGATTGCCGCAGGCCCGCCGCATGTGCGTATTCGAGGCATAAACGGAAGTGAGGTCGAGCCCACTCACCCATACCGGAATCGCAAACTATCGGCGGCGGAGCGAGCCTAAAATGGGATGACGTTTTTGTAGTACAGCGATGCGGAGGCCATCGTGATCGAGCACCTGATACTTGGCGCATTTCTTGTCCTGCCCTTATTGATCGTCGCGTTCCTGTTTTCGGACGAGCTGTGGCAGGAACACCGACAGCAAGCGCAAAGCGAGGATGCGCGGCGAATCGACTGGCGTCATCCGTTACGCAGTCTGTTGCACCGGCACTGAGGTCAGGCTGCATTGACCGCAGTCGCTTGCAGTCGTCGGTTCGAAGCGGCGAACCTACGCTGCCGCTTCCTATCAATCGATAGACTGCTCGTTGCTTAGTGTGATTGAAGCCGCTCGGATATTTCCCGAGCGGTGCGGCGCGTGGCGTCGATGAATTGCGCTTCGCGCCCGATGGCGCGCGTCGACGGCGCCATCAGCGTGATCGTCGCGGCGCTCGGACTTGCACGCGTCGAGCGATGGAAGACGGGTGCGCTCACACCCCACACGCCCGGGTCCACTTCGCCGTTGCTCACGACGTAGCCGTCGGAGCGGATGCGCTCGAGTTGCGTGTCCGCCTCGGCGCGGCCAGCGGCGTCGCCGGCGTAGACGTCATCGAGAATGTCGCTGCGGCGGCGCTCGCCCATGAACGCGAGCAGCGACTTCGCCGACGCGCCCGCTTTCAGCGGCACCGCTCTGCCTTTCTCGAACGAACAGCGCAGCGATTGCGAGCTCTCGACCATGTCGAGACACACCGCCTGATCCTTGACTGCCACCACGAGGCCGACGCTTTCCTGCGAAATCCGCGCGAGCTTTTGCATGGCTTCGCGGCTCGCTTCGACGAGGTGCGAGCCGAGATCGAAGCTCAGCGCGAGTTGGAGGCTGACGGGGCCGGGCGCATAGCGGCCGGCGTCTTCGGAGACGAAGCCCCAGCGCTTGAGCATCGCGATCTGCCGGTAGAGCGTGCTCTGCGCGAGGCCGGTGTGCGCCACCAGCTCCTTCACGGTCATCGGGCGCCCGTGATGCGCGAGCGATGCGAGCACGTGAAGAATCCGCTCGGCGCCTGTGTTCGATTTGTCCTGCATGGGCTGGCGTCCCTCGACTTTCGATGAAGCCAAGCATGCCCCACTATTCCCGCCCATACAAAGTCAAATTCCCGTGGCGCGAGAATCGATGCACAAGGTTTACCCAGCGTGGCGGATATGGGCGGATCGATGGCGGAGGAAGCGGGTCGACACGACGAAACCACAAAGCCGTGCACGCGAAAACAGCGTAGAGATCGACAGCGGGTTTTCATGTAGACAAATGTTCGACGCAAAGTCTCTCGTCGCACATTCGCTTTAACGGCACCCGCGCACGATGTCTCCATGCGCGAACCAGGTCTCGGTCAGCGCATGTGGGAGGACCGATTAGCCCGCCGCGAGCGGGCTTCTTTTTAGCGTTTCAGCCCATGCCATGCTGTCGTTGAAAAACGTGCCGATGCTAAAGCGTGACAGCAAAGATTGGCGCTCGTTAACCCTATCAGGATGCGCCCGGACGCAGTATTCTCATGCGCATAGCATGACGTAACGAGGGAGCAACCATGGACGAGACAGTGGTCGGCATGGCGATAGGAATCTCGGTCTTGGTATTGGCGGTCATCTTTATTGCAGGGCACTACCGTCGCGAGCGGCTGCGCAGCCGTATCGTCGACAGCCTGCACGGGCATCGGCTGTATGACTTCACTCGGTCGCGACGCTGATCACCGGCCTTCGCCGATTTCCTCGACGCGCTTTCGTTACGCCGCGTCGGCTCCATCCCGCGCTATGGCAGTCGATGCGTGACGGCGCGAGCCGCTATTTGCCCAGCTCGTAACCCACCACACCGCCGACGACCGCGCCGCCGACCGTGCCTGCTGTGCTGTGGTGCGTGAGTTCATTGCCGGCGACCCCGCCCACCGCGGCCCCGCCGAGCGTGCAGCCGCCGAACAACACCAGCATGGCGATTGCGCCGGCTATTCCGAATTGCTTGAGTCGTTGCATGACTGTCCCCTTTTTGCTTAGCCCTTGCCGATACGAGGGAAGAAGCAAAGGTCGTACCGCTTGAGCATGTGGCTCTAGAAGCGTTACGGGCGGGGCACTCAGCGGGCGCTATGGCGCGCTGCGCACTTCAAGGCAACACACTGGTCTGCAATATTCACTCGCCGCCTGCGCTAATTTCTAGGGTCTGTCGTTTTTCCACTTGGATAGCTCCTATGCTGGATGGGCCAGCGTTAAGGCGTCTTGTCGCGAACCAATGCGCAGCCGAAAAGGAGACACGTCATGCGTATGATTTTTAACATCAGGATTCCGAATCAACCATTTAACACGCTCGTCCTCGAAGGGACCGCGGGCGATGTGATCAGAAGAATCATCGAGGAATGCCAGCCCGAGGCAATCTATTTCACCGAGCAGGACGGCGCCCGAGGCGCCATTGCCGTCTTTGAGATTCCGACCGCGAGCGACATTCCGCGCCTCGCCGAACCCTGGTTTCTCAAGCTCGACGCGACGTGCCAGGTTCAGATCGCGATGACGCTCGACGATCTTCAGAAAGCGGGTCTCGATAAGCTCGGGGCCAAATGGAAGAGCTAACGCGAAACGCTCGTCATCCGGCCCGCTTCAAAGCGCCAGCGAGAATGGCGCTCGCTGTATAGCGCGAGGCAAAACGAAAAATGGCTTTTGCTCCAACGAGTTGGATGAAAGCTCCCGAGGTTATCCACAGTTCTGTGCACGGATTTTGTGGATAAGCGGGTTGAGACGTGTTGAGTAGATCGGTCTCGGGTTTCAAATCTGAAACGATCGACAACGGTGTGAGATGTGGCGCGCATGGCGTTTCGGTCGGCGATACGCGCGTCGAGCGAATTGCCCGGCATCGGCCGGGCTCTTTGCTTTTCGGTTCGGCGTTATAAATGGCGGCAGATGCGTCCCGCTTTAGCCGCTCGTCGATGGAAGGCTCGCTGTGGACCCCTTCGGCAAGCAATCCCTGGCGTATTCGGCGTTCAGCCGCGCGCGGGCGTCGCTGATATCGAACGAGTAGTTGTCGAGACTCGGCCGGTAGCCGACCGATTCGAGTTCGGCCAGCTCGCGCGCCAGGTCGTCCTGTGTGAGCGCGCCGTGCGTCGGCTGGAACGGGTAGGAGTGGCACTCCTGCGGCGTGAGCCGGTTCGCCGCGATGGCGCCAGCGCGTGCCATCATCAAGGCAATCGGCAACGCGAGCTTGAGACGGGGCGTCATGATGTCTTCCTCCGTGCAATGTGTCATATGGCTTGGCTGTCGAGCAGATTCCATCGCAGTCCGTAATAAATGAAAACGAAACACAAACGAAACACAAACGGCGACAGAGACTGTTTGATCAGGATAGGAAGCGCGCTTGTCTTTCCCGCTTCGGCCGGGTTAACGTTTTTTTATTTTGGGCGCTGACGGCGGGATATCGCCGCGCACTCAAGAGTTAGGCGGCGGCCCATAGGCAAGCTCGACTAGGCGCCCCCAACTAGGCGCCCCCGGCTAGGCGTCCCTAACTAGGCGCCCCCCTCCAATTTGCGGCGGTGCGCTAAAGCTTTGCCTGCGGTTGCCGACAACCGCGATATGGAAAGCGAAAACGAACCTCTGCTGGCGTGGGATCACGCGCTGTACCGCAAGGCGCGCGCCGTCGCGCTGAGCGTAAGAGCCATCCGCAAGGCGCAAGGCAAACCGTGTCACGAAGATTTCGAGCCCGATTCGCCGGAGTTTCTCGCGGCGGAGGAGTCGCTCGTGTGCGATCTGCTGAGCGCGATCGCAGCGCTGCCGGACTAGTCGGTGGAGCGAAGTGGCGGCTAGAGGTGGAAGGAACGGCCGGCAACCGGCTTTAGCAGAAGGAAACCGCCGAATGCCGTAGAAGAGCTAACACGGCATCGAATTTAACGAAACAGGCCCGCGACTCCTTGGGGCGCGGGCCTGTTTCTTTTCGGGCCGTCTTGCCGATGGACGCTCAGCTAATCGTGCTTCGAGCGTCGCGGCAATCGAGACTTAGCGGCCGACGTACACCGGAGCCGAATACGAGCTCATCGTCACTTCGCCGCGTTGACCGGACTGCGATGCAGCGACCGCGGACGGGCCGTAGCCCGAGGTATCGGCGGCTGCGCCCTTCTGCGCCGCTACGCGCGCTTCGGCCGCCTGGATGTTTTCCGGATAGTGCATCCAATCGAGCGGGTTGTAGCCGGCCTTTTCGACTTGAACCAGATCGGCGCGAACTTGCGCGCGGGTGACCGGCTCGTTCGACTGCGCGAAGGAAACGGCCGGTGCGGCGAGAACGAGGGCGATTGCGACGGCGTTGATCAGCGATTTCATGGCGACTACCTCCAAAGATTGTTTTGCTCAGAGCTACGAACACCGTGGTGTGTAGCGAGTGATAGCAGTCTAGGAGGACAGGCGACTAGGGTGAATACCTAGATTCCGAATTCACTGTTATCCGAACGACAACAATGAGGAGGCGGGCGCTCATTTCCCAATACAAAACCGGCTGAAAATCACGCCAAGCAAATCGTCCGACGTGAACTCCCCCGTAATCGAATTCAATTGCTCTTGGGCGAGCCGCAATTCCTCGGCAAACAAATCGAGTGCCTGCGCGTTCTGATTCGCGTGCTGGGCGGCGAGCGCGAGGTGATCCTGCGCGGCGCGCAGCGCAATCAGGTGCCGCTCGCGCGCAAGATAGACGCTTTCCGCGCCTGCTTGCCATCCGGCGATCCGCAGCAGTTGCTCGCGCAGCAGCTCGATTCCTTCGCCCTTTTTTGCCGACAAACGCACTTCGCAAACATCGTCGTCGTTCGCGTCGGAAAGACGCGCGACCGACGGCGCGAGTTCGGTCAAATCGGTCTTGTTCAGGACGCGCACGACCGGCACGCCCGATGGAAAACGCGCCGCGATCACGCCATCCTCAGCCGTCGAACCGATGCGCGCATCGAGCAGATGCAGCACCACATCCGCTCGCTCGATCTCGCTCCACGTGCGCGCGATGCCGATCTTCTCGACCTCGTCTTCCGTTTCGCGCAGGCCGGCCGTATCGATCACGTGCAGCGGAATACCTTCGATCTGGATGGTTTGCGAGACCTTGTCGCGCGTCGTGCCGGCGATCGGCGTGACGATAGCCAGCTCGGCGCCGGCCAGCGCGTTCAACAGCGACGATTTGCCGACGTTCGGCTGCCCCGCGAGCACCACCGATAACCCCTCGCGCAGCAACGCCCCTTGCCGCGCGTCGCCGAGCACTTGTGCGAGCCGCTCGCGGATATGGGCGAGCTTGCCGCGCGCGTCGGCGGCTTCGAGAAAATCGATCTCTTCTTCGGGAAAATCGAGCGTCGCTTCGACGAGCATGCGCAGCGTGATCACGTCTTCGACGAGCGCATGGATATCGCGCGAAAACGCGCCTTCGAGCGAGCGCCCGGCCGAGCGTGCAGCGGCTTCCGTGCTCGCTTCGATCAAATCGGCGACGGCTTCGGCCTGCGCGAGATCGAGCTTGTCGTTCAGAAACGCGCGGCGCGTGAATTCGCCGGGCTCGGCGAGCCGCAGGTCAAAGGCGCGTCCGGCGTCGACGCAGCGCTGCAGTAGCAGCTGCATGACGATCGGTCCGCCGTGGCCCTGCAGCTCCAGCACGTGCTCGCCCGTGTACGAGTGCGGCGCCGGGAAGTACAACGCGATGCCGCGGTCGAGTGCGTTGCCGCTGCCGTCGAGAAACGGCACATAGCTCGCGTGCCGCGGCGCGAGCGGCTGGCCGCATAGGGCCTGGATCAGCGCTTGGGCGGCCGCCTCCCCGGTACGGCCAAACGACACCCGCACGACACCGATGCCTCCCCGTCCGGGGGCGGTGGCAATGGCGACGATCGGATCGGAATCGGTAGCGAGCATGGCGGAGAAGAACGGCAGTGGACGAGGGGGCAGGCGAACGCGTACGTGCTTGCTGAAAACGCAGCGCATTGTAGCGCGCCGGTTGTCCGGCTTCGACGTGCCAAGCCGGGGGCGAGCGGCTATCTGGCAGATGGGCTATTTATCTTGCTTAGGATAAGGCCATTCCTAAAGTTTGCGCTCGAAATTGAGGCTATAGTGGGCTGAATATGCATGATGGGTAAGGGCTTGCGGTGCCGCTCGGCTATCGAAGAAAACGATCTCATACGGCGTATCTCAGCTAAAACTACGCTTACGTTAGTTAAATGTAGCCTAATTGGTTGTCTCCTTGACGCTGGCTGACCTGCACAATTTTGTGATGCCAACCGTCGATGAAAAAACGGCGTTCTCCGAGCGCCTCAAGTTCGCCCTGCTGCGCAGCCCCGAGAAAATCTCGGGCGGGACCGAGCTTGCCTTGCACTTCAATCTGCGCCACCACGGCGAGAACCCGATCTCCCCGCAGACCGCGCACAAGTGGCTGACCGCCCGCACGATTCCGACGGCCGACAAGCTCGCGACCCTCGCCGAATGGCTGCGCGTCGATCTGCATTGGCTGCACTACGGCCCGCCGCCGAGCACCGCAGCCCGCACGACGCCCAAGCCCCTCCCGCGAGACGAAAAGTATCCGCTGACGCCGGAGACGATCGAACTGGCGTCGAAGATCGAAGCGCTGTCGCCGCATCATCGCTACCTGGTTCAAGAGCTGATCGAGCAGTTCTACGGGGACGGGGCTGAACGCTGAATTCGTCGAAGACCTAGCCGTCTGACGGGTACCCACTCGATCACGCCGTTTCCGACAACGCCGAAACCGAACACCCAAACAAAAGCCGCCCGGCGCAAACCGGGCGGCTTTTTGTTGGTTGCTGCGCTCATCCGTCGCAACAGGCAGACGGCGCACCGTCTGCCCGCTGGCCACGGCAGTCGCGTCAGGCCGGCTTTTTCTTCGCCGCGCCCATCATCCGCGTGATGTAGTACTGCTGCGCGATCGACAGCACGTTATTCACGACGTAGTACAGCACGAGACCGGCTGGGAAGAAGAAGAACATGACCGAGAACGCGATCGGCATGAACATCATCATCTTGGCTTGCACGGGGTCCGGCGGCGTCGGGTTCAGGCGCGTCTGCAAGAACATCGACACGGCCATCAGCACCGGCAGGATGAAGTACGGGTCTTGCTGCGAGAGGTCTTGAATCCAGAGAATCCACGGCGCGCCGCGCATTTCCACCGACGACAGCAGCACCCAGTACAGCGAGATGAACACCGGAATCTGCACGACCACCGGCAGACAGCCGCCGAACGGATTGACCTTCTCGGTCTTGTACAGCTCCATCAGCGCGGCGTTCATCTTCTGCGGATCGCTCTTGAAGCGTTCGCGCAGCGCCTGCATGCGCGGCGTGATTTCCTTCATGCGCGCCATCGACTTGTAGCTCGCCGCCGACAGCGGGAAGAACACGGCCTTGATCAGCAGCGTCAGCAGGACGATCGACCAGCCCCAGTTGCCGACGTACGTATGGATCTTCTCGAGCAGCCAGAAGAGCGGCTTCGCGATGATCGTGACCCAGCCGTAGTCCTTCACGAGTTCGAGGCCCGGTGCGATGCCTTCGAGCATGCGCTCTTCTTCCGGACCGGCGAACAGGCGTGCGTTGACATCTTCCGACTGGCCCGGGGCGATCGTCTTCAGCGGCTGCTGGACGCCGACGCGGTACAGATTCGGATCGATCTTCTGCACATAGATGCTGCGCTGCGCGCCCTCCTGCGGAATCCACGCCGACGCGAAGTAGTGCTGCACCATCGCGATCCAGCCGTTGTTGGCGGAGGTCGCGTAGTCCTGCTTGTTCTTGTCGATATCGCTGAACGTGAGTTTCTGGAAGTGGTGCTCGTTCGTGTAGACAGCCGGCCCGATGAACGTGTGCGAGAAGCGCGGCGTTTCGACCGGCTGGCTGTCGCGCACGAGTTCCATGTAGGCGGTCGGCGTGACGGGCGTCGTGCCGACGTTCTCGATCTTCGTGTTCACGCCGATCACGTAGCTGCCGCGCGTGAACGTGTAGGTCTTCACGACTTTCACACCGCCCTTCACCGGCGACTCGAAGCTGAGCGTGAGCGTCTTCTGGTCGTCGGAGAGCGTGCGGGGGCCCGCGACCGGCGTGAAGATGTCGTCGTGATTCGGGAAATCGCCGCCGATCAAGCCGGTACGCGCGAGATACGTGTGGTCGGCCGTGTGGTCGAACAGCGTGATGTTCAGATCCGGCTGGTTCGTGCCGCCGCGCTTGGTCAGCGTGAGCTTCGAGAGCGTGCCGCCGCGCGTGTCGATCTCGCCGTCATAGACGTCGGTGCTGAAGTGGATCAGCTGCGCCGTTTGAGGCGCCTGCTGCGGCGCCGTGCCGGGCGCGGCTGCGGTCGTCGCGCCGCTTGCCGCCGGCACATCGGAGGCTTGCGTGGAGGGTGTCGTTCCCGATGCCCCGCCGGCCGCCGCAGTCTGCGTATGCGTGGGGTTCGGGAAGAACATCGACGGGCGTCCATGGTCGCGTTGCCAGTTGTCGAACAACATGACCGCTGACATGAAGAAGATCACCCATAGGACGGTGCGTTTGATATCCATGCGTTGTCTCAGAGTCGATGGAACGGCGCATCAGCGCTTTTCAGAGGTGGGGGGCGGCACGAGATCGATCCCGCCCGCGGAAAACGGGTGACAGCGGCAAAGGCGCCGGGCGGCGAGGTAAGTCCCGCGCGCGGCGCCATGATACTGGATTGCTTCGCGCGCGTAATCAGAACAAGAAGGGTAAAAGCGGCACCGGTTGCCGAGCATGGGACTCACGGCAATCTTGTAGAAGCGCAGTAACGCTAGCAGTACCGTTTGCATGGCAATGGCGGCATGGCGTGCCGCCCCTCGGCTACAAGCAATCGAGCTGGCTTTTGAAGATCTCGAGCCAGCACTGTCCCGGCGCGGGTCGCATTGAGCGCGTGAAGCGCATGCGATGCGTCGCCGGGATCGTCATTCCGTCGCGCTCGCCCCGGTTGCGGCACCGGCGGGCGGCGCAGCCTGGCGCTTCGCGATTTCGCGTGCCGCCTTGCCGAGCAGCTCATCGATCTCGACGCGGCACAACGCCTTCAGCGGCAGCGACGCCGCGCTCGGCAACGCCTTCTTGTCGAAGCGCGTATGCAGCCGCAGCAGGATGTCCCAGCCGCCGAAGTCCGCGCGCCGCACGCGAAACGCTTCGCGCGCGATGCGTCGAACCAGATTGCGCGTGGCCGCGCGCGGCGCGTACTTCTTGCCGATCACGAGCCCGAGCCGCGCCTCGTTGCCCGTGGGCCTAGCATAGACCACGAAGTGCGCCGACCGGCGCCAAGGGCGCAAACGAAAAACGGATGAAAATTCATCCGTTTTCAGAAGCCTCGCGGCTTTGGGGAAGGTGGCTTGCGCTCGCAACGGAACCGAGCCCTGCGGCGCATTGCCGGCCCCCGCGTTGCCGCAGGCAGCGGACACAGCGCGCAGCTTGCCTTAGATGGCGAGACGCTTGCGGCCCTTCGCGCGGCGAGCGTTGATCACTTTGCGGCCGCCGGCGGTCTTCATGCGAACACGGAAGCCATGGGTGCGCTTGCGGCGCGTCACGGAAGGTTGGTAAGTACGTTTCATGTTGCTCTCACTCGATTGAGATGGTCCGCACGCGCACTGCCGAGTGCAATGGCCCGGGGTTCAAAATTGGTTTTCGCTTTCGCGGAACCCGCTATTTAAACTGGTTTTCTCTTGGCCGTCAATACTTTAGAGCATCGGTCCACAGGCTCGCGAGGTTGACGAACGGATGTCAAGTGAGGCTCATGTCGTTGATCAGGCCCTGTGGATAACTTACTTGGCACGCGTTTTTGGCGGTAGAATCTCGCCTTATCCAAAGAATCCAGCACGCCGCTTCGGCCCGCTTGTTCGCCGCAAACCTTTGTCGCACAAGCCTCCGGAGCGTGTCCGCATTGCCGTTCAGGGTCCTGTTGCGCACGAGCGACAGATAGCGGCGGCGGGCAGTCGTGCGCTAAAAAACGATAGCACCTTGATGAACGAATTCTGGCAACACTGTTCCGCACTGCTGGAGCGTGAGCTGACGCCCCAGCAGTACGTGACGTGGATCAAACCGTTGGCGCCGGTCGCCTTCGACGCCGACGCGAACACGCTGTCCATCGCCGCGCCGAACCGCTTCAAGCTCGACTGGGTCAAGAGCCAGTTTTCCGGCCGCATTTCCGATCTGGCCCGCGATTTCTGGCAGGCGCCGGTCGAAGTCCAGTTTGTTCTCGATCCAAAGGCGGGCATGCGTGCGCCGATGAGCACGTCGGGTGCGCCCGCGCCGTCCGGCGGCGCGCCGCGCTCGCCGGAGTCCGCGGTGGTGAACCGCACGGGCGCCGCGGCGGTCGACGCCGCCGTCAGCGCAGTGCAGGCCGCCCAGGCGCAAAAGGCCGGCGGTTCGGCTGGCACGTCGAGTGCTGCCGACGATGCCGCCGACCTCGACCTCCCAAGCCTCGACGCAAACGAAGCCGCCGCCGCGCGCCGCACCTGGCGCCCGGGCTCGGGTGGCGCGCCGGGCAACCCCGAATCCGACTCG
>NZ_CP040079.1 GCF_005280735.1 Trinickia violacea
ATGAGTGAAAGCTATCAGGTGGAGATTCGGCCTGAGTGCCTGCGGGCAGCTGATGAATGGGAACGACCGCGCGGATCCGAAATCCAGGAGGTCGTCAGGCGGACGGGCCTTCCCGGGCGCGGCGTCGCGCGCGTACTGGGACTGAGTGATAACGGCGGCCGACAGGTGCGGCGCTGGATCAGCGAGGATGCGGCAATTCCGTACTCTGCATGGGCCATTCTGTGCGATCTGGTGGGCTATGAACGGATCTGGCTTAACCGTTCGCCGGGAAAAACGCCCTTCGAGCCCGACGACGATGCCGATTAAAACGGAGTGAGGCGAAGCGACCGGGCAATGCGCGCGGCGTGGGCATATTTGCCGCCTTCGTGGGTCTCAAATGTCACGCCGTCTTTCAGACGGTGAAAAGCCTCGCCATCGCCGCGTACCGTGACGGGCCATGCACGATCCAGCACGGCCACCGTGCGGCCCCATACGATCAGGTCACCGCACTTGCATTCTTCGGCGCTCTGCGTCCAGCCGTACGCGTCCTCGGCATCCTCGAACGGCACGACATGCACGCGCACACCGTCGATGACGCGCACGGATCCGGCGGTCGCAAAAAGGTGCGCCATGCTCGTAAGCTGCTCAGCGCGAAGGTGCACATATTCGAGCATTGCTTCGCGCACCTGGTCGGCGCTAATAACGTGAACCATGGTCAATCCTCTATTTCGAAGTCCAAACGGTTTTCAGTCGGAGCCCGCCTAAGCGGGCGCGGAGGCTTTACAGGTCTTGCGGGACAAAAGAAATACCGCAGCCGCACGAACGGCTGTATCCGTCGTCGTGCGTAACGAACACCTTTGCGGCCGTCGCGCTTTTCGCGACGCTAAGGCGATCGGAGTGTTTCCAAAGTACTTGGCTGATTTCTTGCTGGACGTCCGCGAACCGAAAGTGCATCAGCTGGCCTTTCCGGTACTGCGCGACCGTCGGGCGCTCGAGGCCGGCTTCGCGAAAATTCGCGCGAAAGTGCCGGAAAACCGTATCGATTGCGCGCTCGATACTCGCTTCGGTGTAGCTGCGCGAAGTAAAAATGTAGTCGGCGCCAAAGCTGATCTGCTGGCCGTCCATCATGTGATAGACGCTGCCCTTGTAGTCGATCGAGCCATCGAAGTAGGCGCCCTTAAACCGGTTCGTGATGGCTTCAACCTGCGCCGTGTTCGGGCCGTCCTCCCATCGCACGCTGATTGATGCACCTCCGCTGTAGGTGCTGCTACGCACGCCGAATTTCACGCCGGGGAACGCTTCTTTCAGTGCCTGACGCACGAGCTTGGCCGTCTCGGCGCACGACAGATAGCGACGCCCCAATCCTGCCTTTGGGTGGGCCTCGGGGGGTGCGGGGGGAACGCCCGCGTTGTGGGTGTGGCGGGGTTGGTTGGGGGTGTTTGCGTTCATGTTTCGTCCTTTCGTGTCGGGTTGTGCGCGGCGACAATCATTTTGGCCGGTATAGCGACGGAGGTTTTGGCCGGTGGGGAGAAGTCGGAGGCGGCGTAGCCGCCGGAGAGTTCTCCCCACCGGCGGCGCCGAGTCGGCCGGGTTCTACGATGGCTGATCAAATCAAGAAGAAGCGATCAGCCGCATGTCCGGAACCCGTATCACCGACCAACAGGTTCGCCTCTACATGTCCAAACGCAAACACCACTCTCAGGAGATCGCCGCCGCCAAGGCCGGCATCAGCGTGCGCAGTGCCCGGCGCATAGAACGAGATGCCTCACTGCCGTCCCAGAAGCCACGAGGCTATTGGCGTTCGCGCCCTGATCCGTTCGCCGACGTCTGGGACACCGAAGTCGTCGCGATGCTCATGAACGCGCCGCAATTGCAGGCGATCACGATCCTGCGCAAGCTGCAGGACGATCATCCCGGGCAGTATCCCGACAGCACACGCCGCACGCTCGAGCGACGCGTGAGGCATTGGAGAGCAATGTCCGGGCCGCCGAAGGAAGTCTTCTTCCCGCAGCAGCATGAGCCCGGCGCGCGGGGCCTGTCAGACTTTACCGACATGGCTGAACTGCGCGTGACCATCGCCGGAACGCCATTCGCTCACCGGCTGTACCACTTCGTGCTGGCCTTCTCGCGTTGGGAATACGCCAATGTCGTCGAAGGCGGCGAGAGTTTCGAAGCCCTATCTACGGGCTTGCAGAACGCGCTCTGGCAGGCCGGCGGTTGCCCGCTCGAGCACCGCACCGACAGTTTGTCGGCGGCGTTCAAGAATCTGCAGGACGAAGAGGACTTCACGGTGCGCTACGCCGCGCTGCTCGAGCATTACGGCATGGTCGGCACGCGCAACAATCGCGGCCAGGGTCACGAGAACGGCAGTGTGGAGTCGTCACATCGCTATCTGAAGGAGTCCGTCGACCAGGCGTTGATGTTGCGCGGTCACCGGGACTTCGTCGATCGCGCGGCCTACGACGAGTTCCTGCGCGAGATCGTCATGCGCCGCAACCGGCGCAATGCAGCAGCGTTCCGCCTCGAGCGCGAGCAGCTTATCGATCTGCCGCTGCGGCGCACGACCGACTTCGTTGAGGAAGAGGCGCGCGTCACACGCTGCAGCACCTTCACCGTGCGCGGCATCCTTTACAGCGCCCCGTCGCGATTGATCGGCCACCGCCTGAAGGTGCGAGTCTATGGCGACCGGCTCGACTGCTATTTGTCCGGTGCGCTGGTGCACAGCACCCCGCGCGGCTCGCGTGCCGGCGACAACCGCCGCGCCCTCGATTACCGACACTTCATCGAGGGCCTCAAGCGCAAGCCGCAGGCCTTCAAGGGACTCGCGTTCCGCGACGAGCTGTTTCCGCGTGAGGCCTATCGCCGGACGTGGGAGCAGCTCGAGGTACGGCTGACGCAACGCGACGCCTGCAAGACGATGGTCGGACTGCTTGAGCTCGCCGCGCTCGATGGCGTCGAAGCCGTGCTGGCCGCGCGCCTGAACGCATTGCTGGTGGACGGCAGATTGCCGGATCTGAAGGCGTTGCGCGAGGAGCTTGCACCGCGACAGGTCGACTGCCCGGTGGTCAATGTCGAGATTCCACCGGTCAGCTCCTATGACGATCTCCTGGGCAAGGAGGTGGCATGAGTACACTCGCTTACGATGCCGGCCGACTGGCCCTGATGCTCAATGAACTGCGCCTGCCGACCATGGCCCGCCTGTGGCCCGAGTTCGCCCAGCGCTCCGACAAGGAAGGCTGGCAGGCGACTCGACTGCTGGGTGCACTGCTTGAGCACGAACTGGCCGAGCGCGCCAAGCGGCGCATCGAGCGACACCGCGCCGAGTCGCATCTCGATCCGACCAAGACACTGGCTACCTTCGACTTCGGCATGGTGCCGATGGTCTCCAAAGCCCACGTGATGGCACTGGCGACCGGAGATTCGTGGCTCGAGAAAGGCGCCACAGTACTCCTGTTTGGCCCGCCTGGGGTCGGGAAAAGTCACTTGGGATGCGCTCTCGGACACGCGCTGATTGACGCGGGTTACCGCGTGCTGTTCACACGTACGAGCGAAATCGTGCAGAAACTGCAGGCCGCGCGTCAGAGCCTGCAACTGCCTTCGGCCCTTGCCAAGCTCGACCGCTTCGACCTGATCATCCTGGACGATCTGTCGTACGCCCGAAAGGACCAGGCCGAAACGAGCGTGCTGTTCGAGCTGATCGCCGAAAGATATGAGCGCCGCAGCCTTCTGATCACGGCCAACCAGCCGTTCTCGGGCTGGAACGACGTGTTTCCGGATCCCGGCATGACGGTCGCCGCGATCGACCGGCTCGTCCATCACTCGACGATCTTCGAGATGAACGTCGAAAGCTACCGCCGTCGAACGGCCAGCGACAAACAGACTGGCCGGCGCCGACAATCATCCAGCGACAATCACCAGGAAGGAGCGACAACCATGACCGGATAACCACCGACAATCACCCCGGTCGACCGGCCAAAATGATTGTCGGTAAACCGGCCATGCTGCTTGACGCTATCTAGGTTGTGAATCTGCCTTCCGGAGCCGCCTCGACGCGTGGTTAGCGAGCGGCAGGCAGACTGCAAGGGCACGCCCGCAGGCCGCACCGCGGAGCGCAGCCGAAGGCGAGCACCGAACGGGCGAGGACGTGGGCGAAGCCGCACCCTTGTGGGCTGAGTGCCGTGAGCTATGCGTCGAAAAGAGGCGGGCCGGACGGCAGGTTCACGCGCTTAACCCGATACGAAAGGAGGGAACGCAAACACGGTTTCCCCGGCCTGCCCGGACACACAACGCGTAGCCGCACGCGGCTACGCGTCTCTTCACCCAGCTGCGCTGGGTGCTGGTGCAGGTGTTTCGCCCGCGCAGGGCGCGGGCGCTGGCATCAGTCTCGCGCGCGAGCGCGCACGAAAGAAACGCCCGGTGCTCCATCGGAACACCGGGCATCGAACCTTGCCATGCACAAGCGAGGGCGTCGGCCTCGAGGCGGCGGCCGGCGCTTGCGGGGTCAGCTGTTTATTTGGTAATTCATTTCGACTTCGGTGACTCGGTCGCTGCCATCAGATCGGCCAGGAACAGATTCAGAAATGAGCGCGGATGAGGATTGCGACCGCGAGGTGCGCGCTCGAAGCGTCGTGAATGACGCCGCGTGACAATCGTTAGCAATCTCTCTTTTCAAAGAGAGCTAAGGTAGCCTAACCATCAGGCGTTACGCGTATGAACTCGTTTCAACCATTCGACCGGCGCAAGTAATGACTGTGTCTCATTCTTGATCAGACGCGCATAATGGATCAATGCGCCCTTTGCTGTCACCGTGAACACGTCGCGCTTGAAGCCGTCATCCTCCCCCGATCCATCATCGATAGACTGGGTCAGCAGTCCTAGTCTTTCAAGATCCCGCAGCCACTTCGGGAACGAAGTCTGCGAAAGTGCAATCTTGCTGTTTGAATTGAACGAGCCGTAGTCACCTACACCGAACGTTCCCTTGAAGGTATCGCTCATGGCGATGTCAAGGACCGCCCAGGCGTCCTTCGAGATACGGCTTGAGATCGCGCTGTAACTCTCCGTAGTTTCACCGTCCAGCCACTTTTTAAACCGGGCGTGCTTGTGGTCTTGGTGAACGTCACCCTTTCCAATCGATACCAGGTGCCGGCAGTAGCTATCCACGTAGCCGAGCAAATCTCTCAAGTTGGAATTCAGGATCTGGTAGAGAAATTCGATGTCTTCAAGTCGCAGGGGAAGGCACTTCTCAACCTCGGCCGGATCCATCAGGAATTCCTTCAATCTTGCTTCGATCAACGGTTTGATAAAACCTGAGCGGATATTGCCCACCTCCACGATCGGCGTATTCAGGAACGAAGCTAGGCGCGGTGACGCGGCGAGGCTGTGGATAACGCCGTTTGCACCGCAGAAGACCCACCGCAGGCCGTTCACGTTGAACAGACGGTCCCTGAGCGCCTCAAGAGTTCGCCGGGCGGCCGCCCCCGATTCAAGGAGTTCGAGATTGTCGATCACGCAGACAACGCCCCCGTTACCCTGCACGGAGAAGATCTGGTTGAGCCAGTCCCGCACTAGGTGTTCAAGGCCTTCCTGGGCAAAACCGGATCCTGTGTTTATCTGACTGGAACGGCCTGCGCTCGCGTTTCCGCCTAAACCTGTAGTACTGTCGCCCGAATGGGCGCCGAAGGTAATTCCCACTCCCGCGGAGGCATTGAGGTGCTGGATAACGGGCGAATTCAGCCACGCGTCGACCAGTTGAAGTCCGGGACCGGGAAGGGAATAGGCGACAAGGTGTTCCCGGCGAGCAAGCAGCACATTCGCGACTTTGCGAAAAACGTTCGCACAAAAGGCTTCCACGTTCTCGTCTTTGGTAAGCTGGAATGACTCATCAAGCGGGATCAGCAACTGGGTTGTCCTACCGTGCAGGAACGCTTGGAAGCACTCGTATGCAGCAACGTTTACGAGACTCGTTTTTCCGACCCCGATATGTCCGTCCAGGCATGTTATCTTGCCGTGGTTAAGCAGCCGTTGCGCTACCTCCTTGATCTGGGCATCCCGGCCGACCATCAACCGTTGGCCCATCTCATCTGCCCGAAGCGCGAGTACGCTAAACGGGCTTGCACGAAAGCCAAGGCTCGCATAGGCATCAACAAACCAGTCGTTGCTGCTGATCATTTCTCTGATTTCCTTGTTGTACAGGCATCGGGGGAGTGAGCGATCCCGCCTTTCAGCATGGTCTTTCCCGAGTCTACGGAGGCGGACGATATTCCATCAGCTCTCTGGTGAATCAACTGATTCCTCGGGAGCCGGGTCCAAGTCCAGGTAAATTGTCGAGGCTTGGCGTCGTAGCCCTTCCGCTGGGTAGGTTCTCACGAGTCGACGATTCTCTGCTTCATAACTGATGCCGTTAATCAGACATGCTTCGCCAACTCGGGAGTTATAGGCATGTAACCAGACGAAGTGTTTCTTCGTCCAGGATAGGACAGCTTTGTGGAGCGCCATAGTATCGCGACTGTCCCTACCTTTGTCGCATGCCAGTCCCATGAGGTTCAGGCACAGGCTCAGAACCCTGGCGCCTTTGAAGTTCGGGAATTTCCCCATCCGGATGATTTCATCGTATATCAAGCGGCGCGCCTTGAACTTCACAATCTTGCCCGCTCCGCTGTTCAGCGAACCAAACTCGAACAGTTCACCCCAGACGGCAACGTATTGAATCCCCCAGCAGAGGTCCTGCGGAGACTTGACACAGGACGCCCTGAAAACGACCTCGAAGATCATGCTGGCAAAGTGATCGTAAAACGTCTCATGTGGCGGCCCTGCATTCTTTCTTATCCGCAATCGGACATAAGGTGGCACACCCTTTTTGTCAAGAATGTCAACTGCGTCCCTGATGAATTTCACCACTACGTGGAGCCTGTTATGTATGTCGTCATCCCAAGCATTCTCTGGCATCCCGTCGATCTTGTAGAGATCGGATACGGCTGCTTGTATATAGCCCTTCGCCCTATGTAGAACAAAGGAGTGTCCACCCATCCCGCCATTGACGTAGTCGCGAAAGGTAACCAGCACTAGACGGCAATAGGCTTCCCATTGGGCAGCGTTTCCATTTGACGGCTTCGCATCGAGCAATGTTCCAATCGCTTCCACCATCTGGTAGTTTCCGAACATCGCCTTACTGAGCGGCTTGACGTAGCCGATCAAACCCGATTCATATCCTGCTGTTTCGTGGAACAGGAACGAATCCTTGTTCAAGAAGGCTTCCCCGACGACGTTTTTCGCAAATGTACCAATCTGCACTCGGTATTTCTTGGTCTCAGCCAGTTCCTGAAATATCGCGAGTGCCGTGCCGGATGACGATTCGATCACCGCACGGCAAAATTTCCTGTCTGCTATCAATAGCAACAAGTCATCGGCGTACGCCGCTACCCGGGGACGGAGATCTTGTTGTCCTTCCGCGAACTGCGTTTGTTCAGTGGCATATCGAATCACTGACTTTGCAGAATGTGCGAATTCGTCCGCAACTATAGCGAGTTCGGATGGAGAGCCTTTGAGGATCACCCGATACAATTCGCGCACATAGCGTTCAGCGTTTCTCTTTCCGTAGACGGGCGGACGAATAAAGGCGAACCATGCCCATGCAAGGAACGTAAAGAGAAAGGTCGCGCCCAGGAGAGCTTGCCAAATCTCGGGCGTCAGAAAGTCTCCTTCTGGAACGAGCCATTGTTCGGCGCGCCACAGGTCCGTTAATAATGTCAGCAGACCCACCGCTGCGACCATAGCGAAAGTGATGTGCCGAAGCGGCAATGGCGCGGTTCTGACACGAAACTGGTATCGAAACTCGGCGATGGTCCAGGCCAGCACCATCAGGGCTAGTGCGGCAAGGAATTCAGCGAAGCCGAAGAATTTGGGGGCGTTCGCTTTTAACGGAACGAAGCACAGGAACCACCAGCAGTATTCATCAACCACTTTGCCGCTCCTTGCTCGATAGATTTGTTATGACGAGGCTGCGCTCGCGTGGGAGACAGTTTCATTTTGGTCTACGCTTCCAGCAGTTGTGAACCGCCTACTTCCCGCGCTGATTGTGTGTTTCGACGAGGAAGACGGCCAGAGTTGACGCGGCGCCGACGGCAAGCTTGGCGTGCCTGGATTGCAATCCTTTAGCGCCCATCGCTTTGCCGTGACCCGTGCCGTAGTGGTTTCTCAACTCCGCCACACCCTGTGTGATGGTTGCCAAGTTGCTTAGCAGCCGCTTGATCGTCTCAGCGGCTTTCGCTTGCTCCGGAATATCGTCGGGGGTGAGTTCCAATTCCTTGCTGGTCAGCTTCACGAGCTCGGGAAGGTCCGCGTTCTTCGAGTGCGCAATGCCGCGTTCTGCCAGAATCGTCTTGCAACAGGTTTCCACCAATTCCTTGGCCGTTCCGATCGCGAGGCCGGGATCGTTGACGACCGCGGCGTCCATCCGTGTGATTTGTTGCGCCACATATCCCGGGTCCGTACCGGCAAGGGTCTCCCGTGTGGCGGATAGACCTGGAGTCGCGACGACCCCGACGAACCGTCCTACATAGACTGGACGCCCGGACAAGCGCGTGCGCTCGACCAATTGAAACCCATCTGCCTGTAGGTGTTGATTGAACAGCTGACACATGCGTTCAGCTTCCGTGGCGTCGGCACGGATCACGGGATGCAGGGTCTCGCACAAAAATCGCAGGAAGAGCTCGTCGTCCCCGTTCATGAGGCCAAACCGGGAATCGTAGAACACCCAATCCTCGTCCCAGTCGAAATTGTTGACGCGATGCTGCCAGATATCGCCCGCGGCATTCTTGAAGCGTCCGTCGGTCGATGGAAGCCTTTCGAGATCGTAGAGGCGCGATAGAAACTCCGACTCTTCCAGGCGCCCGGCCCAGTTCCAATGTTCGGCAACCATCGCGTCGACAATGTCGCGGCGAGTCAGTTGGCTAATTTTCATCGACGACTCCGGTCCAGACATCACCCAGCGGCGCGTCGTGCGTCGAGCCGCTATCCGTAGCGATTCATTTCCAACGCCAGCAACATCCCACTTTCCTCAATGCCCCTCACCCGACCTACCCAAGCGCGCGTGATATTTCGCGACTTCACGGCGCATGCGCCGCTGTTCTGCGGTCACGTAGGTGGAAGTGGTCTGCAACGAGGCGTGCCCGA
This sequence comes from Trinickia violacea, assembly GCF_005280735.1. Classification (NCBI taxonomy): domain Bacteria; kingdom Pseudomonadati; phylum Pseudomonadota; class Betaproteobacteria; order Burkholderiales; family Burkholderiaceae; genus Trinickia; species Trinickia violacea. The sequence goes on from NZ_CP040079.1 coordinate 9,151, forward strand.
GCAGCTGCTGCACCACGTCGAGCGGGACGTCGGCCGCCACCGACTGCGTGCCGAACGTGTGCCGAAACGCGTGCGGCGAGGTCCGGGCGAGCTGCCGACGCTCGGACTCGCTCAGATCGGGCAAGTGCTCGAGCAGTTGTCGGATGACCCAGGTCGTGAGGCCGCGTGCGCCCCGCACCGAGTAGCCGCCGGCCGTCTGCGCCACCTCGCCGGCCCCTTCCTCCAGTCCGAACTTCTTTCTGGCGTGAGGCGTAGGCGGGATCACGAGCGGCGCCACCAGTGGCAGGTCTTCAGTTGCGGTGTCAAAGTCCAGCCCGCGATCGGCCCAGTGTGCCCGCAGCGCGTCGATCCCCTCCTCGCTCATGGTCACGAAGCGCTCCTTGTCGCCCTTGCCCACCACCTCGAGCTGCCAGGTGGCCGGCGTATCGTGCCCGGTGTCGTACTCGGCCGGATGCCATTGCAGCGCCGTACGCGCACTCGCGGCCGCCTCGGCGACTCGCAACCCCGCGTCGCCCATTAGGAGCAGCAGCGCGCGTGCGGAGCGCCAACGTGCCCCGTCCGGGCCTGCGCTCTCGCTACGGTCGGCCAGAAACGTACGCACCCGGGTCCACAGGTCGATCGGCAAGGCGCGCTCGATCTTCATCTTCTTCACGCGCTTGACGGTCTTGGGGTCTTTCACGGCACGCCACGGATTGCCGGCCAGGTACCGCACGTCGACCAGCCAGTCGAACGCCGCGCGAATCGCGCGCACCGCATACCGCTGGCTGTCGGGCGAGAGGCCGCCCGGCGCGAACGGGCGCCAGCGGCCCGATTGGCGCGGCGCCGGGGGCCCGGTAAAGGCCTCCGCGGGCACGGCGAGAAACGCCTTGTACGCCTCGCAATCCTCGACCGTCAGCGACGACAGCGCCACGCCGCGCTGCGTGATCGACCACAGCAGCAAGCGCTCGAGCTCGCGGGTATACGCGCGCTGCGTGGCCAGCTGGCCGGTGTAGCCATTCAGATAGGCCCGGATCGCCTCCAGGTCATGCCGCGCGCGGACATACGGAAACGCCAGCGACCGGTTCGTCCCGCGCTCGCCGGACAGGGCGTGCGGCAAGGCGACGCGTTCGAGCGGCGCGAGGTGCCGGCCAGCGGGTTCGATCATGATGACGTCGCTGCCGTCACCGCGCGCGGCGAGCGGATCGGCGAGCTCGACGTCCACCGCGATCGTAGCTCCCAGCGTGTCGGCATGCCGGCGCAGCCAGGCGACGATCACGCGCGCGCGATGCGCGCCGATGCGCGGCACCGCACGCCACCAGCTGCCACCGCGCCGGTTACAGAACGTGATGAGCTCGCCCAGCGTGGCCATGTGCGCGTGCGCAAGCCGCTCCGCGATCAGCGGCCGGAACCAGCGGCCGACCGAGTGACTCACCTCGGGCTTGGCGACAGCCCACCGCCCTGCCGACTCCTCGATGAGCTGCAGGGACACGGGCGTCAAGCGCGGCTCACCGGTTTTCTCGATCGACTGTTTCAGGTAGCCGACCAGGACCGATGAGCCCTCTCGGAGCGCGAGCGACACCAGGTCGTCGCGCATCGTGCGCAGAAAGCGCTCGAGCTCGTACGGTGCGTCCGCGTAGGGGCTCGTATCCGGATCGAAATACAGGCGCGCGATGGTCGCGATGGACACGCCCTTGACGCGGGCACGCAGCGCCGTGAACTCGGTCCGGCTGTAGGTACGTGGCGCAGGCAGCTCGAGCTGCTGGGGATGGTTCGCCATCAGGATGTCACCATTAGGGGGCCTCGGCCGTCGGGATCGGCGAGCGGCCACCGCTGCGGGTGACCTGGTCGACGCGCGCCCACGCGTCGAGCAAGCGGTGCCGCGGCACGCTGGCCAGTTGCGCATCGTGGAGACTCACCAGTTGCTCGAGCACCGGACGATCGTCCTCGGTGAGGGCAAACACGCCACTTACCTCGCCGCGCGTGACACACGCCTCGAGCGCCGCCTCCGCGCGCTGGAACAGCGCCAGCTCGGCCTGCTCAATGGCAGCGGCATCGCGCAGGAAGTACGCGAAATACAGCACGTTCATCAGCGGGGTCAGCATCGCGTCATCCGCCTGCCCGGCTCGCAGCGCGGCCAGCGCGAGGTGGTTCTTGAGCGAGAGTCGCGACACGTCGGCGGGCGGCAGCGGCAGCAGCTCGCTTTTCGTGAGCGGACGACGGGGCTTTCGGTTACGCATGCCGACTCCTTGGCAATCCGATGAGCAGCAGGGACACGCGCGTCGACCGCGGTTCGCTGTATTTCTGGAGCGCCTGCCGCAGGTAGCTCATGAAGACGGGGAAGCCTTGGCGCCACGCAGTGAATTCGGTGCGCGTCTGCGCGTGTGGAGGCAGGGTCAATTGCTGAGCCAGGTTGGCCACGTGTGTAGATTGCCGGTTCTTTGCATGGCGGTCCTATGCCTTCGGAGGTGTTGTGATGCGCTTGGTTGAGTGTACGGCGAGCACGTTACAGACAAACCGGACTCCACAATGCCTCGCAGCGATGGCGGTCAGAAAGTACTGCGCCGCGAAGATTGCGCACGCAATCCATGCGGCTTTCGCAGTGGCGCCGTCCCAACGGAGCAGGAGTGGAACGACAAGGATTAGCGGTAACGACAGCGCAGCCGCGTCACGCCACAACAGATACATCTTGTGCGCGTCCGCCACAGGTACCTCGGACTCAACGCGCCTGTATAGCCTGTACCAGAACGCGTTCTGCTCTGCGGGGTCGACCGGGAACACCCCAACGTTTTTACGCAGGCCGACCATGTCGACGCGGGGGTCGGCTGGCCCATACCGCGTGAATGCCTCATGGCCGGGAAGCACATTCCTGACTTTCCAGAACACCAGCATCGCTTTGACCGTGTGGGGGACTAGGCCCGACAGCAAGAGGACGACAATCGGCAGGACTGTCATGAGCGCCGCTCGCAGGCCCATTAACAGCGTGAGCGATGTCGCAGCGACAGCCGCAGGGAAGGCGAACACCAACAGCATCGCGATATCCAGCAGGGCGAGCGACACCAGCCAGGGCATGTTTCCAGCCTTCAATGATCGTTGCGTGTTCCTCATCCACCGTTCTCGCTATCGATATCGTAGGTACTGTTGTCATAGACGGTGAGCTGGATCCAGCCATCGCGACGGGTAGTCAGAACATGCCTATTCTTCATGGTCGTGCGGACAAACACACCCTGATCTCGGACGATGGCGCGGTAGTCAGGCACCGTCTCCTGCGTGGAGTGCACGATGGCCTTGTCTGAAATCACGACGCAGCTCGGCGTGAAGTACCTGAAGATGTCCTCGCAGAATCCGTTCTCCCTACCATGATGCGATGCCACCAGCACGTCCGTGCCGACCAGTTCTGCTCGGAAGCCCGGCTGCTGCAACAGTGCACGCCAACCTGACTTTTCGAGGTCCCCCGGGAAGAGGATCTTGAAGTTGCCGTACTTGATGAAGACAGCCAGGCTCAAGTTGTTCGTGTCGGTGAACTGCGGATAGGTATTCCAGAACGCCGACATGGTGATGCCACCCATGTTCTGGTTGAACGGCTCGGCGATGGTCCCATTGAATCCCCGGCATATCTGGACAAACCGCTCGGCGTCGCGCGTCAGCGGCCCGCACTCCTCTTTCATGGCGCGCATCGCCGCCGCAGAGGGGCTGGGATTGCGATGCACGACGGGCACGAAGATGCCGGCGTCCCACAGTCCCTGAAGGTCGCTCATGTGGTCCTGATCGGCGTTCGTGATGAACAGGTAGTCCAGCCTATTTCGCCCCAAGACTGTCGTGATGTATTCGCTCGGGCGGAAGGTTGTACCGTGTCCCGAATCGATCATCGCGAGCCGCCCGCCGTGTTCGCCAAATGGTGTGCGGACAACGTGCTGCACCATGGCGCAGGCGCCATGCTCGACATCCCAGATCCGAATGCGCATTTCTCCCGGCATAGGCTCTCCGTGTCGGCTACTCTTGGGCAAGACAAATGGTCGTAGGTGGTGACGGGTCGGTACGTGCGGCGGTCAGCTTGAGGCAGTCGCGCCGGGTGGGCCTCGCCTCGGCCAACACAGGGTAAACCCTCAATCAATCCCGCCCTCCCCTCACTTAAAGCAGATTATTAGCTATTCTGGGCATTAAACGCAATGCCGCTAATAGGACTTAGCGGCATTGACGGCACTTCCGCGGACCGGCTCGCGTCGCGCCCCCGCCGCTCACCGACGACGGTTGCCCGGCGCCACGCTCGGATGCAACGTGACGCCCCCGTCCCACTCCAGGACGACCGGCCCGCCGCACGACACACAGTGGCTCGCTTCACCGTCGTGCGTGTCATCAGCCAGGTGAACTTCGCCGCGATGCCCGCATGCCGGGCAACGCTCCATCATTGCGTTAAAACCCGTAGGGAACCTGATGCCAGCGACGCAGCACTTGGTAGTCGTGCTCCGGCAGCACGATCAGCCCGTCCTCGGCCGCCTCGAGCACCCGTTCCATCTGGCCGCTCTTCACCAGGTTGCCGTGCAGACCGTAGAAGTACCACGCGAACGGCATGCCGACCCGCTCGTCGAGCTGCTTAAGCTTGCCGTACAGGCTGTAGAGGTCGAGCTTGCCGGTGTTCGTCAGTTCCGCGATCTTGCGCGTATGCGCCCATTGCGGCACGAAACTGAGGTACCGAACGTCGCTCGGATCCGTGTAATCCGAGGTGTTGAAGGTCCAGCGCAGGCAGGCACGCTCGCCGGCAAGCCCGGCACTGGAAGCGGTCCAGTCGTCGAAGAAGCGGCGCTCGGGCCAGCGCACTTGATCGTAACCGGGAGTGAGCTCGCGGAGCGTGACGATACGCTGCGCACCCGTCGCGCCGTCTGTCTCGGTCAGTCGGCGCTCGCCCTCGGTGTGTCGATGCGCTTTATACGCCGCGTTCCCGATCGCCGTGAACTGCTGCATGTCGATCGCGTCCTTGAGCCGATAACGGGGCGCACCGAGCGTGCGCCGTTCGCTGCGCTCGATCAAGGCCATACCGGTCGAACCGCTCCGGAGCTCGTCGGCGTTGGGCAAGCCCCAACGGTCATCGCGGGGAAAAAGCTCGCGCTCGACGAACTCCTGCTCTTCCCACACCGCGAGCTGCACGAAATTGTCCTGGTCGCCGCCGCGGTCATGGACGAAGTAGTGCAACACCGGCTGGATCTCAGTCAGCTGGTAACCGGCATCCTTGTGCGCCAGCCACACCGCGCGCACCGAGCCGCTGTGCGCGGCGAGCTGAGCGTCGATCCAGGCACGATAGTCGGCCGCGATTTCGCGGCCGTCGGCAGTGAGCACGCGCGCAGGACGCTCGCCGAACTCGTCACGCGTCATGACGTAGCGCGCACCCCGGTAATCCGTGCGGGTCGCGAATGCCGTCAGCAGGTCCGCGTGCTTTTTGGTGACCGGCGTCGTCGCAACGATGGTCGCCAGCACGTCGGTCTGCAGGTCGTATTCCTTGCGCATCGCCCGTCTCCCTCCACCGACTTCAAGTGATCACTTCGAGGTGCCGTGTGCCGTCGGACACCGCGTCGACCACCAGGCGCCGATCGAAAGTCGCGAGCGTGCCGCCGTGCGCGCGCGCCAGCGCCAGCAGGTAGGTATCGGTGACCTGGTCGGTCGCCAGGATCCGGCTGGCATCGACGTGCTGCGCATCGAGCAGGCTCACGTCGTCGGGCCAGAACCGGTGGCCGGGGTGCGCGCGCAGCTGCGACACGAGCGGCGCGACCGCGGCCGGTGTCTCGAGCGTGTTCGGATAGCGCGGATGGCCGACGATGCGCAGCACGCCGTTTTCGGTGAGCGGACAGGTCGCCCAGGCCGCGTGTCCGACCTGGCCGAACCACGCGTGGGCCGCCTCGTGCTGTACGTGGCCGGTGTCGAGCAGAGCGATCAGCACGTTGACGTCGAGCAGATAGGTCATCAGGGCGCCTCGTCGCGCAACAGGTTGACGAGCTCTGGCGTGACCGGGCGCGCCGTACGCGCATTCGGCAGCACGGGCAGGCCGTTGCGCGTGGCCGGCGCGGCCGCGGACGGCTGCAGCGCCGTGCGCGCGAGCGTCGACAGCACGCGGCCGATGGACAGGTGCTCGCGCTCGGCGCGGGCGCGCACGACCGCGAGCACGTCATCGTCGATATCAAGGGTGGTACGCATGAGAGCCTCCTGAGCATCGCGCATCAAACATCATCAGGATAGCGCATCAGGCATCAGACATCAAGCATCAGTCAGATCGCCGAGCCTGGGCCCTGCCCCGTTGAGGCAGATTGGCCCTAGTCCGGGCGGGATCGCGGAAAGGTGGGTCTAAGCAGGGAGAAAAACCTCGAGGCGACCGCCCATTGGGAGGTTTTTCTTTTGTATGCGCAAAAGGCGCGTGGAGGCGGTGACGCTAGAACCACGGTGAACACGGCGCAACACCGACCGCAACTCCTAAGAGTTTACTTGAAGTTAACTCGGGCACCGATTATTCTCCCGGTTAATTGAAATTTTCACGCAAACCGGGAAACCCACCGGCCACCAGCCACTAGGACAGAATCGTGACCGCGAACGACCTCCAACTCACAAGAATGCCCGAAGTTGACCAGTCCGTTTCCATCGAAGATCTCGTTGCTCTGGCTGGCCAGGCCACTGACATTCTGGACCAGATTCGCGACGCAATGCTCGAGCCGTATCCGCGCAAGAAAGCGCCGATGTTCACGAGCGCAAGTCTTGCATCCTTATGCGGCCTGGACAAGCAGCGGCTGAAGTACCTGACCACCAAAGGCGACCTTCCCGCTGGCACATCCAAAGGCGCTGGACGGGCAAAAGAGTTCACGCTGGGCGAAGCTATCCAGTGGATTCGGGGCACCTCAAAGCGCGCCGTCAGACCGTCCGGCGTGCGCGGACGAGTGTATGCCGTCGCAAACTTCAAGGGCGGGGTCACCAAGACTACCACCACCGTTTCGATCGCCCAGGCTCTGACACTCCTGGGACGCAAGGTGCTCGTGATCGATTGCGACCCTCAGGGGTCGGCGACGCAACTCTGTGGTTACGCCCCAGAAACGGAAGTGCCGGAGGATCAGACGCTGCTTCCGCTCTTTTACGGTGACCAGGAATCGGTTGGCTACGCGATTCGCTCAACGTACTGGGACAACCTCGACCTGATACCGGCTACGACTTATCTGTCCGATGCCGAATTCGAGGTTCCCGCAAAACTGTTGACCGATCGGAAGTTCGAGTTTTGGGACATCCTCAATAAGGGTCTGAAGCCGCATCTGAACGATTACGACGTCGTGATTATTGATACCCCGCCCGCTCTGAGCCAACTTACAACGAACGCACTTGTCGCCGCTGACGCCATCCTGCTGCCCTGCCCGCCCGAAGGCATGGACTTCGCAAGCTCTACGCAGTTTTGGCGACTGTTCTCTGAGGTCGCAAGCAAGTTGCCGGGTGTGAACTCGCAGAAGCGCTACGACTTCGTGAACGTGGTGATGACCAAGGTGAAGAGCACCGAACTCTCGCGTGTCGTTCAAGGCTGGCTCACAAAGGCGTATGGAGCGCGCGTGCTTCCGATTTCGATTCCTGAGTCGAGCGTGCAGATTGGCGCGGCAGCAATGCTGTCGACGGTTTATGACTTGGCGAAATCCGAGGTCAGCAGTTCCGCGTATGCGCGGATTCGCGAGCCGTTCGATCGGCTCGCCGACTATCTGGACAGTCAACTGGTGCGAGCCTGGGCAAAAGGAGTTGAATAATGGCCGGATTTGGAAAGAAGCTATCCGAGCGCACGAGCTCAATTCACGCCGACCCAACGCGGGCCAGCACGACTACAAGAGAAGCGCCGCGCACGTCACCGGGGCGAATTTTTGATGCCCAAAACCTGGTAAATCAGGCGGAGGAACGGCGCGAAGTCGCGGAGAGCGAACTCGCATTTGCGCGCAAGCGGATTGAGGAACTCGAGTCGGGCGCAGCAGCGGCCGGCGCCATAGATGTCGAGATCAGCACTCTCGTCGAGGTTCCAGGCCGCCGACGCATTCTGAGTGCGGAAGAGTACGCGGAATTGAGGGCAAACCTTGAAGGGAACCCCCTCGCGTATCCGATCGTATATCTGCCACTCCCGGATGGCAGAAACGAAATCATTGCGGGACACAACCGCGTTGGAATCTATCGAGACGACTTAAAGCGGGCGCACATCAAAGGCATCCCGTTTAAAGGCACGCCGTTAGAAGCAGAACTCGCAGCAGTGTTTTCGAATCTGCTGGCGCCGTCGCTACCCGACTATGAGAAATACCGCCAGTTCGTGCGTATGCAAGAACTGTCCGGACTCACCCAGGCGGACATCATCCGCGCATCAGGCTTAAGTCAAGGACACGTCGCGCGGATTTTCTCCTTCTCGAACCTGCCGGACGCAGCCAAGGAACTGATCGCGGCGAACCCTCACCGGCTTGGCGGAAACGCAGCACAGAAGCTCGCCACGCTGTCTCAGAACGGTGGGGAGGAGCGCGTTGTGACAGCCATCGGAAAACTCGTCACCGACGAAAAGATGACGCAGGAAATGGCCGTCGCGTTGGCTACACCCAAGATGCAAAAGCCTACTGCGACACCACAGGTCACAACGATCAGTGTTGGAAAAAAGAAGCTGTGCGACATTTCCGTCCGCAACGGCGTTGTCGGGTTGCGATTCACCGGAAAGGAAGGCCATACAGTGGCTGAGGAGTGGAGCGCGAAGATCGCCGAATTCATTCGCTCCAACCTCGCAACGGAGTAGCGAACATTCTAGAAGAATGTCTTTGAAAATCAGTGACTTAGGAGTTTGGGTGACGATGGGCATGCAGACATTCTAAAAGAATATCGTTTTGAATCAACAACTTGCAAATTGAGGAAGCGATGAGCTAATCGGATTGCAGAAAGACAAAAGCCTTCGGCTGGAACCGAAGGCTTTTGCAAATTTGGGCTTGGCTGGAACCTCGCCCGCTACACTCACCGGCTGGAACCGGAAGAGCAAAGTCAACTCGGAGTGTAGCGGAACGCGATCGACAGTCAAGCGTTGACCGACCATTTTTTTGAAATGGACGCTGGATATGTCTATCGCGCAACGTTCAGTTGCTGGCGAGGGTGAAATTCGTCTGCGATCAGATGAGTCCGGCAACGCCTCCGTCATTTCTCCGGCTGGAGAGGACAGAGATGCTGCCGCACTCCGCGCATTCGAGACCGACGCCACCAACCTGCCCTGGATCGTCTTTCGGGCTGTGTTCCGGGCCTCGCAAATTGATGGGTTACCCGCGCGGGCCCGTGCGCTGTTCGCCGCCCTCGCCCGCACCGTTGATGCCACCCGGCCCTATGCGGCGATCTACGCACGCCGCGAACTCCTCAATGACCGGTCCTTGCTGTCACGAAGGACTCTCTATCGCGCCCTGACCGATCTAGAAGCAGCTGGCCTGATTCATCGCGCCGGCCAGCTGCGGATCGCCTCAGAAGGTTACGAGGGGCAATTCGGTCGCACGTACCTGCATCTCACCGAACACGCCGCAACGCTGCTCGGCTTCATCACACCTCGCGAGGCATCCGCTTCCGTCGCTGAAGAAGATCCCAACAACGTTGCCGATCAAGGAAGCGAGCCGGCCCCGCGAAGTTTTGCCACACCGGGTGCCACCGTGGCACTCGGTGCAAATATAAGAGATCTTTCCCCAGCTTCTTATCAAAAGAGACAACCGGGGCAGGTGCCTGCGGACCTCGAGCGCCTGCGCACCCTGGGTTTTTCGAAATTTCTGATTTTTGGTCTGATGCGCGACGCCCGCGAACATGGCAAGCGTCTCTCCGACGTGGTCGAGGCGACCTGGACGCACCTGAAGCAAGCGAACCGCCCGATCTGCTACCTGCGCGCCCTGCTACGTTCTACCGTCGACTTCAGTTACCAGCTGCGTGCCCGGCAGGCTGAGGATGCTGCACGCCGCGACGCCGAGGACGAACAAGAGGCCGCGGCGCGCCTTGCTCACCAGGCCGCCGGCAGCACGTACATCGATCCTACGGCTGAGCGACGCATCGACGTCGATGCAGACGGGCAGGGCGCTACCGTTCGGCTGCAGAGCGAGGGCGTCCCGCGTCGCGAAGCCGGGAACTGGGCGCTTCGTTTCCTGCGGGCTGTGCGCAGTGGCCAGCTGCGGCCCGCCACCGCGGCGGATATCGAGGCGTTCGCACAGGCCAGCCGTCACCACGCCGTTATATCTCCCGCTCAGCCTACCGTGCCGCGCTCTGTGACACCGACCGTCTCGGTGCATTTAGCCGATCTACGGGCGCTCGTGCGCAGCGCGGGTAGGGGCATTCCGCCTGACCCACGATGAAATCACCGACATGTGGAAGGAGGCGATTTTTGAGTTCGACACAAACGCGATGCTCAGCTCTGCCGATACACAGTTAAAACGCGCGACGAGCTGCTTGGGCTGCGGGACGAAATGCGGGCGCGGGTTCACGTGGCCAATCAGGCGATGCACGAGTTCTTTGCCAACCATGACTCCGTTCGGCACCTCGACGTTACCCGACGGCCACAATGGCTAAGATCGCGTTTGCAGATCTGCGCAGACAACCATCCATCGACGCAGACCCCGACGCCAAACATACAACTTATAGCCCCTTCGGCGCAGCCACGAGTGGTCACAGGACTGCCATCGCAGTGAGAAGAGGGCCGATGCGGGCAGCGAGCAGCAAAAGCCGTCTATCGGCGTTTGTCAGGGTCTCGCCGTGATAGCAGGCGAAAGCACCTTCGATCGATCACTACGGGGTGTCCTTAGAAAACAGGTTCTTAGGCATACTGAGTAGTTGGGCCTGACGCTATTTCCCCAGTCCTGGATACGCTGGTGTCCACCGGATGCTGCCCGCGCTTCTGCTTTGCCGGCGGCGGCAATGACGGCAAGGTGAACCGCTCTTCGCGCTGAGTCATAAGATATTGTTACTTTTTGTCAAAGTCACATTACTTCACTTTTGTGCAGCTGGTTGCTGATTAAAATCCCGACCGGGGGTAGCCGTGCAGGCTTGCAGACCCAACAACACGAACAAATCGGTTTGCTATGCATTCAGAGGCGCGGAAACAATTTGTTAGGTTAGGACAACGAAGAGCGGCGCGCGGGGCCGTGCTTTTTTCATGTGCTGCATGTCAGCCTCAGGTTTGCAAGCCGCTGTGGGTGCGGGCGACCGCGTGGTTGATGGCGGGGGTGATGTATCTGGCGCCTGCGGTGTTTCTGGCCGATGAAGTGGCGCATGCTGCACCGATTGTCGACCCGCACGCGCCGATTCAGTTCCAGCCGACGATGACCCGGACCAGCGCGGGCGTGGCAGCAGTCAATATCGCCACCCCGAATGCGAATGGGATTAGCGTCAATAGCTATCAATCGTTCAATATCGACAGTTCTGGCCTGGTGCTGAACAACAGCCTGGTATCCGGGACGCCACTCTTGGGTGGCACGCTCGGCGCCAATCCGAATCTCGCTGGCCGCGCGGCGACGACGATTGTCAATCAAGTGACGTCAACCGGACCGGCATCGACCTTGCTCGGGCCCTTAGAGGTCTTCGGAACCCCGGCCAACGTCATCATCAGCTCGCCGAACGGTTTATCGGTCAATGGCCTCGCGCTGACGAATATTCCGAATCTGGTGCTGACCACCGGGGCGGTGCAGTTTCTCACCGGCATTGGGGGCACGGTAACCAGCTTCGCGAACGCGGGGGCGCTCGCGTATTCGGTCAGCTCGGGCAACATCACCATCAACGGTCCGGCCGGCGTGAATGGTCCCGGTGCCGGTATTGCCGGGACCGTGGGCAACATCGATGTAATAGGCCAAACGCTCAACGTGAACGCGCCGATTCAGGCCAACCAAAGCGTGAACCTCATCGCGGGCAACCAGTTCGTCACGCCCACCTCCACCAGTGCCGCTGGCACCACCTACGCCGCGGCATCGAACGGCACGACCAACACCGCAGCGGCGATTGGCAATGCGGGTGTGGCGATAGACGCGAGCCAATATGGTTCGGTCACAAGCGGACAGATTTTTATCGTGTCCACGTCCGCTGGCATGGGGGTGAACACGCAAGGGCCGCTGGCCGCCACGGCGGGCAATGTCAACGTCACCTCCAACGGCGACATCACGGTCGGCAATACCTTCGCTAACCAGAACGTCAATCTGACGAGCTCGGGCACGACGAATATCTCCGGTACCGGACTCGCGAACCAGAACTACACGGTCGCCGCCAACGGCGACATCAACGCGACGGGCTCTGTCTCAGCGGGGCAGAACGTTGCTATGAACGCGGGCGGTGACTTGAACGCGGCATCGGTATCGGCTAATGGCAGCGCGAACCTGACAGCGGGCCAGTCGATGTCGGTCGGGTCACTGTCCGCCCAGAGTCTGGCGCTCGCGGCAACCAACGGCAATTTGACGCTGAACTCGGCGATTTCCGCACCCGGGACGATTGCGGCGAGTGCGGGGCAGAACCTGACGGTGAATGGGGCCGTGCAGGGCGGCAGCACCGTGGCTCTCACGGCAGGGCAGAACGTGACCGTCAATGGCTCGGTTTCCGCCGTGGGCGATGCGACCCTGACCGCGCAGAACGGCATGCTAACGACGACCGGTAATGTCGTGACCAACGGCGCGTTGTCCGTGAGCGGGCAACAGGGGGCAAACCTGGGCGGTACTGTGTCGAGCCAGGGTAACGCCACAATCCGTTCAACGGCTGGCAGCGTAGCTATTGCCGGCACGCTCTCGAGCCCGGGCGCGATTACGGTGAGCGCGGGGCAGGATGCGACGCTCTCGGGCTCGGTGCAAAGCGGACAGGACACCACCATAACGGCTGCGCGGAACGTCGCGTTAAACGGTGGGCTGCAAACGAGCGGTGCCGGGAATGCGGCCGTGTCCGCCGGCGGCAATATCACCGGCAGCGGTGCGGTGAGCGCCGCGAGCAACGCGACTTTGTCGGCAGGCAGCAGTATTGGCCTCACGGGCGCTATCCAGGCTGGTAGCAACTTGAGCGCAACGGCCGCGCAGAACCTGTTGGTGGCAGCGACGACGGCGACGGGCACCGAGACACTCACCGCAACGAACGGCAGCGCCACCCTCACGGGCAATGCCGCGTCGGGCGGCGACCTGAGCGTGACGGCCGGCACGGATGTGAACACCCTGGGCAGCGTACAGAGCCTGGGCAACCTCGCGCTGAACGCGCAGAACGGCAGCTTGACGGCGAGCGCTCCGATATGGGCGGCGGGCAACGCGACGCTGAATGCCGGCCAGAGCGCAAGCGTGAACGGCCCCGCTTCTGCTGTGGGCAATATGACGCTCGCGGCCCAAGCTGGCACGCTGACCACGGCCGGCAATCTCACGACCAACGGCACGATATCGGCAAGTGGGCAGCAGGGTGTGAGCCTGGGCGGCACGGTGTCGAGCCAGGGTAACGCGACGATCGGTTCCTCGGCTGGGTCGGTCTCGGTTGCGGGTGCGGTTTCGAGCCCGGGCACGATTACGGTGACGGCGGGGCAGGGTGCCACTCTCTCAGGTCTGGTGCACAGCGGCGGGGACACGACCGTCGCGGCAGGCGGGAACGTGGCGCTCAACGGCGGGCTGGAAGCCGACGGCACGGGCAACGCGACCGTCTCGGCCGGCAGCAACCTCACCGGCAGCCGCGCGCTGAGCGTGGCGAACAACACCAATCTGTCCGCCGGCGGCGATATTGGTCTCACGGGCGCGATTCAAACCGGCAACACTCTTGCGGCGACAGCCGGAAACAACCTGTCCGTCGGGGCGACGACGGCGGTGGGCACTGAAACGCTCACCGCGACGAACGGCAGCGCGACCTTCGGCAACACGCTGTCGGGCGGAGACCTGAGCGTGACGGCGGGCACGGACGTGAACGCCCAGGGCAGCGTGCAGAGCTTGGGGAACCTTGCCGTCAACGCCCAGGGTGGCAATTTCACGGCCAGCGGCCCGGTCTCGGCTGCTGGTTCCGCGAATCTCAATGCGGGCCAAAGTCTGACGCTGAACGGCCAGACGACCGTCTCGCAGAATGCGACCCTGACGGGCACGAACATTACGACGCAGGGTCTCGCCGTCGGCGGCAGTCTGATGGCGACCGCGACGAACAATCTCGACACGTCGGCGGGGCAACTGAACGCGCCGTTCAGCGCCAACGCGCCGGCGCTCAGCGTCACGGGCAACGCCACGCTGTCAGGTGCGAACGTCACCACGGCCAATGCCTATGTGGGCGGCACGTATAGCGCCACCGGCACGACGAGCCTGACGACGGGCGGCACGGCCGCCTACCAGGGCAGTGCGATCCTGGCAGGCGGCACGGTGACCAATGTCGGCACGCAGATGGCGGCCGGCAATCTGACTGTGTCGGGCGGCACCGTGACGAACCAGGGGGCGCTCTCGTCGCTCACGACGTTTGTCGTCAACGCGGCGAACCTGAACAACTCGGGGACGATTTACGGTCCGACGAACACGATCAACGTGTCGGGCGGCACCGCGAATTCCGGCGGGCTGCTGGCGACGAACACGCTCAGTCTCACGACCGGCACGCTGAACGATACGAACGGCTTGACTTACGCGGGCGACGTGAACAACCCGAACTCGCCCACCGGCAACACGAGCGTGACAGTGACGGGCGGCAACGGCAGCTTTACGAACTCGAATGGGCAGATTCTAGGTCAGAACAGCGTCACGCTGAACCTACCGAACCAGGCCATCGACCCATCGAGCAGCGCGTTTGGCACGGTGAACGGGGGCAACGCGTTCAACTTCTCGACCCAGGCTATCAATAACTCGGGGACGTGGACGCTGCCGGGCACGGCGGTGACGGTTACGGCAAGCCAAGGCATCAGCAACGCGGGGACCATCACGCAGGGCGCGGGCAGCCTGACCCTGAACGGTGCGCTGACCAACTCGGGGTCGGTGACGGCGAACGATTTGACCGTCAACGGTTCGCTGGCGAACGCGGCCGGGGCGACGGTGCAGGCCAACGACGCCTTCACGCTGAACGGCTCGGGCGCGAATGCCGGTACCGCCGAAGCCGTCAATTCGCTGAACATCAGTGGGTCGAGCTACGACAACTCGAACGGCACGACCAAGGCGGGCAACAGCAGCACCGCAGCGGGCAGCGGCAATCTGAACATCAACCTGAGTGGCGACCTGACGAACGCGGCCGGCACGCTCGCGGCGACCAACAACCTCGCCATCACCGCGAACAACGTCGTGAATTCGGCCTCGGCGAGTGCCACGACGAGCACCACGACAACGACAGTCAGCAACCCGACGCTGCTGCTCGAGACGGCACTGGGCACGGACACGACGTCAAGCTTGGGAATAAACAGAGGGGCGCAGGGGGGCGGGCAGGGCAGTGCCACAATCATCCAAGTGTCCTCGACCCAGAACGCGACGCTCACGAGCCTCTTTGATACGACGTCCGACGCGCAATCGGGCGTCACCGGCAACACCCTGACCTTCATTCAGGTGCCGATGCAAACCGGCACGGATGCCAACGGCAACACGACCACGGCTAACGAATGGGTAGTGCTCGAGCCTGGCATGTCGACCAGTGGCTATCCGACCATGACGGTGGCGCTGCCGAGCGTCACGGAGACGAGTACCACCGTGACCGCGAGTGGCGCGGCGAGCATCATCGCGGCGGGCAACAATTTGAGCCTGACGGCCAATACGCTGAATAACCAAGGCGGTACGGTCAGCGCGGGCAACGACGCCACCTTGAATGTGCAGTCGCTCTCGAACGGTGGTCAGTCGTATCAATCAACCGTCACCGATGCAGTGAGCCAAAGTTCGTACGCGGCATTCATGACGACGCTCTCGCAGTTGCAGAATCAGGGAGGCGTGAGCGTCTACGGCAGCGATACCGGTGGCACGATCGGTCTTGATGCGCAGGGTTGTGCGGCCGCCGGCAATTGCCAGCAAAAGGCGCCGACGTCGTTCACATTCACGAATGCGTCCACGCTGCCCTCGGTGAGCTCCTCGGTCACGATTCAGGGGCCGAGTGGGCAAATCGTGGCCGGCCATAACCTGAGCCTGTCGGGCGGCAATCTGACGAATGCCGGTTCGCTTGTTGCGGGCAATGACGTCGCCATCACCGCATCGAGCTTCACGAACCAGGGCACGAATACCTGCACGATGACGACGGTGGTGGGGTGTGCCTCGGGCTACTCCGGTTGCGTGAGCGGCGCGACGACTAATCCGAATTCGCAGAGCTACAGCTACCAGCAGACCAATGCCACGGTGACGGCCGGCAATGACGTCGTGATTGCTGCTGGCGCGGTCAACAACACCTACGGCAATTTGGTCGCGCGGCGCAATGTCGTGATCGGGGGCGCAGGCACGAGTGCGAGCGACGCGTCGACGACCCCGACGGCGCTTACGCAAGCGTCGAGCGTGACGAACACCTCAGGGTCCATCGAGGCGGGCAACGACGCCGACATCAATGCGTCGACGCTCACGAATACGATTGCCGCGCCGGTGCAGATTCATCAGAACTACGGCAGCGCTTCGCCTTTCACGGCGTGCGGCGGGAATTGTGAAGCGTATGTCGACGTGCAGTCAGCGAGCCCCGCAACCATTACGGCGAACCATAACGTCAATCTGACGGCCAGCACATTCAACAACACTGGCAGCCTGGTGACGGCCCTGAACACCGTGTCGATTACGGCCACGAGCAGCGCGTCGAGCAATAACCAGTACCTGTACGCGTATTTCGCCGGTGGAGGAGTCACCGGTGGCAACTGGGGCTGTGCGGGCGCCGCCGCGCTGTGCGGCACGCTCTACGGCAGCGCGTATAGTGGCGGCACCCAAGACCCGGCGGGCTTGCCGGATGCCGTGGGCTTGCCGGATTTCGTGCCGGCGACGATTCAGGCGGGCAACGCGCTGTTCATCAATTCGCCGACGCTGACCAATACGAGCAATCTGGTGGGGCAGAACGTGAGCCTTACGGGCGCGCAGCTCGTCAACGGCCTCACGAACCCGAACGTCTATACGCCGCCACCCGCGATGTCGGGGCAGGTGATTTCGTTGGGGCCGCCGGCCGTGCCCGCCAGTGCGGCGACGACCGTCAATAGCGCGGGCCAGCTGACGAACATCAACGGGCAGCCGACGACCGTGTCGGGCTCAACCGGCCCGCCCACGGGCGTGCCGCTGGGTACGACGACCGTCGGACGTCCGGTTGCCCCGACGATTTCTGAAGCCGGGGCCGTGAATGCGGGCACGGCGAGCAGTCCGTCCGCAACGACGGTTCAGACCATTGCGGGCCAGACGCAGAACGTCACGTATCTGGTCAATAGTCCCGCGTCAGCCATCACGGGCGACCTGTCGCCGACGGCGCTGCTGAGCGCACTGCCGGCGAGCTTGCAGCCCAATACCACGCAGTTTTATTACGACCCGTACACGCAGGCGCAGCAGGTTGAGCAGGCCGCGCTTGAGGAGACGGGTCAGTCGAGCTTCTACAGCACGACGTCCGCGACGGATAGCACGAGCCAGGCGTCCATCAATAACCAGGATACGCAGGCGCTCTACGGCGCGGCGCTTCAATACGCCGAACAGAACAACATTGCGTTGGGCACGCAACTGAGCCAGCAGCAGCTTGCGCTCGTGAACGCCCCCATGCTCTGGTACACCGAGGAGACGGTGCCCGAGCCGGGGTGCTCGGCGACGGGTAATGCGAGCTGCCCGACGGTGCGGGCGCTGATGCCTGAAGTGTTGTTGCCGCAGAACTTTGCGCAGGTGAACGCTGACGGCACCATCAGCGGCGCGAATGTCTCGCTCAATTACAACGACAGCATTCTCAACACCGGTTCCATTTCTGCTTCGCAGACCCTGAGCATCGATACGGGGTCGCTGACCAACGAGCAACGCTCGACTAACGTCGGCAGCATCTATCAGACCGTCAACGGGGACCTTTACCAGACCACGGGCACCGAAGTGCAGCAAGGCGGTTTCATGAGCGCCGCCAACTACGACATGAATGTGCAGGCGCTGAATCAGATCGGCGGCGCATTGCAGGTGACCAACGCCGATGGCAGCGAAAACACGGCCGCCACCGCTCAGCTTCTCTCCAACTTGAAAAGCCAGCTCGGCACGAGCTTCACGCAGTCCACCGTCAGCAATCAGTTGAATACGGTGGACTTGGATGCGAGCAGCTTTGGCCCGATGCAGATCTTTGCGATGGTGGCGGCCGTGGTGGCGTCGATCGTGACCGCAGGTGCCGGCGCGGCACTGGTCGGCGCGGTGGCCGGCACACTGGAAGCGTCGGTGGCCAATGCGGCATTCTCGGCGCTGGTCAGTTCACTGGCCACGGATGCGATCAGCGGGAACTTCAGTTTGACGGGGATCGTCGAGTCCATGGGGGTGTCGGCGCTGACGGCCGGTCTCACCAACGGCATCACGTACAGCTCCGACTCAGGATTCGGGTTCACGACGACGGCCTCGCCGAACAGTCTGGCGGCGCTTGCGGGTGTTCAGCCCTCGACGGTGAGCGGCGCGGTGCCCACCGCGTCCTCGACGATCGCGCAACTGCCGACGCAGGCGCTGGCGATTGCGGGCGAGGCGACGATCCAGGCGGGCGTTCAGACAGCCATCGAGGGCGGCAGCTTCCTGACGGCGCTGGAAGATAGTGCGGTCACGGATGCCTCGGCTGCGGGCGCGTATGACATCGGCACCGCAGCGCAGGACCCGAACTCGATCATTGCGCAGGATTCGATCGGCTATGACCTGGCGCATGCGGCATTGGGATGTGCGGCTGGCGCGGCGGAAGGTACGGGATGCGCCAGTGGGGCCATTGGCGGGGCGGTGTCGGCAGCGACGGCTAACGAGATTGCGACGGCCGTAACTGGCGGGCAAGGCATTACCGATCCGAGTCAACTGGCAGCGATCACGGCTGCGACGATGTTGCTGGGCGGTGGTGCGGCGGCATTGTTCGGGCAGAGTGCGAGTGCGGCAGCGCTGGCCGCAGAAAACGAGACGCTGAACAACACGTGTGCAACGGGCCATAACTGCGGCACGCTGGCGAGTGCGCTGGCTGATACGGGGCGTGCGGCATGGAATACGGCGCTGGGACTGGTTCAGTCGGTGCCGAACTTGCTGAACGGCGCGCTGCCTGGCTATGCGGACTATGCGCCGTTCCTGCAAGGGGCGATGCTGCCGTATGACGACCCGGATTTCGGGAGTCTGGTGTCGTTCACGGGGGCGCTTGGCGTGGGAGCGTTGGCAGGTAGCTCGGCTGCGGGAACTGCTACAAGTGGAGCGGCCGCTGGGGAGGCGAGAGCCTCAGCGTCGAGTTCGATCGCTACTGCCGGCGACGTGGATCTGGCGAACGCCTACAGCACCCAAGTCCAAGGTGTTGCCACAAACACCTCTTCGACAGCAAGAGGCGGGGTAGACTTCTACGTGAACTCACAAGGTACTGTGCTTCCTGCGACTGGTTATCGATACATGGATAGCCAATACGCAGCGCAGACACAAAGTTCTATGTCGGCGCCGCTCAGTTATTTCGGGTTCACCGACTACTCTACAGGGGCTGCGGCTCGGAACGGCTTTCAGATTTTCTACGAACCGGGCAACGCTGCTTCGTGGAGCGATGCGAGTCTCAAAGGGCAGTTCGATACCCTGCAGCTCTTTGGGCCTGACGGATTCGTAAATGCCAAGGTGCCGCTCGCTAATGGCGGTGCCGGTCCAAGACTTGAGCCTTATACGAATGCCTATCCGCAGTATGGGACAGGCGGACAGGCTCAGCTAGTGCCTGCAATTCCCGGCACTAAGGTTCAGCTAAAGAACGTTACGGTGCTGCCTTCAAAATGACGATCGACGAACTGCGCTTGCATTTGACACATCTTATCGACACCTACGTAGCGGACCCCGCCGTGAGGGGCCGGTTGCTAGCTCTTGTCGCGCGGGACGAAGTCCCAGCGAAGGGTGTCTTGGCAGAGTTGACTCCCTATCTTTCTGGAAGAGTCACTGATGCCGATGCGAGAGTGATCAAGGACATTGCGTTCAACTTTTGCTGACAAGTTGGTTTGAGCGCGATTTGTTGCCACAAACAGTGCAGGCCTGACGGCCGGAGATCAGATCGGCATTTTGCGTGATGCGGCGACTGGTAAGGGCAATTTTGCACTGGGCGAGGCTACGGCGACTGAGGCTAATGCGCTTGGGCAAGACTGGGTTGGGCCTGGTTATCGTGTATCGCGGACAGACGAGAGCACGTTGATTAGTGCGGACGGCTTGCGGCAATATCGTCCGCCATCTCCGAAGCCCAATACCGGACAGCCGTACCCAATGCAACCGCTGACAGAAGTTGACAGTTGGCTGTGGCTGAAGCGGCTAGAGTGACGCACCCACGCGCGAAGAGACTATCGACGCGTCGCTCTTTAAGACGCTTCGGACAGCGCAGTGAAAAAACTCATCAAACGGGCTATTACTGCCTACGCGGTGGGCATAGGGATGGTGGTGTTCGCGGCTGCTATCTCACTTTCTCACGGTGCTGGCTTAAAGCCGCTTCTAATATTGTTGCCTTTGTTTCTCTTTGTATTTGGCGGGATCACCTACCAGTTGATTAAAGAGCTGCGAGCGTTGAATCGGGAAAAGCCGCGAGACCCTGAGTGATCCAGACCTTTTTCAACTTTGAAAATTCCCCTGCTACGGCAGGATAGGCTTGCGCCGATTATTGTCCAGGAAGCTGCTCAGTAGCGTGTATTTTCCGCAGTCATGGTTTGTGATCAGCGAGGTGAATGATGAATGTAATAAATAAAGGATTGCTAATTATAGCCGTTATGGATTTTGCGCTATCTGCATGTGCACCCGAGGTTCCAGTCCAGCAGGCGAAGTTGATGGCAGCGGACAATCAGCACCTCGTCGCTGTCCTCGTGGTCAAGCAGGACGCGATTGTGCACCTAGCCTCAGGATACGAGCGGCGCATCGCCGCTCAGTCCCGATGGCGGTCGGCCGGCACGTTACCGCAGGGCCAGGTACTTAGGCCGGTCGGCACCGTGTTCACGATCGAAGGCCGCCAAGTTCATGAGGCTTGGCTTGTGGTTGCTGGGGAGGAGCTAGTTGGTTTCTACCTGCCCGGTGAATCGCATTTTTCCCCACTCGATAAACCTGTTGTTATCTCGCTAGGAGACCTTGAATGATTGGTAAATTTCGTACGCTTTTGCTCGCCGGTGCGGTTACGTTTCTGGCAGCAGGTTGCGCGTCCGGTCCGCAATACAAGGAAATGGCGGCCTCGATTCCGACCTTGACCCCTGATCACGGGCGCATCTACTTCTTCCGTTCGAGTTCGCTAATGGGGGCGGCGATCCAGCCGCAGATCAAGCTAAATGGCGTGAGCGTCGGGCAATCAAAGCCAGGCGGGTTCTTCTACGTCGATGAACCGGCGGGGCAGTACTCGGTGTCAACCGAGACGGAAACCGAAAAGACGGTGTCATTTGCATTAGATGCCGGCGAAACAAAATATGTACGTACTTCTGTGTCCTTCGGCTTACTGGTGGGCCGCATCATTCCATCACTGGAAGGCTCAGATGCAGCGATGAAAGAGATTGAAGGACTGAAGTACACGACTGGGGATATTTCAACTGCCAACACGCCTGCTAGCCCGCTGAAGTAGCGCACAGTTTGCAAAAGGCACACCTCGATGATGCGACACGGCGGCGTTCTTGTTGAACGCGTGGCACTGGGCTTGTAGTTGTAGGCCTGTTACGCCGAGCTTGGTTGCCGCCATTTAAGCTGAGCAAGCGGATTTTCGGTGGTTGTCGTAAAAGGTCAAGATTCGACTCTCATGATACTTAGAATAGATGCGCGCGGGAGGCGCGCGAAGGCCATTCGGAATCGGCGCGTGCGGTTCTGTCTGTGGCTCGGCCTGGCCTTTTCGACAGCGACCGTCCACGCGACTGGAGTCGTCCCTGATGGCGGTACGGCCACCTCGGTCTCGACCGCTGCCAACGGCCACCAGATCGTCAACATCGCGCCCGCGTTCGGCGGCGTCTCGCACAACACCTATTCGTCCTTCAACGTGTCGGCGGCTGGCGCGGATTTGAACAACGTCGGCATCAACGCGCGCACGATCGTCAACCAGGTCACGAGCACCAACCCATCACTGATACAAGGCGCCATCAATGTGCTGGGGCCACGCGCGAACGTGATCCTCGCGAATCCGAACGGCATCACAGTCGACGGGGGCAGCTTCCAGAACACTGGACACGTGGTGCTCTCGACGGGCCAAGTCAGCTTCGACGACCTAACGCTCGCTCCCGGCGTCACGCAGCGCAACGTCGTGCTGACTACGAACCAGGGCGGTATCAGGATTGGGCCAGGCGGTCTTTCAGGAACGCTCGTCAACCTCGACCTCATCGCAAAGCAATTGGCCGTGAACGGCCCGGTAACGAACAGCTATACGAGTTCGACCAGTGGTATCCGTGCCATTGTCGGCAGCAGTACCAACACCTACGACACGGGCTTTTCCCCGTCTGACAACGGCCACGACTGGCTCATCCGCACTACGTCGCCTGGCGCGACGCGTGCGGGCATGGCAGTAGACATCACGGCAGCAGGGGGCCTGACCGCTGGCCGTGTGCAACTGATTGTCACCGACCAGGGCGCCGGCGTGCGCAGCCTTGGCCCGCTTTACGCGAACTCGGGTGACGTCGTGGTGTCGACGAATGGCGACGTCAGCGTGGCGAACAGTTCCATAACGGCCGCGCACGACATTTCCATCACGACAACTGGCACGTTTTCACTGCGGGGCGCGCAGGCCTTGGCCGGTAACGACGTCACGGTCAACGCGGGCCGGATTGCCCTTGCTGACGACGCAACCGAACCGTCGACGGTGAGCGCGCAGGCCGGCTCCGTGAACCTCACGAGCAGTGGTGACATTTCGAATACGGGCAGCCTTATTCAGGCGGGTTCGGTCGCCTCGAACGGCTCGTTGACGGGCGGCAATGTCACCCTGACGGCAAACGGCAGCATTGCCAACGACTCGAGTCCGGCGAACCTCGGCATCATCTTCTCGGCCAATGGCACAAGCTCCCTCACGGCGCAGGGCAATATCACTAACGACAATGCGCGCATTCTGGCGAACGGCGCGGTGACGCTCTCCGCCCAGGGCGACGTGCAGAACACCATCGATCATACGGGCGGCACGAACGGCGGAGCGCCGGTTGCGTACTCGGACACCAGAGGCAGCTTTCTATTCTTCACGCATTCGACGAGCGGCTACAACGTTGACTACGGCACCGTCGGCGAACCGAACCAGCTCGCCTATATTGCCTCGACTGGTGGGCCGGTGACCATCACCGGGCGCAACGTCACGAATGCGGGCGGCATCATCCAGTCCAACAACGCTGATATCGCCATTACCGCACACGATGCGTTCACGAATGCGGCGGTGATGTCAGGGCAGGCGAGCTATACGGAAAGCTGCTGGATTTTCTGCCACGCGAGCGCCACCAGCAACGTGACGCCGTATGGCGGCACCATCCAGTCGGGCGCGAATATCGCGATTACCGCGAGCACCACCGCGAGCGACATCGGCGGCAACGTCTTTGCACAGGGCAATCTCCACGTCACCGCACCGGTGACCTACGCCCAGGGCGTCACCGGCTATTCGGCCATCAACCAGGACCATGGCTTCAAAGCGTTCTTCGGCAGCACGTGGGCGCAGATTATCGCGTTTGATATCGGCGGCGGCTTCACGGCGGACGGGTTGGTCACACTGACCGGAGACGGCGTCATTGATGGCGGCTATTTCAGCGGCGGCACCGGGGTGTCGGCCACGGGCGGCATCACGACGGTGCGCGCGCCCCATACCACGCCGGTACAGATTGGCCAGCACCTGGGCCTGACGACATGGTGGTGGTTTTGATGCGCAGGATGCTCAAGGAGTTCGTGTGGACGGTTGCCTGGGCTCTGCTGATCGTGTTGATGACGGTGGCGATCCATTCGCAGGTCCATGCGCAGACGGCGCCGCCGCGTCCGCTTCAGGACCCGGCGCAGCAGCTGATTGACCAGCAGCGCGACCAGGCGCGCCAGCGGCAACTGAGCCAGCCGCCGGCGTCCGTGACGGTTGTCCCGCCGTCGTCGGAGACGACGCTCGAGATCCCTGCGGGCACACCGGTTGACGCCATCGTCGAAACTGGGCCGACCTTTCCGGTGCAGCGGATTGTGCTGCAGACGCCGGACGGCAAGCCGTTCCAGCCGCAAGGTGGCGTCTCGCAGATAAAGCTCAACGCGACTATCGCGCCATTCGATGCTCACGACCTCGGCTCGCACCGGATCAACGTGCTCCTGAAACGGCTCACTGACATCTTTGTTGGCGCGGGCTTCGTGACGACACGCGCGTTGCTCGGACCGCAGAACCTGGCGTCCGGCACCTTAACCGTCACGATCCAGCTCGGTCACATCACGGAATTCATCGTGAACGGCCAGCCGATCCATCGCCTCAAAGCAGGCGAGCCATCGGCCGGCGGTGGCTGGCTGACCGACGCTGGCTACGAGAACGTGTTTCCTGTCTCGCCTGGCGATCCCTTGCGGCTGTCCGATATCGACCAGGGTGTCGCACAAATTAACCGCCTGCGTCGCAATCAAGCCGAAGTGCAGATTCTGCCAGGCCAGAGCCCGGGCGATTCGGTGGTGGTCATCAGCGACCCACCGGGCGACCGGCTGTACTACAACCTGGGCGTCGACAACTACGGCAGCTCGGCTACGGGCGTGACGCGCTATCGGGCGGGCGTCGAAGCGGACAACCTGCTGGGCTTGCAGGAGGCTATCAGCCTGGATTTCATCGACAGCCTCGAGAGCAATGCGCTGGTGGGCTCGATTGCCGTGCCGTACGGCCGCAGCACGTTCAGCTACACGCTGTCGGACTCGGAATACCAGGAAGTCATCGGTACCACGGCGCTCGAATACGGCCGCACGCTCAGCCATATCTTCGGCTGGAACTATCAGCTAAGCCGCACGCAGGCGGACCTCACCAGTTTCGACGCGACGCTTTCGTGGCGGCGCACCGACCGCGAGGTCAACGACATCGACCTGAATCCCGAGCACATCGCGGTGTTGCGCATCGGCGGCAATTGGCTGCACAAGTTTGTGCTGAACGACGCGCCAGGCAATGTGACGCTCGATGCGGGCGTCTCTCAAGGCCTACCGTGGCTCGAAGCAGACCACGATGCGCCGGGCACGACCCGAGACGATGCGCACAGCCAGTTCACCAAAGTGGATGCGACGGCAAGCTTCACGGTGCCGCTGCCCAAGCTTGGGCCGGCAGCGCTCGCGTATCGCGGCGTGCTCGGTGCCCAATACACGAACGTGGCGCTGTACGGCACGGAGCAGCTGTTCCTGGGTGGCATGGATACCGTACGGGGCTTTCGCTCGGGCGTGCTGGCTGGTGACCGGGGCGTGTATTCGCGCAACGAGATTGCATGGGTCAATGCGCCGGCCTGGAAAGACGGCCACCTCGAGCCGTACATGTTTCTCGATGCCGGCAAGGCAGACCTCATTGCCGTGCCGGGCTTCCCGACACTAGCCGGGATCGGCGCCGGCTTGCGCGCGCAGTGGCAATGGCACAAGCAACTGTTGTCGACCGAAGCCACGGTTGGCCGGGAGCTGACGCAACCTGCAGCACTGGGCCCTCGGGCCACCCTCGTGCTGGCTACCTTGAACTGGAATTACTGACAGGAGTATTTATGTTTCGCAACTCGACCTTTATCCGTGCGCTGTGCGTGAGCGCCTTTGCCTCGGTTGTGCTCGCCACGCTCGTCCCCCATATCGTCCATGCCGCCGGCGATAGTGCGTCTGGCCCGGTGGTGGCGTTGCCTTTCGGCGTGGTCGCTGTCGTCAACGGCGTCGCAATTCCTCAAGCGCAGCTCGATGCGGCGGTGCAGGCTAGTCACCAATCCGACACCCCACAGCTTCGCCAGAATCTCAAGCAGCAGCTTATTGTGCGCGAACTGTTCCGCCAGAACGCGGAGAAGGGGCAATACGGCACAAAGCCGGAAGTCCAAGAGGCGATGAACGCGGCGAAGGTCAATGCCGAAACGCAGCTGTACTTGAAGGACAGCATTCACCCCGCGCAGGTGACAGACGCCCAGGTGAAGGCGCGCTATGACGACATTGTCGCGTCGCTGGGCAAGGAAGAATACAAGCCGCGCATCATCGTCGTGCCGGATGAGGCGACCGCGAACACTGTGCTTGCCGCATTAAAGTCTGGCACGGCCTTCGATGCGCTTGCGCGCCAGTACAGCACCGCGCCGAGCAAAGCAAGCGGCGGCGAACTGCCGTGGGTGAGTTTCAAGACGCCGATGACGGAGGGCAAGACGCAAGGCTTGCCGCTCGCGGTAGCGCAGGCGATTACACAATTACCGGTGGGTGGCGTGTTGCCGCAATCGATCGCGCTCGGCAGCGACACGAACGGCCCACGCGCGATCGTGAAGGTCGACGCGAAACGGCCGACGCAGGTGCCGCCATTCGATCAGGCGCAAGGGACAATTCGCCAACAGTTGCAGGCGCTAGCGCTCGAGAAGGCAGCGGCACAGTTTTCGGCCGACCTGCTTAAGGGCGCGACGATTCAACAATGAACGAGGTGGCGAATCGGCATGGCGAAAAAAGGCCCATCGCGCCCGCGGCGCACGAAGGAAATGCTCCTGCCTTTGCAGACGAGCGTCGTGCGAGACATCTCGCTCGAAAATCACCTGGCGCTCGCCACGATGCGTAGCGGACATGGCACATCCGATGCAATGGTCGCACTGCTGCGGGCTCTCTACATGACGTTCTATCTGCTCGAAGGGAATCATTCGGAAACCGAACTGGCGTTGTTTCTGGAGGTGGAGACGACGCTGGACGCGAGCATACGGGCTGCTGCGGGCGAGGGGCGTGACTGGCGTCTGGCGGAGGAGCAGTTGCCGTTGATTGAACACGTGCTGCAGCGCTGCGATGAGGTTGTGGGCAGCGTGCCGAAGTACTGCTATGTCGACGCATTGGACAAGCTGAGCCGGTTTGTTCACTCTGCGCAGCAGTCGCCGTTGCCAGGCAGTCGACTGGGGGAGATGTGGTCATGAGAGATGGTATCGGGCCGTTCTCGAGATCCGATGCAACCGCATCAATAAGGCATGTTCGCGGTATGAGTTGTTGACGACAGCGCACCGCGCCGGAAAGGAGGTGAATGGCAGATCCGGTTCATGCTTTCGGCTCGAAGCCGGCAGCCGGGCCTGCGAAGGTCGTAGAGCTTGGGGCAACTGCACAGGCGTGTCGTCTCCGGTGCCCGCTTCGCTGCGTCACAAAAGTTGACAGCACGGTTTCGATCCGGTCCATAGAATCGCTCCTTCATGAGGACTGCGCCTGCACCCGGCAGACGCAGGGAACAACAACGGGTACGGGGTTAGATGAGGAACCGGCTGGATTCAAAGTTGACCAGGTGCCTGGCACAACGAAGCGTTGCTGCCATCGACGGACGGTGCTTCGTACCGGTCTGCCGATGCACGCCGGTCGTCAGACCCTTGTGGTTTCGCGTGACGGCCGCTCATGACGGGGGTGATGTATTTCGCACCTGCAGTGCTGCTGGTCGATCAGACCGCGCACGCCGCGCCCATTGTCGATCCGCGCGACTCGGTCCCGTTCCAGCCGACCATCACGCAAACCAGCACCGGGGTTGCAGCGGTCAATATTGCCATGCCGAACGCTAACGGGACCAGTACGAACCAGTACAGCGAGTTCAACGTGGATGGTTCAGGCCTTGTGCTGAACAACAGCCTAGTTTCAGGCACACCGCTGCGGGCGGCACACTCGGCGCGAACCCGAATCTCAAGGGCCGCACGGCCACCATGATTCTCAACCAGGTTACCTCGACTGCACCCTCGACGCCCGCGGGTCCGCTCGAGGTGTTCGGGTCACCAGCTTTCGTAATCATCAGCAATCCGAATGGATCCGCTGTCAATGGGCTTTCGCTTACGAACGCACCGAACCTGGTGCTCACGATGGGCGCGCCGCAGTTCATCACCGGCCCGGGTGGCACGCCGGCCAGCTTTGCGAACGCGGGCGCGCTCGCGTACCAGGTCTCGTCGGGCGCTGCGGGCACGACCTACAAACGTTTTCCGACGACTATCCGCCGGGTTCGGGGTTCAAGTCTGAAGAAGACCGAAATCGACATAACGAGCGGGGAGCACGGCTTGCCGCTCGTCTCCAGCAGGAGCTAGGGGCTGACGCGCGGATTGATTTCATACCGTTCAAGCGGGCTCGCCCCGGGGAAATCCTGGCATACCAGGGGTTCGCGCGTTTGGTGAAGGATTGTTGCCACAGAGCACTTCAACAATACCGATACGGGTCATTGGGAGGAAGACATGGTGCGGATGCAGGGGTCTTTCGTCTCGGTGGATGAGGGCGCGGCCCGTGATGTTCACGCAACCGGCGAGGCATTGCCAGATGCAGTTGTTCCCACACACCTGCGGCCTGCCAATCCCGTAGTCGTCGCCAGCATGTTATGCCGCTGCCGAAACCAAGCTCCTGCGGCAGGTCTTCCCATGCAATGCCCGTTTGCAGGACATACAGGATCCCGTTCAATACTGCGCGGTCGTCGATTGTGCGCCGACGACCGCCTTTGGGTGAAGGCGTAAATGCCGGAATCAACGGCGCCAGCGTCGCCCACAGGTCGTTGCTGATTTTTCGTCTTGCCATGCCCCCAGGTTATGGGGCCCATGGCTTGATGTCCACGTTGTGTTAGCCACTCTTAGCCGGAGTTACCAAAGGAGCATAATATGCTGCGCCCAATATATAGATTTTCACAAGCACTCCTTGTTTTATTCATAATTTTTATAACGCAAACGAGCGGGCTTGCTGCTCAAACAGTTAATTTCTCGTTTAATGCAGTGCCGTCAACAGTAGGTGATGTCCAGCCTACTAGAATTTCCGGAGTGATTGCGACATCATTTCCACTGAAAGACGGTAATGCAGTCGTGCAAATTCGCGATGCCAGTGGGAAGGTCGTTTTTGAAAAAGATATTTCAAGCTTGAACTTCCAATCAGGTGCGAAGGTGCCTATTTCTTTCAGGTATACGCCTGTATCTAGTGGGATATTTAGTATTTCTGCAGGCCTTTTCAGTTCGGATTGGTCAACGACTTATCAATGGACGGATAAGTTGGCATCCTTGGTGGTGTCATCCTCGACAGCCACAACCACTTATTACGTTTCACCAACTGGATCCGATGGAAATCCAGGAACGTTAAGTGCGCCTTTTCAAACAATTGGACATGCTGTCGCTCTTGCCAAACCAGGTACCGATATTATCGTGCGCGCCGGCACCTACTATGAGGCGGTCCAGATACGTTCCAGCGGCACGGCCAGTGCCCCATTCGTCTATATGCCGATAGCGGTGAGAAGGTCATCGTCGATGGATCAAAAAATTCGACTAATACCGACAATATTGAAGTGGATGGTGCCTATGTTGTCGTAAATGGATTGAATGTACAAGGTGCGACTAAATCTGGAATTATTGCCTACAACACCCACCATGTGACGATCAGCAATAATATCGTGCACGGTTCGTACGGCGACGGCATTGTATCAACCAATTGGATAAATATCGGAAATTCGCACGACAACATAATTGCGGGAAATACTACAATAATGTTTTGCAAAATCAGTCGCGTACCAGTTCTACTTGGGGCAGGGAATTTCGGTTTCATGGGATAACAATTCGGTCATTGAAGAGAATACATCCTATAATAACTATGGTGAAGGAATTGGCACCTTTCTCTCGGTGGGTGTGGCAATTTTGAATAATACCGTTTACGATAACTTCAGTGTAGAAATATATTTGGATAATGCCAGCAATGCGACGGTCAATGCCAATTCAATCTACAATACCGGCAATTCAGGATTTTTTAGAAATGGATCTCAGGCTTCATCAATCCAGCTGGCGCGAGAAACATATTCCCAGTCCGAGCCATTGTCAAACCTGAAAATAACTAACAATGTTGCAATTAACGGGTCATTTGGATTGTTCTATGGAAACTACGGAAGCGGTGGTGGAATTCAAAGCAGTGTAATTGCCAACAATACATTTGCGAGTGCAAATGTAAATGAAATATATATCGATCCCTCCTCGGGTCACAGCGGTAATACATATGCCAATAACATTGTTTATGAGGCCCCGGTGGACAATAGAACGCTTGTTGCCGGAAGCAATAGTGGCGCCACTTTCTTGCACAACAACTGGTTTGGTGGCAGCGCAGGGGCTTTTTCCGGGGTAGGTGATGTCGTCGCCGATCCGCAATTCGTCAATGCTGGCGCGCTTGCTGCAACAGATTACGTCCTGCAGTCAACCTCTCTGTGTAAACAGGCAGGTGTGTCGTTGAGCCAAGTGGCGACGGATTATTTTGGCCAATCCAGGGTTGTTCCGCCGACCATCGGTGCATTCAACTAGGTTGTCCGAGACCTGCGGGCGATGACACAGTGGGCACCGCCCGTGGGTTGAGGCGAGCGATGCCTATTTGCGCGCGTGTCAGCGTTTCTAGACGATCAACCTGCTCCAGCCCAAGTCGGGACAGTGATGCACCCGGCCAGCGTGGATGGTACGAAGCCGCTTGCACCGATAGATGCACGAGCGGCTAAGGATAGTGGACGATCAAAAACAACTACGTACTCTTTGTTTCTCCCGAATTCTTTGACCATCGTTGGCAACGGTGGTTGATGGTTACTGGTTGACCACGCTTGCCTCGTTTGGGCTTTGATAACCGTAGGCTTTCGGGCCAATTTTTGGAGCAATCGACCGTATGAATATCCAGAAGGTTGTTAAGCACTGCATCGTCGGCAGTGCCTTTTCCGTGTGCACGCTATTTGCGATGTTGGCTCATGCCGATGGAGAACCCGTTCTCCGTTCGCTGGTCGGGACGTGGACGTTGGTAGCTGCAGATGTCCAGCACCCGGACGGCTCTCGGGCGAGCGATTACGGCGCCGCGCCCAAGGGGCTACTGATCATCGACGCACAGGGGCACTATTCTGTACAAGTCTTCAAGGCGGAGCGCCCTAAATTCGCTTCGGGCGACAGGAGCAAAGGTACGCCAGAGGAATACAAAGCCGCAAGCTTGGGTTCCAGTACGCACTTTGGCACGGTCAGTGTCGACCTCGATGGCGGAACGTTGACGTTTCACATTCAAAACGCTTCCTTTCCAAATTTAGAAGGAGCCACGGACAAGCGAAGCTACGAGCTTAAAGACGGACAGCTCAGTTACCGGGTAGCGCCACGACCGAATGGAGACGTGCCTATTTCAGTGTGGCAGCGGATGAACTAGGCGGGAAATCATTTTTGCTGCGGTGATATGGCGGCTTGCATGGGGCACTTCATACAGCCGCCGCTTCAGCCTTGCTCATATGTAGGTAGTGCAGATGTCACGCACTTGATTCAGTGCAGCGCTGATGAAAAAGTGCGTGCGACGATTCTTGAATCCGCAACCCTGAAGATGTATTTCGGTATTGCACAACCTAGGTTTCCGCACTTAAGCCTTCATGCTTATGGACGCCAGGTAGCCGCGCAACTTTTCCATCGCGCCGACAGTTTGTTTGGGTAGTTGGCGGCGCAACATGGGCGAAAACAGTCGCGCGAAGAAGGTCTTAGGCTCAATCGTGACCGCGTGAGTGAGTTCTGTGCCGTCATTGTGCAGCGCCATGCGGAAATCCACGGTCACCTGCATCATCTTGTCGACGTAGATCATGCTCAGCCTCCTCCCCGGTTCGCGAACGGAAATGCGGCCCTCCATCACGCCGGCCCGCCCGTGCTCAAGATACGAATAGCGTAACGCCTGACCTTCCGAATTGGGTCCGGGCTCCAATTTTTCGATGCCAGTGCAGCGCTCCAGCCACTTCGGAGTCGCGGAAAAGTCATCCAGTGTCGCAAAAACGTCATCCGGAGATTGGGGAACAAGAATCGAATGTTCAAAGTGAATGCTCATGGCACGGCCTCTCATGGTGACGATCGCGCGAGAATAGCATCGTGTTTAACAGTTGGAGCCGTGAAAAGATGAACAACTGACAACTGCGAGTGTAGATGACGGGGCAATCACACGAAATGTTAGATAAATGATCTGGGTTTCAGAGTGGTGAGCGCTATCTAGGAAGGTGGTTTTTCCACCGCCTGCGCGAAAGCGACTCGCATGTGCGCGAAGTCCGATTGGCTTGAGATCTACTTTACGCGATCGCCCGGGCAGTGATTTCATTAAAATAATACCGCTGCTGACAAAGTTGACCGTGTTCCGTCTAGCAAGTCTCTAAAATCACTTCCTCATAATAAGTGCACCCAGGCGCGGTGACCCACGCCAATGATACGTTTTTGACGGCCCCCGTTGGTTGCTGTCATCCTTTTGGCTTGATGTCAGCGCAATGGATCGCGACGAAAGTTCACATTCTGTCTGGCGCGCAAAAATTACGTTTGATTCGCGCACCTTGGCTCCACGCGCTAAACCCTGTTTCGCAAGGCTCCGTATTATGCTTGACGGGATATTTATCAATTGCGCTTAATAAACTTGTCAATTGATGACGGTCCAATCGCGGCGGTGTACGCTGGCATCGTAAAAAAACTGGCTACTTTTTTTGGGCGAGGATTATATGTCAGAACTCTGCGGTCACTGCCGAACTGTCATCAATCCGGGAGCACGCGTCTGTGTCGGTTGCGGGGCAACACGCAAAACAGGCATGAACGGCAGCGAACAGTTCCTCGCGCTAGTTTTCTTTTGCATAGCTTTAGGCAATCTCAACGGTTTCCTATCCCAATTTGAAAAAAGCCATTTCGTTGCAGCGCTTCAGAATGCGGGCATCCTAATCGTGAGCGTCGCTTTTGTCGTCTGGCTTTGGAGACGGGCGAGAAAGCGCGTAGTGTGGCTACGACGGGAGTAGGGTGCAAGCCAGAGGTGTCCTTGCAATATGCGATCAGGTGCCTCCATCGACCACGCGATCGTCCTCGCGCGCTTATCCAAAACGCCACCCCCTATCGCGACCACAACCTCTTCTACCCGTCTAGCCTTCAGTTCATCCGCTGCTTCACTTCCCGCGGTCCGAGGAGCCGCCGTCGATCAAGCGACGCGCTGGCCTGATCGACGGCATTTGCCCCGAGGCAGCCGCACTGTTGGCGGACAAAAACTGTCCTGGCACGACTTTCACGGCCATCAAACTGATGAAGCCGATTCGGCAACTGGAAGCGGCGGAATTGATGTGCGGCCAGGGCAACTTTTCGTCGGCATTCGCCAAGGCCATACGTGCGGCGACGCCCGAAAACCTTTTGAAACCTCAGTCTGCCACCACGCACAAGTCAGAAGACGATCTCGCGACTCAGCTTGCCAAGCTCGAGAAGGAGCTGGCAACGCTTCAATCCAACGCCACACAGACGGATGAGCAGTATGGAATTGACCATCTTCATCTGACGGTGTCCGCGACCTATATCTCAAGTCTGCTCACCAGCGACGCAGTCTCGGGGTGGCTAACGGAGAAATACCCCGAAATCGCGGTTGAATTTCAAGCGATTGCTCGCGGAGTAGCGGCGCCAACAGAGCACAAGAAAGCCGTGAGGTTGCAGTTCAAGCGAAGACAGCACGCAGCTGGACCGATCAACTAACTTCTCGCACGACAATGTGATCGCGTCCGAACCACCATCGCGGGCAGTTTGCTCCGACCTGAAAGTAGAGCGCGTATTTTGAGGCTTATGGTCGGCGCCAAAATCGGGGAAGCACGCTCAAGGCGCTCCGGATGACAAGGCGATCGCCTCACGCAGTAGCGCGGCCGAGGCTCGCCGGAAGTTGTGAGAGGTATTGCCGGCCATGAGCGGTCGGCCTCATCCTCTGCCAAGCCCGTGAACGCGAACTCCAGTCCCGTCATCGGAAGTTACTTTGTCAGTTCTTGTCGAGTCCAGGCTAAATGGTCGAGCCTGAACAATCCTTGAAGCCTTATGGGACAAGGCTTTGCGGGCTGATCCGTATTGAGGGAATTGCAGGAAGCAGGCATATTAATGGGCAAATCCTGCATTTTTTGACGAGGTGCGGATGGGTCCGAAGACGCCTGTGGCGGAGGGAGATTTCTTCCGGCAATCGTTGCGCGAACAGATCAACTTGAAGCATCCGTTGGTCAGTTTGGCCGATCTGATCAACTGGGATCGGTTGGACGCATCGATGAGCGAGAGCTTCGTCTCACGCAGGGGACGTCCGGCCACCTCACCTAGGCTGATCGCCGGGCTTCTGTATCTCCAGCATGCGTTCGACTTGTCCGATGAGGAGGTTGTCTGGCAAGGGGTGGAGAACCCGTATTGGCAGGTCTTCACAGGTGAAACGTACTTGCAGACCGAGCCGCCGATCGATCCGTCGAGCCTGACGCGTTCGAGAAAGCGCTTGGGCGAAGCCAGCGTTGAAGAATTGCTGGCTGAGACGATCGAGGCCGCCAAGCGCGCGGGTGTGATCAAAGCCTCAAGCGTGAAACGCGTGATTGTCGACACGACAGTCATGGAAAAGGCGATGGCCCATCCAATCGATTCGCGCTTGCTCGAGCGGTGCCGCGCACATCTGGTGAGGGCTGCTGCTCGCCACGGCCTGCAGTTGCGGCAGAACTACAACCGCGAGGCCCCGCGCCTGGCCAGCCAAATCGGCCGCTACGCGCACGCTAAGCAATACAAACGAATGAGGAAGGCGCTGCGCACGTTGCGCTCGCCTGTTGGCCGAGTCATGCGCGACGTCGAACGCCAGCTCGACTCGGTCAGCGATGGCAGTCGCACCGCCTTGCAGAACTTGATTGGTCGCACCAGGCGCATCCTGTCGCAAAAGCCGAAAGACAAGAACAAGCTTTACGCTCTGCACGCGCCGGAGGTCGAGTGCCTGGCCATGGGTAAGGCACGCAAGCCGTATGAGTTCGGCGTGAAAGTGTCGATCACGACGACCCACAAGAAGGGGCTTGTGGTCTGGGCTCGCTCGATGCCGGGTAATCCGTACGACGGCCATACGCTGGCCGAGGCGTTGGAGCAGGCGGCAATCTTGAGCGACGTGAAGCCGCAAATCGCTATCGTCGACCGCGGCTACAAAGGTATCACCGTCGACGGCGTGAAGATCTACCACCCGGGATTGCGGCGCGGTATCACGCGTGGGCTGCGTGCGATGATCCGAAGACGAAGCGCGATCGAGCCCGCCATCGGCCACATGAAGGCGGACGGCAAACTCGATCGGAACTGGCTCAAAGGCGCGCTCGGTGATGCGATTCACGCCGTGCTGTGCGGCGCGGGCCACAATCTGCGCATGATCCTTAGAAGGCTGCGGCTTTTCTATGCCCTGATTCTCGTCGCCTTGCTCAATTGCGGCATGACTGCGCTCTCGGCAGCATGACGCCGTCGGCGACGAAAACGAATTGTTCAGGACGGACTTCTTAGCGAATACTGGTCGGTCGATTAATTAAATCAAACGCAAGAATCGACAGGCTAGGCAATTTTATCCTCGTCGCGGTGATCGACGCTGATTAGGATGCTCTCGATATCGCTGCCTCGAAGCCGGCGCTGTCCCAACGGACGCGCACCATGCAACGCGCTGGCCGAACGTCCCTCCGATATTCGACTCGAGACTACGACAACACAAATGTAATTAGTAAGAGAATTGCCCCGTTACGCGCGCAAATTTGATTTGCTTGAAGCTAAGAATAGGAGCACATGCATGGGCGCAGGAGATTTGTCATTGGCGGTGCTCGTTGCCGCTTTGTGGGGCATTAACTTCTCCATAATCAAGATCGGCCTCGGATCGTTCGATCCATTCTTGCTGTCGGCACTCCGTTTCATACTCTGCGCATTACCGTGGATATTCATCTTCAGGCGTCCACAGGTGCGATTCAAATACGTTCTCTCATACGGCCTCGTGCTCGGCGTACTGCAATTCGGTTTTTTGTTCGTGGGCATTCGAGAAGGTCTTTCAGCGGGGCTCGCGTCGGTGGTATTTCAGCTTCAAGCGTTCTTCACGATCTGCTTTGGCGCCATCTTCCTAAAGGATCAAGTCCAGTTCCGCCAACTGGCCGGTATGGTGCTCGCGTTTGCTGGCATTGTGACCATCGCGAAGATAGATGGCTCAAGCAATTTCATTGCGGTACTGCTCGTGGTGGCCGCCGCGGCGTCGTGGGGCGTGGCGAACATCATCGTAAAAAAATCCGGTGCCACCGATATGCTCGGATTCACGGTCTGGTCCAGTCTGGTTCCACCGCTGCCGTTGCTTGCGATCGCGCTCGGGATAAACGGCCCATCGCATGTCATGACGGACCTGCGACATATAGATTGGAGTGGCGCGGGCGCTGTGCTCTACCTCGTCTATCCGACAACTTTGTTCGGTTATTCGGTCTGGAATTACCTTTTGCGCAAGCACACG
This sequence comes from Trinickia violacea, assembly GCF_005280735.1. Classification (NCBI taxonomy): domain Bacteria; kingdom Pseudomonadati; phylum Pseudomonadota; class Betaproteobacteria; order Burkholderiales; family Burkholderiaceae; genus Trinickia; species Trinickia violacea. The sequence goes on from NZ_CP040079.1 coordinate 45,513, forward strand.
ACTTCGCTTGTCGCGCCGCTGACACTGCTCGTCCCGATCTTCGGCATGTTGAGTTCGATGGTGATCTTCCATGAGGACTTGACTCTACGAAAAATGATTGGTGTCGTGCTCGTAATTGTCGGGTTGCTGATCAACATGTTTGGCTTTCCGTTCCGCAAGCAAACCGCGGCATCCGTCAGCCCTCAAGCGACGCCGCGTTGAGATTCGAGCGAAGATGACTTTGTTCGAAAGCTCCCTTCGGATCGTACTTGTCTGACGATGACGACGGCTGAACCGAGGTAATAAATCCCGAGAAGATCATCGACAGGAAGCACGATGCCGTATAGGCCAGACTGAACAGCGGCCTTTCAATATCTGAGAATAGATCTGGAAACATCACATGGCTTACATCAGAAGCGCGTGGTACGTGGCGTGTTGGAGCAGCGAGCTCCGCACAAATGAGATATTTCACCGCACACTGCTCGATGAGCAGATCGTCTTTTACCGCAAACAGGATGGGCAGGCCGTTGCGCTGCAGGATCGCTGTCCACACCGCTTCATTCCTCTGCACCTAGGAAGACTGAAAGGGGATGTCATCGAATGCTGTTATCACGGATTGCAGTTCGATTGCACAGGTTCCTGTGTAAAGAATCCCCACGGCGATGGCAGAATTCCGACGGCCGCGAAGGTTCGCTCATATCCGGTGCATGAACTATACGGCATGGTGTGGGTCTGGATGAGTGATGCCCGGGCTGACCCAGCGCTAATTCCCGACTACTCCATGCTCGATGCAGCCAGCGGCTATCAGCTGAGTACCGGAGGGTACCTACACATCGACGCGAACTACGTGCTGATGGGCGAAAACCTGCTTGACCTGAGTCATCTCACGCATCTGCATGATGGCTATCTTGGTAGCCCAAAGCAGGTTGGAGCCGATCTGGTTCTGAAGGAAGAAGGAAATCATGTCCTGTGCAACAGGTGGATGCCGAATATCTCACCGCCTGGAATCTTTGACATGTTGTACCGTCGCGATGGAAAGTCTGTCGACATGTGGACGAATGCGCGCTGGATCCCGCCCAGCTGTTTCCTGGTGGATGCGGGTGTGCATGTCGCTGGCGGTGAGCGAGAGGACCGCGGTTGGTATTACGCTATGCATATCGTGACGCCGGAAACCGAGCGCACTACGCACTACTTTTTTGCCGCAGCGATGCCGGCCGGTACGAAGCTCAATGACGAGGATGCAAAGGTGTTTGCCAACCTCCGACGGTTTGTCTTCGAAGAACAGGACAAGCCGGTTCTCAACGCCCAGCAGATCTGCGTCGGAGACTCAGACTTCTGGTCATTGAAGCCCGTGCTTTTGAGCAGCGATGCCGGCCCCGTCCGCATTCGACGCTCCATCGAACGCATGCTTAAGGCAGAAATCGAACAACAAGCTCAAGGCTAGAGAGCCTCAAGTAGCATGGCCAGTCGGTCGTGTTGCCTCAGGGGAAGCTAATACTCCTGCGTGTTCGTCACTCTTGGTTCGTATTGCGATGAAGGCTAGCACGGCATAGCAGCGCCAGCCTTCATCGCGCTTCACTCGCCAAGGATCCGGGTCATCAGTTCCCTTGCGCGATTTGCCCACGATGCTTTCACGCGTCGCATAGGCTTACCCGTCAGCTATGGTTTCCGGACTGGTCACGGTCCGAAACGGCTGATCCCCCTCACCGATATCTGTCAATGAGGTCAATCTGAAAATGAAAACGGTTCTGGCTGCCTTGACATGTTCTCTCGCGATCGCGGCGGCCGCGCCCGCGTTCGCCAAAAAACTACGATTACTGCCGAATCCCCGCCGGAAATCGTTGACGCGAACGGGAATGTCGTGGGTGTGATTGGTCTTTCTGGTTTTGATGCATATGGTCATGATATTAGCGAAGGCGCGGTGGTTCGAATCGGCAAGGTACCGGTTTATCTGGAGGTATCGCCGTATTCGGCCCCCGGAGCAACGCCATCACTGACGCAACAACTTTATTGGCATAGTGAGAATACTTATTTTCCGAACACCGATTGCTCGGGGCCGCCTCTTATCGTCGACTATGGTTTGCTGATTGGCAATCCTATTCTGACTGGTCCGTACGGCTTTCGGCCCTCGGCACTGGTCACAACGGCCAATAGTGCAACGCTATATATCGCAACCACAGGAACCCCAACGCAACAGATCGCACAATCAGTCTTGAATACGTCCGCCGGGACCGCGTTGACTTCTCCAAGCTGTCGTACGTTAGGGATGACAGTCCAGGCATATCCGCTCGGCACTACGGTTGATCTTCAACAAATGTTTCCTGCTCCCTTGCACATTCAATAGGGCTTGCTGGATCCAAATCCGCCGCTCGCCTGCGCCGAGGATTTCCTCACCGGCGCAGGCGTGACGGCAGGGTGATATGTTGGTAGGTCGTCCGAGCCGCTTCATACCTAACTCCTGATCTGGCGAAATGTTTAAAGCCTTTTTACGTTTCGTGCAATACCCTTGCCTTTCCGATGAAATCGTCACAAAGATTCACAGTTCGCTATCCGGATATCCGGCACTCTGATGCCATCGTCTGAAGAGGGATGGGCGGAATCACTCGGGTATGGGAACGTCCACGTCGGAGCTAGGGTCTGTTTACGTTTAAGAGAGCGTGTTTGCATCCTGTCTTTTGCACAGTGAGACAGGATGGCACGAACGTTACTGAGCGATGAAGTTTGGAGCACTTATCAGGCAGCGAAGGCGGGTGTAGCCGAATGGCATCCAATAATCGCCGGTTTCTCGAAGCTGCGCGCGCGAAGCCGCGTTCGAATGACAAGACCAAGCGCCGCTACGACCGTGCGTTGTACCGTACGCGCAACCTGATCGAGTGCTTCGTCAATCCCATCGAGCGTTTCACCGCGTCTCTACTCGATACAAGGTCACCGACTGCTATCTCGTGTTTGCATCGCTTGCCTGTGCATTTAGGCCGGGCGCAAATGTGAACGTGACTTGCAGTTATCGGACAGCTATTCGGCGGGGGGGTGCCCCTATGTGATTCGTCAAGCATTAGGGGCGGATTTCGGTTGATAGAAAGTGCCGTCGCGCAGCATGGCGAACAGGACGTCGCAGCGCCGTCTGGCAAGGGCGATGAGCGCCTGATTGTGGCGTTTTCCCTGCTGGACCTTGCGAGCGTAATAGTCCCGCGAGATCGGATCTCGCAGGGCGGCAAAGGCCGAGAGGAAGAGCGCTCTCTTGAGTACCTTGTTGCCCCGTCTGGACGGGTGTTCGCCCCGGATGGACGAGCCCGAGCGGCGGGTGACAGGGGCGAGGCCGGCGTAGGCGGCGAGATGCGCAGCCGATGCGAAGGCTTTGTGAGCGACTTCAGTGAGGAGTCTGGCGGTCCTGACGCCGACTCCCGGCATGCTGGTCAGGACCGGCCAAAGAGGGTGTGCGTGCGCCAGACGTTCAACTTCGCTGGCAACCTCCTCGCGTTGCTTGCGTAAGGATGCGAGTTGCTGGGCAAGACGCGGCATGACGATGGTTGCGGCCTGAGTACCGGGCACGATCACAGCCTGTTCGCTGAGCGCCTGGACGATGTCGGCTGCCAGGCTCTTGCCCATGCGAGGTGCGAGTTTGGTGAGGCGGTTAGCGAGTGTTTTCTCGCTGGCTGAGGCGAGCTCGGCGGGTGATGGGTATCGCTCAAGCAGATCGAGCACGGCCGGATGGACGAGGCGCGGCCCCAGGACCCGTTCCAGCGCCGGATGGATCTGGGTGAGCAGACCTCGAATGCGGTTGCTGGTCTGCGTGATCTGGGCCGCCAGATCGTCGTCGAAGCCGCACAGCATGGTGAGTTCGGCGAGTGGTTCGTCAGCCAGTCGAAGTGAGCGCAGCGTATGCGGCATTGAGCGCGCGGCTTCAGCAATGATGGCGGCATCGCGGGCATCGGTCTTGGCTTCACCAGCGTGCAGGTCAGCGATGCGGCGCATAGCCAGGCCCGGTAGATATGCGACCAGAACACCTTCATCACGGGCGACTGCCACGGGCAACGCGCCGATGGTGGCGGGCTGATCGACGACGAACAGGAGTTGGCCGTGCGTCTTGAGTTCGGTAATGAGGGCGCGCAGCTTGGCCTCATCGTTGGGCAGCGCCTTGTTGTAAAGGCGCTTTCCGCGCCGATCGAGGGCGACGGCGTGATGGTGGCCTTTGCCGACATCGACGCCGACGAATACATCGACAGAGCTATGTTGTTGGTTTTCTTGCATCGAAGGCTTTGCAGGTTGAACGGTTTGGCCTGCAACATCGGTGGCAAGTCTCGGCATCCACGTTACGGACGGCCTCAAGATATCCTGGCCGAGCCCCTATTAGCGATCACCAGCCACCCACCAGGCCCGGTGACAACACCCCCCGGATCATGACTGCGACTGGGGGCGAGAATCATGCCGGGCCTGGCTGGCCAAATCCCCGATTATCGGGGCGTGATGATAGTAACGGGGGCATACAACGCTGCCGCCCGACCGGGGCACGGCCAAGCTGACATCAAAGCGAGAGAGTTAGTTGAAGTGCATACCGCAGTGGATGCGGATGGCCAGGATTTTCTTTGGCGCTTCGGCGCCCTGTTCGATTAGCTTCTCCAAGACAGACAACACCAGCTGAGCGGGCTCCCAATTGATAGTCTCGTTATGTGAGAGAGTTTTCGGCGATTTTGTGTAAGTGGATATTTCGCGATGAAAGGGAGGCGCTTCAGCATTGCACAGATTATGGTGGTGGTGAAGCAGCCAACAGCCGATAGGAAGTTCTTGCGGCTATTTGTGAAGCGATTCTGCAAGATGAACTTCGAGGATCATGACTTCCATGAGCAAGCAATTCCTGCAACTCAATTTTCGCGATGACCGCAGCCGCCTGGCAGTACTGAGTGCCGAGGCAGTGCGAACGAGCTCCCGGTTCAGGTGGCAGTCTCTGCATTTCGAGACCCTGCAGGATCACATATTCGAGACAGTCGAGCATGTGATCCAGGAGCATTACCTTATGGTGAAGCTGAATCCGACTTCTAAGGCTGAACGGGTGCTGAATGGTGTACTGCGCCAAGAAATCCAGCGACGGGGCAGCACGGTGTATATTCCCAACGGCTGTTCGCATCGCGTGCGCTACGCGAGCCCACTCGGGCGTTTGCACCTAATGACGTTGCAGCCATCAATCGTCGATTCAGTGGCCTCGGAGATGGGCATCCATCATGTGGATATTCCGCCGCGCTTCGCGACTGAAGAAGATCGCTTCGTGCTCGAGGCGGCGGAATTGATTGATGCCGAACTGGCGTGCGGCAATCCACACGGTGCGTTGTTCGCGGAAACGTTCGCCCGGACACTGGCCGCCCACATCGTCACGCGCTACCGCGGTCCGTACAAGGTGAGCGGCAAACAACCGGCGCTCAACGCGACAAAGCTTAGTCGCCTGGATCAGTTCATCGAGGCGAATATCACCTTATCGATTAGCCTGTCCGATCTGGCCAGCCAAATGGGGCTCAGCGAGTACTATTTTTGCCGCTGCTTCAAGCAGGCAACGGGTATGTCGCCTTACCAGTATCTGCTGAAGAAGCGTATCGAACATGCGTGTTCCTGCCTGAGGCGCGAAGACATGTCGATTCAGGACGTGGCGTTCGCAAGTGGCTTCGGAGACCCTGTACAGTTTTCTAAGCAGTTCCGGCGCACTCACGGCCTTACACCATCCGCATTTCGCGCTCGCTATGTCACCAAGGGATCCGCGCTCGTTGCGGTTATCTGAATTCGGGCGGCAGAGCAGGTCCTATGCGTCGGAACTGCCCCTTCTGTCACCGCTGCCGCGCGTGATCCAAAGAACAAAGAGTGCAATAAATCACTGGCATCGCAATTTTTAGCTATGGCGCATCCCGACGGGGCATTTAGTCTTGGAAGACCAATGCGACAAGGCCCGCCAGGGTTCGATGCGCATCATCGTCGGGCTACGGCGTGGGCCTTTGCGACAGGCTGACCAACCAAGAAACGTGTGTATGCAATTCGATATTTCGCAGCGGGCGCAGCGCCTGACCTCGTCGGCCATCCGGGAAATCCTGAAGGTCACCGAGGATCCGTCGGTCATTTCGTTTGCAGGCGGTATTCCTTCGCCGCAGACTTTCCCGGTCGGCCTAATGAAAGAGGCGTGTGCACGAATCCTCGACTTCGCGCCACATGCGGCGCTCCAATATGCTCCGACTGAGGGCTATACACCGCTGCGCGAATGGATTGCCGAACGTCATGGTGTGACGGCGGACCGGGTGCTGATCACCACCGGCTCGCAACAGGCGCTCGACCTTCTTGCGAAAGTGCTAATTGACCCGGGTAGCCGGATCCTCGTCGAGAACCCCACTTATCTCGGCGCGCTGCAGGCATTCTCGCTTTTCGAGCCAATCTTGACGCCGATCGAGTGCGATGGCGAGGGCATCGTGCCTGGAGCATTGACCGAGGAAACGATCCTCGGCGCACGCTTCGTTTATACGATGCCGAATTTCCAGAATCCGACTGGCCGCCGCCTGCCCGTGTCGCGTCGCAGGCAGCTCGTCGCGGCCATGAAGGCGGCGAACATCGTGGTGATCGAGGACGATCCCTACGGCGAACTGGACTATTCGGGCGAGCCGTTGCCGACATTGTTGTCGATGAATCCGGACGGCGTAGTCTATCTCGGATCGTTTTCGAAGATCATCGCACCGGGACTACGCGTCGGCTATGCGATCGCGCCGATGCCGCTGATCAAGAAGCTGGTGCAGACGAAGCAGGCGTCCGATCTGCACACATCTGGGTTCGCGCAGCGCATGGTCTATGAAGTACTCGACACGGGCTTTCTCGATGCGCACCTAAGCCAGATTCGAGCGCTCTACATGGCACAGCGCGGTGCGATGCTGGCGTCACTCGCGTCCCACTGCGCGCTCTCTATGAGCTGGAATGCGCCGGAGGGTGGCATGTTTCTATGGGCGCGCGTTCCCGACTCTGTCGATGCCGTGCGCTTACTCGAAAAGTCGCTTGCGCATGAGAACGGATCGCGCGTCGCATTTGTGCCCGGTGCGCCATTCTATGCAGGCAAAGTCGATGCACACACGCTGCGGTTGTCGTTCGTCACCGTGCCGCCGGCTCGTATCGAGGAGGGCGTGGCACAGCTTGCATCGACGCTCGCCATGTTGCTTTGAGCATCAATCGCCACGGCCTGTCGCAGGTTCTTGCAATCGAAATCTACTTCAACAAACGCCTAGTGCGGCAAATTATGACTAGGTGGCGCCGCGAGTGACCAAATAATCTAGAACGCATTCGTTCTCGCCGATAATTCGAGTTGTGGACCGCGGCGCGTATGCACGGTCAAGGCGGAACGTTACGGTGTGAATCGCGACGAACTTGGAACGAGCCCATCATGGAAGAAACTCTGCAAGCTCAATCTGTCAACCGACCGCTCATTGTCGGCGATGGCATCGTCACCGGAAACGCGTCTTGGAGCTTCGGCGGTGATACGGCTCGCCATTTCGAAGCTCATGTCTCGAAATCCGTTCCGCGCTACGCGGACGGTCATAGCATCGTGCTCGGGTTGAGCGATTTCTTTGTCAAACGCGATTCGGTCTGCTACGAAATCGGCTGCTCGACGGGCGCGCTCACGCGCCAACTCGCACAGCGCCATGCCGGGTCGGTGCGCTGGGTGGGGATCGATATCGAGGCCAACATGATCGACCAGGCAAAGCAGTACCTGGCGCAGATGTCGCCGCAGCCGGACAATGTTGAGTATCTCGTCGGCGATGCACTGACATTTGAGTATGAGCCGAGCGATCTGATCGTCGCATACTACACGGCACAGTTCATCGCGCCGCGTGTGCGGCAGGAATTGATCAATCGCATCCATCAGTCGTTGAACTGGGGTGGTGCGTTCCTGCTATTCGAAAAAGTGCGTGCGCCCGACGCGCGGTTCCAGGATATTGCGAGCGGTCTGTACGTCGACTACAAGCTCGAGCAGGGATATGCGTCCGACGAAATCATTGCGAAATCAAAGAGCCTTAAAGGCGTGCTCGAGCCGTTCTCAAGCCAGGGCAATGTCGATATGTTGCGACGAGCAGGCTTCGCCGACGTGATGACAATCTTCAAGCACGTGTGCTTCGAAGGCTTTTTCTGCATCAAGTAGCGCTGAGCGCTTCCTGTCTACTCGATGAATCACCTCAGCGCCTATCTCGAGGCCATCGGCATTGTCGACGGCGTCACTTCTCAGTCCATCGCCTGCGAGGTCTGCGGTCACACCGGCTATGAAATCGTTGTCGATTCAGTGGCAACGACGGAAGGGCGCTTTGACCGCCTTCCTGTCGTCGCGTGCGAATTATGTGGTTTCCTTTATCAGAATCCGCGCTTTAATGCTGCGTTCTATCAGGCTTACTATGAGCGCTATTACCGTCAGGCGCTGTTTGGGCAGACGCAACCGGAGCGCGATTTCGTCCTGGATCAGATGCGGCGCGGCGAGTTTCTGTACCGCAGTCTCGCCGCCTATTTGCCGCCAACTGGACACTTGCTTGACGTCGGATGCTCGGCCGGCGGCATGATGGTGCCATTCGCGAGGCGCGGTTGGATTGTCGCCGGTAACGATCCTGACGCCGCTTACGCGGAATTTGGAAGCAAGCAGTTGCAATTGCGGATCGACGTGGTCGCTGCTGAGAATATGCGCTTGCCGGACGCGCAATTCGATCTAATCGTGATCATCGGCTCGCTCGAGCATGCATACGACATCAACCGCGTGCTCGCGCTCTGTCGGAAAGCGTGCGCGCCCGACGGGCTGCTTCTGATCGAAGGGCGCGCGTTCGGCTATGGCGTGCTCAATGGGCACTTCAGCCATAATCACCGCCGCTACCTGACGATCGAATCGATCGAGATGTTGATGCTGCGCCACGGCTGGGAACCGGTCCTGTCCACTGACGCACCGCTGTGTGGGCCAACGCGACCCGGCGGCGTACATGTGCTCGGTAAGGCGAGCACATCGATGAGTGTCAATGCGCTTGTCGATCTTATTCCTGTGCGTTGGCCGGAACATGGCGCACGCACGAGACATGCGCTTACGAATCTGACGGGCTTTGTGGGCGCGGCAGTCTCATCCGCTCACGTAACCGGGGCACCTTCATGAGCGACGCGACGGCAGGGGAGTGTGAAGCCTCTGGCCTGCGCACGTACGCGGTGTTCCGTTCTGACTTGCGGATATTCACCCCGAAGGCCGACGACCCCGATCGCCGATACACGATCTATGATCCGGCAAGCGACTTGTCGTACTACCTCGGCGCGAGCGAGCTCTCCATCGCGCGGCGTTTCGATGGCACACGAAGCGCCGCTGAAATCTCGGCAAGCCTCAGGTCGCAGCGGATTGCCATATCCGACGAAAAGGTCGCCGAGTTCGAGAGACGCTTGTTCCAACTTGGCCTACTCGCCGTGCCGGGCGTGCGCGCCACACGGGTGCGCGATCCGGCAACCGGAATCAGCTATGGTCCACTGAAGGCCGCGCTGTCGATTCCGCTAGTACGTTTTGCGCCCGAGCGGTTGCTTGATGCCGTTTTCGCGCGTGTGCCATGGCTCTGTTCGAGCGTCTTTGTGTACAGCGGGCTCATTGTCATCATTTTGGCACTGGTCTGCGTGGTTTCGCACTTCGGCGCGTTCGAGAACGATGTGGCCGGTGTCTATGCGCACAGCTGGCATTGGCTGCTATGGCATTACCCGGTCGTCGTCGCGTCAATTGCGGTTCACGAACTTGGTCATGCGCTGGCGTGCCGCGCGTATAGGGTGCGCATTACCGATTTCGGCATTGCGGTCTATCTGTTGCTCGCCAGCGGCTGGGCCCGTCCGCTGCAGCGGGACTGGTCGGCGCTTTCGCAGCGCGCGCGGATCGTGACGATCATCATGGGTCCATATGCGAGCTTGCTGTTCGTCGCGCTTGGGGTCGGCGTGTGGAACTGGGCACCGCACGAAAGCGCTGCCCATACACTCGGAGTCGTGATGGCAGTCAGCGCAGCGGCTGCGCTCGTGCCGACGCTGCTGCCGATCTTCAACGGCGACACATATCTCGCGATCACGGAGTACTTCGGCGTGCCACGCCTGCGGCAACGCGCGTTCCGCTATGTGCGCAGCCGATTGCTGCGCCAGCCAGGAGGCGAAGCGCCCGCCCGCGCACGTCGCACGCTCTACTGGGTGACAGTGGTTGGTACAGCCGTCGGTTGGGTCATGGCCTGGACGTGGCTGGCCTACGGCGTCGTGCGTTTGCTTTCTACGATGTGACGAGCCTGTTCGGCGCGTCATGCATCGATATCCCGTGGGCCCTGCCCGTGCTTTTTCTCACTAGGAGAGTGTCATGTCCAATTTGCCAAACGATTCCGTGTCGCCTGAAGCGACCGATCATTCGCTCAATGCGCAAGCCGAAGCTGCCCTGTCGGCAAATGCACAGGCTCAGGACGCAGAGCCCGGTTCGTGCATGTTCGAGGATTTCAATCTCGACGATATTGAAGTGATTGAAAGCAAAGTGTTTGCGTGATTCGGCATGGGTCCGTCGACGATGCATGGGAATGCTCAGCAACCGGTATTTCACAAGCCCGCACCGATTGGTGTGGGCATTCAATACAACCCTGAGATTCTCGATTGGTTTCCGTTCGAGTCACTGGAAGTTGACCTGTTCGAGATTCTGCTCGACAACGTGATGGCGCCGCTCGACGGGCCGCATCTGATCAAACCAGCAGCGCGCAAAATGCTTGAGCGCCTGCGCGCTCGTTGCACGCTGCTTGCGCATTCGAACTATGGGTGCGAGTTTGGTTTCGGCTCGCTCGAACAAACCGCGGCGGTGCGTCGCCACGTGCCGATTGCGCAGGCGATCGGGAGCCCATGGGTGGCCGATCACTGCTTTTATGGCGACGATTCGTGGCTCGACATCTGGAGTAGCCCGGTGCAATTTTCGCAGCGCGAGATCAAGCGCTGCGCTGAGCGGGCGGCTGCCTTGCAGGCACGCTACTGCATGCCGCTGGCCCACGAGAACGCGGCCTACTATCTGGCCTGCCCGGGCTCGGAAATGCGCGAAGCCGAATTTATCGCAGGGCTCGTCGAGGAAGCAGGAACCTTCATCCACCTCGATTTGCACAACATCTATACGAACTCGCTGAACCTGCCGGAGTTCGATGTGCGTGACTACCTGAATACAATTCCGCTCGAACGCGTAATCGCCGTGCATTTGGCTGGTGGCAGCTGGCACGGCGGCCTCTACCACGATTGGCACGATTCGCCGATCCCAGAGCCCGTCTGGGAGCTCTATGAGGAGCTCCTTTCGCGCGCGCAGCCGTGTGCGGTCATCCTCGAATACCAAGGTCAGGCGCATCATCCGGATACGCGCGTGCTTGGCGGGCAGGACGACGGCGACATGATCGTCGCCGATCTCGAGCGTGCGCGTGCACTCTGGAATCGGTATCGGCCTGTGGTCGTGCGGCCTGTCGAACTGGAGACTGCGCGATGAATCCGCAAACCGTGTGGCATGTGTGGCGACGGATTCTGCGCGAGCCCGACCTGCAGCATGCGCTGTTCGCCGCGGGCGAATCCGCGCCTGACCTGAGCGATTTCGCCTTAAACAAGGACGAGTGTGAAGCAGCGTTGGCCTACGCGCGACAGAGCGATCGTGCGATGTGGTTCGTGACGAACTATCGCTTTCGGCTTGCCAACTCCTTCCTGAATGCGCTCGAGACAGGCGCGCCATTGACGCTTCGCGCCATACTCAGGCGAGGTGCCGATATCCAGACCCTCAGCCACGCGTTCCTGGACCGTCACGCGTGGAAGGATTACGGACCGTATGTCCACGCGTATTGCCACGACGCGCTCAGGTTCCTCAGCGAGCAGCAGGATGTCATGGCAATCGCAGGGATGGCGGAACTGATCGCGTTTGAACGCGACACGGTGGCATGGCTGATCGCGCTCGACGCCATGCCGTCGTCGGCCACGGCCGATGGGCTGCTTGCTGGCGTCATCGAGCGCACTCGATTTGCCCGCTATCACCGCAGCAGTATGCGCTTGTCGGCGTGGCTTCGCGATAAGACCCTGCTTGGCAAGGTGCCGCTCGAAGCCGGGATTGAACACTACCTTGTTTATCTCCCCAATCCACAAGGCGCGGTGCGCTTCGCGCTCATACCGCCTCGTGCCGCCGCGATTTACGACGCGCTTGACGAGGCCCGCTCGCGCGCAGTGCTACCCGACGTGTTGCGCGCGCGGGGACACGCGATGCATACGAGTCAAGACGACGAATGTCTTGCAATGCTTGCGCGGTACCATGCGATTCGCATCAGCACGGGAGGCGAGGCGTCATGACCTGGTCGGCCTTCTTCTGGGTCCGATCGGCGGGATTTTCTTTCGAGGCTCTCGATGGGCTGGGCATGCTCACAGAGCGCGAGGACGACGTCGTGCGTTTCGGACAGTGGCAGGCAGCGCTCGGCCAGTGCGAGAGCTGTTTGGTCGAAATGGCGCGCAAGGCCGCGCCGGAATCGGTCGCTAAGCTGGAGCGGCGCTTCACGGCGCGAGCCCCACTCGAAATGGCGGAGCTCGCCGCAGTGATTCGCGATGCTGCGGCGCCCCTGCTCGAGGCACGCGACGCTCACCTCGCAAGGCTTGCCGAATGCGAAGCGGCGCTGTGTGAAGCGTACGAGCGCGAACTGCCGGATTGCCGGCAGCGCATTATTGACTTCATTCGCTCGCCCCAGGCGCGCGAAGCGCTATACCTATCCAATCCGGAGTCGATGCTGCGCGTCGATGCGTTGCTCGAGCATGGCGGCGCCGCGCGCATCGACAGTCGTGCGCGGCAGCGCTATCGCTTGGCATGGAACTATCTGCAGCGGCTGTGCGCGAAGAACGATACTTCAAGCTTCTTCGGCCCGATCGCGTGGGGGAGGTTCGCGGGCGATGCTGCCCCGAACCTCGATATGCACACGGTCCCCGGTCCGTGGCTTACCTCACGCAAGACATTCTTTGAGCACTGGGTTGTGATGCGGCTTGCGGACGCGGTATGTGCGGACGAAGCGTTGTGCGACGCCCTGCCGCTTGAGCTGAACCCGGGATGCGACTTGCGGGGCGCAGATCTACACGTGCCGGTCGGCAAGACGGTGACGCTGAATTCGCTCGGCGTGCGGCTGATCGAGATCGTCAAGCGCGCTGCGCAGCCGCTGTCCGCGCGCGCCGTGTTGGAGATGCTTGAGGCAGGTGGATTTGTACCAAGCAAGAGCCGCGCGATGCTCGACCTGATGCGTGCCAAGCACGTGATTCAGGCCAGCTTCGATATTCCGCCCGGGAGCGTGGAGCCAATCGAACGCCTTCAAGGCGCGCTGCTTGCGCTCGATGCGCCGGCCAGCGCGACTGCGGTATGGGTCGGTATCTGCGAGCGATTGGAAGCATTGCGCATCGACTTCGAGCGCGGCGATCTTGAGGCGCGCATGGCTGCGCTCGAGGCAATGCGCGAACTGTTGTCTGGCGTCGGTGTGGACTTATCGCGCGTGCAGGGGCAGATGTACGTCGGGCGCTTTCCGGTCTACGAGGATTGCGCACGCAATCTGCATGTGGAGTTCGGTGGTGACTTGGAGCGGGCTATCAAGGATGGCCTGGAGCCATTGATGCGGCTATACGAATGGCTGATGCGCGCGCTGGCGGTTCGTCTGCACGAGCGCTGTTTGGCGCATTGGCAATTGCTCTCGCACAAAGGTGCCGCGGTGGACCTGCTGACGTTTCTCTCGTCATGGAAGTCGGCCGATGATACTGGTGAATCGATCATGGAGGCCGTTCGCTCGATGCTGCAGGACGGCTGGGCGCAGGTGTCGGTGAGGCATGTACGGCAGGATGAGGTTACGCTGACCGTTGCCGATTTTGCAATCCTGATGGCGGAACTGGATCGGCATGAGCCCCGCGCGAAACACTTTATGTTGCCGGCCGCGTGCGTCCATTCACCCGATTTTATGGTGGCCTCGCCGAGCCTCGAAGCGGTGCGGCGCGGCGACTTCCGGATCGTCGTCGGCGAAGTGCACCCAGGTGTGCACACAGTGTCGCAGCCGGTTGCGCAGCCGTTCTGTCCATATGCGACGGCCATTCGCGAAGAGGTAGAAGCGCTGCTATCGCCCTCGACAATCGTCGCGGCGGATTCGCCGAAGAGCTACCAGCGCTCGCATATCGACTGGCTTGACGTCGATGCGCTTGCCCAGGTGGTGCTGCCAGGCGGTGGCGGCCACGTGGCTCGCGCGCGACGCCTCCGTGCGGGAGCGCTCGAGCTCCACCTGCGTGACGGGATCCTAACGTGCCGGGACCGCGCGAGCGGGGCGGAGCAGGATCTGCTTACGGTGATGCCCACCGATCTGCATCGACTTGGCTTTGCTCTGGCGGGTGAAGTGCTCGCGCAAAGCGAAACGCGGCGGTTGACGTTCGGCCGCGTGCTACTGAAGCGCCGCGCGTGGCGCTTCGACGACGGCTTTCCGCAGGCGGCCGACGATCCGTTCGAGCATGCAGGCCACTATCTTGCCTGGCGAAGCTGGGCGTCTAGGCGTGGTTTGCCGAGCTACGTGTTCGTGAAGTGCGCGAGCGAGCCCAAGCCGATCTATGTGGACTTCTCCAATCCGTTCGCGATCGATCTGCTAGCGAAATGGGCCAAGAAGGGGGAGCCGCTGCTGTTCTCCGAAATGCAGCCCGCGCCTCGCGATCTCTGGCTCACCGACGAGAAAGGCCGCTACTGCTGCGAGTTTCGCACGTCACACGTGCATCTGGGCGGCCCGGATACGCAACCCGATCCGCCGATGCATGGCGCCGAGGTATGCGAGGGCCCTGCCTGAACCAGTCCGAGACGAGAAATGAGAACACCAACGGAAACCTCATGAAAAACGTGGCTGAATCTTCTGCTATCGCGGTGCACGGGGAGCACGGCCGGTCGCTTTCGTCCGTCGTCGTCTTCGTCCTGCTGCCGTTCGCACTCGCGCATTTTTTGTCGTATCTCTACCGCAACGTCAACGCGGTCGTCTACCCGAACTTGGCGAGCGAGCTTGGCCTCAATGCGAACGCGCTTGGCTGGCTGACGAGCGCCTACCTGCTCGCCTTCGCGCTGGCGCAGTTGCCGATCGGCGTGGCGCTTGACCGCTACGGTTGCCGCCGCGGGCAAGCACCGTTGATGCTCGTTGCGGCGGCCGGTGCAATGGTGTTCGCGCACGCCCATAACCTCGCCGAACTTGCGATCGGGCGTGGGCTGATCGGCTTCGGCGTCGCAGGTTCGCTGATGGCTGCGATCAAGGCCAGCTCGCAATGGCTGCCGCGCGAACGCTTGTCGCTGTCCACGTCGATGCTGCTCGCGGTAGGCGGCTTCGGCGCCATGGCATCGACATCGCCGATGCATGCCGCGCTGCGGCATATCGACTGGCGGCAGGCTTTCATCGTTCTCGGGGCCTGTACGGTCGCCGTTAGCGCGCTGATCTACTTCGTCGTGCCAGAGCAACCCTCGGTTTCGCAAACGGCGCGCCTCAAGGACATGTGGCGCGATGTCGGGCAGCTTTTCCGCAGTGGCTCATTCTGGCGGCTTGCGCTCTATTCGATTTTCGCGCACGCGACCTACATGGCGGTACAAGGCCTATGGATGGGTGCGTGGCTTCGCGACGTCGGCCAGTTGGACAGCGGGCACACGGCCAATGTGCTGCTCGCGGGCACCGTGACGATGGTCGCCGGGTCGCTGTTCTTCGGCTGGCTGACCGATTTGCTGAAGCGGTTTGGCGTCAAGCCTATTACGGTGTGTGGCGGCGGCATTGCGGTTTTTCTCATATTCCAGACGTTGATGATCTGGGGGCACGGCACGAGCCCGCTGCTGCTCGCGTGCGGATTCACGTTCTTTGGCACGGCAACGACAATGAACTACGCCATCATCGCGCAGAGCGTGCCGACGCATCTGACAGGGCGCGTCAGCACTTCATTCAATTTGCTGGTATTCCTGCTTGCTTTTGTGATCCAGGCCGGCTTAGGCGGCGTAATAGCGCATTGGCCAGCGCAGCATGGCGCATATCCGGTGCAAGCGTATCAATGGGCGCTCGGTATCAATCTCGCGCTGCAATGTCCGGGCTTACTGCTCTGGTTCGCGTTCAGGCCCTGGATACGCGAGCGCGTCGCTGCGACGTAAGTGATTGAACGCTTTGGCCTCGTTTAGGCAGTACTGGCCGGTCGATTAATTAAATCAAACGCAAGAATCGACCGGCCGGGCAATTTCATCCTCGTCGCGGCGATGGTCGCTGATTAGGATGTTCCCGGCATTACGGCGTAGACAGACGCCGCCGCTGCGCCGATGGACGCGCACTATGCAGTGCGCTGTCCGGAACATCCCTCGATATTTGACCCGCCATGACGACAACGCAAATGGATACGCAATCTGCAAACATCGAGCCCATGCTCGGAGAAGGCGTAGTGAAGACGCCGGAAGACTTCCGCAATATGCCAAAGGAATATCAGGAGCTCGTCACGCACCTGATGCTCGTGCATACGGAGGGCGAGTTGACGGGCGCCGACGACTACACACAGGTGTTCTACAACCTGGCGCCGAACGCCTACGAAAAGCTCGTCTGCTGCGAGCGCGCTATGGAAGAAGTGCAGCACTATCAGCTAAGCGCGGCGGTGCTGGCCGACGTCGGCGTTGACACCAGCAGCATGCTCGCGCAGCACTACCAGGAGCGGCCGTACTATGCGAACGAATTGGTCCGTGGCGTGCGCAACTGGATGGAGCGTGGCATCTTTTCGTTTCTGGGCGAAGCGGTAGTGCTCGAGCACCTGCTCGAGTTCGAGACCTGCAGCTACGTGCCGTTCAGCGAGATCTTCGTCAAGCAGATAATCAAGGATGAGCACGTGCATGTTGCACACGGCTTCCGGATCGTGCGCGACGCCTGCCGCTCGCCGGAAGGGCGCATCGACGCCCAGGCCGCACTTGACCGGCTCTGGCCACATGTGCTCGCGCTTTTCGGGCGCGACGATTCACGCCGCTCGCAGCAGTACGTGAAATGGGGCTTGCGCAAGACGACCAATGGCGAGCTACGCCAGGCTTTTATGCGCAAGACGCTGCCCAAGCTCGCCGCACTCAAGCTGTCGGTGCCTGAAATGGCAACGATGCCGGCCGAGGTGAACTGACATGAACCTGCAGAAGGAAATGCACGCGCATCGCAAGACGCTGATCGCAGAGCGGCTGCCCGCATTACTCGCAGAAGACTTGGCGCTCGCGCAACGGTTCCACGACGTACGCGGCTTTTCGGCGCTCGTGCGCGCGTGCGAATACCACCTCACCAATGCTTGCAATATCCGCTGCAAAGGCTGCTGGTTTTTCGAGTTCGGGCACGATAAGTCGGCAAAGGAGAACAAGGACATCGAAGCGTGGCGCGAATTCGCGAGCGCGCAGCGCAAGCGGCGCGTTAATACGGCGCTCTTGATAGGCGGAGAGCCTACGATGTTTCCCGAACGCATCGAGGCGTTCGTGGACGCAATGCGCTTCGTTTCGATCTCGACCAATGGGCTGAAGCCATTCCCAAACGTCGAGCCGTTTCGCAATGTGACGGTGTTCATCTCACTGTTCGGCGGTGGCCCGCTCGACGACGAACTGCGCGCGATCAAACCGAGCGGCACGCCGTTTACCGGGCTGTTCGACACCGCGCTTGAAAATTACAGGCAGGATCCGCGTGCAACGTTCGTGTATGCGGTCTCTGAGGACGGCATCGCGCACATCGAGCCGACCGTCAGGCGCATTCGTGACAACGGCAACGTGGTCAGCTTCAATTTCTATAGCAAGTACAACACGGGCCACCCGCTCAAGATGCTCAACGAGCAGCGGCTGCTCGCCGAGATGCTGCGTGTGCAGGCGGCGTATCCGGAGGTCGTGCTGAATCATCCGGCTCACATCCGGGCGATGGTGACGGGCAAGGCCTGGTGCGGCACGTTTGGTTACGACACGTGCCCGAGCGTGAGCCAGGATCACCCAGACAACGCGCAGCGCATGGAGAACGGCAACCCGACGCTGCCCTTCTTCAACACGTGGAAGGCGGACCTGCAGACACTGGAGCGCTGTTGCACGTCGGGACATTGCGACGATTGCCGCGACAGTCAGGCGGTCTACAGCTGGCTGATGGTTAGCCTCGCGAGTTCGCTGGAAAGCCTCGACACGCTGCGGATGTGGGTCGAGGTGGCTGAGAGCTACTGGCGTCAGTTTATCTGGTCGCCGTATCATCCGACGGCACGGCCCGCCGATGTACAGGCGCCCACGGAGCCTGCTATTGAAGGAACACCGGCGTGAGTGCGAGGCGCGAGCGGGGCGCGGCGCTCGCCATTCCGATGTCGGCCGCGCAACGCGCGGATTGGCAGGCGCGCCTATCGCAGATGGCGATCCTTAATCACCTGGGCGTGCGGCTCGATCTCGTCGATGATCAGGCCGTGCGGCTCGTGCTTGAGCGTCGCACGCCAGCGCATGAGGGTGGGCTCGGCACCGAACGGCTGAACGGCGCGATGATCGCAGGCATGATGGATTGCGCGATGTCGATTGCAGGCATCCTGCACTTTCGCGGACGAACCTGCGGCACCGTCCAGCTCTCGATTCAATTCATGAAGCCGGTGCGCTGCAAGATGCCGGTCGTCGAGTGTCGTGCGATGCGCCGCGCGTCGGGCGTTGTGTTTCTTGAGGCTCAACTCCTAGAGGAGAACCGGCGCTGTGCGGTGATGGCGACGGGCATGGTTGGTGTGACCCGTATTGCAGCGCATGATGGCGGCGGCGACGGGCGAGAGAACTGGCATGCGCCGGTCGGCGTTGACGCGGCTGCAGCGGCGACATCGGCGGCTGAAGTCGAGCGGACGCCATCGTTTCAGATGACCGAGGAGTGAGCTGGTGATGCGACACACGATGATGGATTTTCCGCTCACCATTGGCGGCATTCTGGCTCATGCGGCGAAGGTGTACGGCGGCACCGAGATCGTCTCGTACATGCCGGACTGCAGCACACACCGGTACTGCGTAGCTGATCTGGCCAGCAGAGTTGCACGGCTCGCGGGCGCATTGCGCGAGCTAGGGCTGCAGCCGGGCGACCGGGTCGCAACGTTGATGTGGAATCACTACGCGCATCTCGAGACGTATTTTGCAGTGCCGGCAGCGGGCGGCGTTCTCAATACGCTGAACCTGCGCCTCGCACCGGATGACATCGTTTATATAGCGAATCACGCGGGCGCGCGCTTTCTGATCGTCGATGACGACCTCATGCCGCTGTACGAGCGGATTCGTGCGCGGACGAGCTTCGAACGCGTAATTGTTGTGCCACTCGGTGGTGTGTCGGCTCCGGATGCGTTCTCGGACTACGAGCACCTTATTGCCGTGAGCAATCCATTCGCGAACGGCGAGCCGATTGATGAGAACGCGCCGGTCAGCGTGTGCTACACGTCGGGGACGACAGGGCGACCTAAAGGCGTCGTCTATAGTCATCGCGCGTTGGTTCTCCATACCTTTTGCATCTCACTGCCCGACGTCTTCGATCTGTCCATGCGGAAGACTCTCGCACTCGTGGTGCCGATGTTCCATGTCAACGGCTGGTGCCTACCATTCGCAGCGTTGCTCACAGGCGTCCGGCTGGTGCTGCCCGGCCCACACCTCGACGCCGAGAGCCTGTTCAAGTTGCTGGCGGACGAGCAGGTGATACTGTCCGCAGGTGTGCCGTCGCTATGGCACGGCCTGATCGACAAACTGCAGGCGTCGCCTGAATTACGCGCGCAGCTTTCGCCGGCGCTACATTTAGTGGTTGCCGGCTCGGCCTGCCCGGAATCGATGATGGTCGCTCTGGACCGGTTGAGCATCCGCGCCACGCATGCGTGGGGAATGACAGAGCTGTCGCCGGTCGGGGCATTCTCGACGCTCAAGCCGCATCTGGCGCAAGCGGGCAGCGCCGATGCCGATCAGGCGCTGCGTTATCGGATGAAACAAGGTTTGCCACTGCCGTTTGTCGAGGCGCGGATCATGACCGAGCAGGGAACGGCCCGCTGGGATGGCGAGAGTGTCGGGGAACTGCAAGTACGCGGACCATGGGTGGCAGCGGGATATTACGGCGACGTCTTGCCAGATTCATGGAGCGACGACGGCTGGCTACGCACGGGAGATGCGGCGCACATCGACGCGGAGGGCTATATCCAGATCACCGACAGGCTCAAGGACCTGATCAAGTCTGGCGGGGAATGGATTAGCTCAGTGGCGCTGGAGAACGCTCTGATGGGGCATGAGGCTGTGAAAGAGGCAGCCGTCGTGGCGATGCCCGATCCCAGGTGGCAGGAACGCCCGCTCGCGTTCGTGCAACTGCGAGCCGGCCACCATGCGATGGCGGATGATCTAATCAGCCATTTGTCGACGCACTTCACGCGCTGGTGGCTACCCGATGCGGTGGAGTTCGTCGATGAGATCCCGAAGACATCAACCGGGAAAATTCAAAAATCGGTACTTCGCACGCGCGCTGCAGAGCTTCGTTCAAGGCTTACGTAGGCTTGATTCGTTATCAATTCGAGCGCTCCACGACATTCCCGATCCAAGAAGGTTCGGGTAGCTAACCGCAGCAGGTATCGTCAATCTGCTGCGGTCGTGCGTGACGCTCACCGTCCTGTGCGCCTTTCTTCTTTCGTGGCCTGGTTTATAGAGAGGAATACATGTCGGAACTCTGCGGTCACTGCCGAACTGTCATCAATCCGGGAGCACGCGTCTGTGTTGGTTGCGGGGCAACACGCAAAACAGGCATGAACGGCAGCGAACAGTTCCTCGCGCTAGTTTTCGTTTGCATAGCTTTAGGCAATCTCAGCGGTTTCCTCTCCCAATTTGAGAAAAGCCATTTCGTTGCAGCGCTTCAGAATGCGAGCATCCTAATCGCGAGCGTCGCTTTTGTCGTCTGGCTTTGGAGACGCGCGAGAAAGCGCGTAGTGTGGCTACGACGAGAGTAGGGTGCAAGCCAGAGGTGTCCTTGCGGTATGCGATCAGGTGCCTACATCGACCATGCTCGTCCTCGCGCGCTTATCCAAAACGGCGCCCCCTATCGCGACCACGACCTCCTCTACGCGTCTCATCCCCAGTTCATCCGTTGCTTTACTTCCCGCGGTTTGAAGGGCTGTCCTCGATCAGCTCGGCCTATGGGCTGTTTTCGATTTACGCTATCGAGGGGGTCGAGTCATAGCATTTCATATAGCGAACTATCACAATATGAATCAATGGCTTTGGAGTTTTGCTCCGACGCTAGAAGCCGTGCCGCACGGGTTGGGCCTTGCTTACATCCTCACCGGTCCGTCATTATCATTGGCAAGCAAACCGGATAGCAATTCTTAAATATTTGCGCGAAAGCCCTTTCCAAGACACGCTTGACATTTGTTCGCAATCACAGTTGACGCCCAAGGATATATTGAGCTTTCTAATTCCCTACGTACAGAAGCTACGTCGACGTTAAAAAGAAGACAGTTCGCGCTTTTTAATTAAGCGCCACGCCCAATAAAAACGCAGTCCTGACGTTCCCGAACATACGTAACGAACTAATAGGCACAACACGGGGGCGTGATGGATAGCTCGCAGAAAACGACGGTAGAAGTACAGGCAGTAAAGACGAAAAATGAAACGATCTCTTGGGCCATCTCTGGTCAAGCCGCCTCGACGGAGATTGAAAGACGTTCATCCGTTCCAGTTGATGGGAATAGCGAACTGGTCGTTGAATCGACATTTGTTCCTGATAATCGGGAGGATGTTGAGAGATTTTTTCGATCTGATGAATTTTATAAGGATAACGAAGAAGCGTTAAATATTCTAATGAAAAAATGTGTCCTGCGTTTGAGAGGTGACGCTGTGACTAGTGAACCCTCAGTTTCCGTAGTTGATATCTCGGAAGAAATTGGCAGACTTACGTCAGCCGACACGCAAGCGGACTTGGTGAGGCGAGTGGCGAAAATCGTAAGAATTCTAGAGGGAGAATATTTTTATTTTACGATGGTGAGGCTAGATGAAAACAGTCGTGAGCCTATTTTCCACAAAAATCTCTCCAATGTGCCACCCGAAATTGCGCAAATTTACATCACCAACAAATGGTACGCGACAGACCCGTTTCTGATCCATGCCAAGCTGAAGAACGAGCCAATTGTTAGCTCCCATCTTGGGCTGTTGGAAAATTTGAGCGGGAGCTGGCGCCGGATGGGCGAGTTGGGACGTGCTAACGGCCTGTGCAGTTGGCTTGCGTGTCCCGTGCATGGTGCCAATCCCCTTGTGTACGGCGTACTGCGCGTTGCAAATGCGAGATTGCCGAAAGATGGAGGTGAAACGCCATTGCTTAGGTCGTCCCTGTTGTTTCGAGCGATAGCCACAGAGATCTTTCAATGGCTAGTTCGACGCGAGTTGGTGATGGTTAGAAAGCTCTACGGCCTGAATCAAGATGAACTCAAGGCGCTTCAACTTTATCATGAGGGCGGCACGGCAGATGATATTGCTTGCGCTCTTAATATGAGCAAGCGAGATCTCTACAAAAGTGTTTATAGATCTATAAACGCAAAAATGAACTGCAGAAACATATCCGAGGCGGCTAGGTTGGCTGTTCGAGCAGGATTAATCCCTCCTTTTATCGGTAAGAAGGTGGTTCACGTTGTTCATCACCCACGATGGGGTGTCTACCTTGGTTCGGAGTGGGGAATGCCATTTTGGTCAAAGGTCAATCCAGTGCCGCACCGAGACGCGGTAGGCTTTGAGACATCTCTTGCGGCGGAGGAGTTCGTTAGGAGTATAAACGGTACCATTAACGCGGACGACTACGCCATCGCGCGCGTTGAGGTGGACCAAACGACAACCTTGGTTCTTGAAGATCTTTGCGTGAAGGCAGGACTACCGCCGTGGACAGATTCCTCCATCAATTTAACATCTGCCCCGGACGAATCGACCACCCCGGGATCGTTGGACGATCCATCCCCTACCTACCATTGAGCAAAACGCACCGCCTACCATAAAGCGCGCGGACAAATCAAGAGTGTGATTTGTCCGCGCGCCTGTTGGTAGAGTGCCGACTAGTTGATGGGCTCTCACTGCGCATAAGCAAGTCGCTGAATCGACAGTCGAGGTTACAGATGTCGGTCACGCGACCTCTGGTGGAACAGGAGATCAACCTCTGGCTATCTCGAAACGACATTGCTGTCGCGTCAGCGTTGCACAAGAGCCGGCGAGTGAGAGTTGAAGATGTTCTACAGGTAGGAAGGGACCTGATATGACGTTGGCCCAAATCTAGGTCTGGGTCTAAGTGGAGTCTAATTTTCAGAATCGTGTTTAGGAGTACATAGATGTTTGCTAAAAAATTCAAGGCTATCGCGGTTGCACTGCTCGCAGTGGCGCTCGCTGCTTGCGGTGGTGGCGGTAACTCCGCAGGCTCTTCGCAGACTGCAACGAATCCACCACAAGCCAATCCACCTCAAGCGCCCGCACAAAACAACGCTGAGTGGACTTTCGCCGGGTCGGCTCCAATGGTTTCTGGACCGAATGTCGCGGTCGTATTCGCGCCCGCCACCCTGTCGTCGACCGGTGTGACGGGATCGGGCAGCACGATTTCAGCAGCCAGCGAGCCCCTCCGGAGTGAGGTGCAGCAATCCAGCTATGGTGGCGCCTTCACGACCATCGGCACCAGCGCGCTCTCGATATCGCTCACCCCGGGAAGCACGATCTCGGACCTCAACGGTGCGGGCGGGTACGTCGCAATCGGCCGGTGGAATCACGGCTCGGATTCGAGCGGCGGAAACTACACGGCTAATCAGGGCGCGCACTACGCAGTAGGCACGTCGCTCACGCTGTCTCCCGGAACCGGCTCCCTGGCCTGTTCGAACCTTATGGCTACGTCGCCGACATCGGTGACGGGCAGCGTAGCTCCCGGAACGCTGGTGTCGGCCTCCGCGACTCTGGACCTCACGACGCTGACCCTGACAAACTTTTCAGAGACGGTGACGATCGGCGCGGATAAACAGGCGCCGATTACAGCGGCAACAGTACCGACAGGTGGTGGGCAATTTGGAGGCGGCTTGAGCTTCCTGGTGCGCACGATGGGTAGCGACAGTACCAAACCGCTCGTGGCTATTGCGTATGGAGCGAGGCTCCCAAATACCGGGGACATCAATGGACTCGTGGTGCTGTCCTGCCACAGCTGATGTCGCGGCACCGCGAAAAGAATCAATGTTCTCCCGCGAAAATTAGCTTGACAGACGCCGATCATCAAAATACATTCCATCGAATCATCAAAATAAGCATTTTGATATGTTGATGTATGAAGATCGACCATTCGCCAACAGAAAACGGCCGCATCAGAATATCTCGTTCTAAGATCCCAAAGTTGTCAATTTGGGAGGGGCGTTTGAGCAAGATCACTGAGGCTGAATTTCGGGAGTACGCGAAGAACAACGCGATCCGTAGGGCGGCTGTCGTGAAAACACCTGAGGGGTACGTGCTGATCATCGAGCTCACGTGGAAAGAGGGTCTGCACACCCTCTATACGCAGCGGAAGCAGCCACGAGCTTGGGCGAGCATTGACCGAATGGTTGAATACCTACAGAGACATGAATTGCAGCTCAAGTCGATCGAGTTGCAACTTGACGGCAGCACTTGATGGGCGGTCTAGATCGGTATTGCAGGAGCTGATCTAGACCGAATTCATGGCGTGGTGGTCTCGAAAGACATCGTCCGTTTCGATGAATAAATAAGGATAACGAAATGTTTAAAAAGTGCAAAATCGAGATCCAGCGTTATATTGTGGCCGTCACGACTATGGGTTGTTGTGTGGCGCTTTCTGCGTGTGGCGGTGGTGGCGGGGGAGGGAGTTCATCTGCACCCGCCACCACATCGTCGAGCAGCAGCGGCAACACGACTTCCAGCTCGAATAGTCTTCCAAACGTGGCCGGGATCATCCCGACTGGGGCCAACGTCTTGCAGGTATCTATCAACCAAGCAAGCGGCGGATACCAGAATGTTGCGATGGCTAGCGTGACGATCTGCGCACCGGGAAGCGCGACAAGCTGCGTCACCGTAGACAACATGACGGTAGATACCGGCTCTGTCGGCATCCGTATTAACGCGTCCGCACTGAGCAACTTGACATTACCTGGGGTGACGAATGCCGGTGGCTATCAAGCGGCGGAATGTCAGGCCTTTATAACGAGTGCGGTTTGGGGCGCAGTTCGACTCGCCGATGTTTCACTTGGTGGAGAAACTGCCCATAACTTGCCGATCCAGGTTGTCGCTGACGCCGGTATTCCGTCTGCGCCGTCGGATTGTTCCGCGCTTCCTCATTTGCCGGGTAATGGGACCATCGGCATCGGATACAACTCCCAGGATTGCGGTACTACCTGCGCGAGCACATCGGCTGAGTATTACGCGTGTCCGGCCGGGGAGGCGACCTGCGGCCATTCGAAGCTCCCCTTGGCGAGCCAGGTCTCAAATCCAATCGCTGGGTTCACGACCGACAACAACGGCGTGATTTTTGAGTTGCCTGCTATCCCAACGTTAGGTGCGTCGACTGTCTCGGGAGCAATTGTCTTCGGGATCGGTACGCAGACCAACAATTCGCCATCAGGGATGACGGTGCTGCCGGTTTCATCTCAGGTTGGAACGCTCGCTGCCACGATCAACGGTGTCGCTTACCCGCAGAGCCTGATCGATAGCGGCACCGGCTTTATTACATTCGCAGATGCCGGAATTCCAATCTGCTCAAGCGGTAAGGAATTTTGCCCGGCGTCTCCGCAAACGATCGGCGTTGCACTTCAAGGAGTCAACGGAGGTTCAACACTATCGGAGACTTTCCCGGTCATTGATGCTTCGACCCAAGCGGCAGGATCGGCGACGTACGTTGCATCGGTGTCTAACAGCACCACGCGCGTCATTTTGGGCTTGCCGTTCTTCTACGGGCGAACCATCGCTTTTGCGTTGACAGGCGCCAATACGTCGCTCGGTGCCGGCCCATTCGTAGCGATGTAGCTGCCAAAGCTAACGAGGCGCAAGGAAACCAATTCAGCGAGGAGGTCTATGGATTGAAGACTGTCTGACGGATTCAGAGGCGGCTGGAACGGGTGCACCAACACCCGCCCCAGCCTGACCACAAGTGACCACTAGGCTAATAGAGGAAAACCACTCATGGCTACACGAATTGTAGATGATCTCGCTCGCCCGCACGGCACGAAAAAAATCTGCGCGGCAGTGCTGCTCGCGCTCGGCGCGGTAACGACCGCTCACGCCAGCACGTTTTGTCTGCCTGGCAACGGCTCAAGCGGCAGCTACGACACGTTTTTGACCGGCGCCGATATCTTGGTGAACCCTTACAGCGGGATCGGTAATGCCACCGGCAATATCGCCAGCAACGCGAATGGCACCCCCAACGGCACAGGGGATGCGAATGCCGGTGCTTATTCGTCCGCTGGCTGGGTGAACCAACTGTCTCCGGGGCAGGTGTCTCCAGGCTGGACGACGCTCGCAGCGGAAGGCTCAACCAGCGTCATTTCGCTTCCTCAAACCATCTCGGGGTCCGGGCAAAACAACACCTGCCAGAACGGCGGAGCCAATGCGAGCAACACACTCGCTACCGAAGGCTATGTACAGTCTGCAATCGCCAGTATTCCCCAGGCCACTGGAGCGTCGAATGCGGTCCAATACGATACGGACTCCTCCGGCAACAAGCTGAACAGCGTGACCCTGCAAGGTGGTGCATCCGGCACTGTCACAGTGACCAACGTCTCGCCTGGCAACCTCTCGGCATCGAGCACCGACGCGGTCAACGGCAGCCAGCTCTATAGCACGAATCAGAACGTGTCTGCTGCGCAGACGACCGCAAACAACGCGGTCACGAGCACCAACGGCCTGGCCTCCGCGCTGGGAGGCGGAGCGTCAGTCAGCAGCAATGGCGCTGTTACCGCGCCGACGTATTCGGTGCAGGGCGGCACCTATTACGATGTGGGTTCCGCCCTGGGTGCGCTCAACGGTGCGGTGACCAACAACACCAGCAACATCAACAACCTCCTGAACGGCACGGCCGGCCTCGTGCAGACCAACGGCCAGACGATCACGGTTGGCGCGTCCGACCCGTCGACGGACGTGAACATCGCCGGCGCCAATGGCGCACGCGTTCTGTCGGGCGTCGCCAATGGTGTGGCTCCGACCGATGCGGCCAACATCGGACAGCTCGACGCAGCAACGGCCAACACCCTGAATCAGGCGAATGCCTACACCGACCAGGCCACGAAGTACTTCAAGGCCAACTCGACTGGCGCGGGCTCCGTCGCGAGTGGTACCGATACGGTCGCGATCGGCCCATCGGCTGTCGCATCCGGTTCCAGCGCGATCGCGATGGGCAACGGGGCGCAGGCCCAGGGTACGGAGTCGATCAGCATCGGCACCGGCAACGTGGTGACCGGCAACAACTCGGGGGCGATCGGCGATCCGAACACGGTCAGTGGCAGCGGCTCGTATGCGGTCGGCAACAACAACACCATCGCGAACAACAACACGTTCGTTGTCGGCAACAACGTCACCACGACGCAAGACAACAGTGTTGTGGTCGGCAACGGCTCGGCAGACCATGCAGCGGTGGCGGTGTCCGGCATGACGCTTAACGGCACGACGTACGGCTTTGCGGGCGTCGCGTCGACAGCCAACGGCGTGGTGAGCGTGGGCGCATCGGGCGCGGAGCGGCAGGTCATCAACGTCGCAGCCGGCCAGCTGTCCGCTTCGAGCACGGATGCGGTGAACGGCAGTCAGCTCTACGCGACCAACAAGGCTGTCAACGCCCTGGGGGGCGTGGTGGGCAATCTCGGCACGTCGACAGCTTCTGCACTGGGTGGTGGTGCAACGTACAACAGCGGCACCGGCACCATCAGCGCGCCGTCGTACACGATCCAGGGCAGCACCTACAACAACGTCGGTGCCGCGCTTTCAGGGCTCGATGGTTCGGTCACGAACCTCGTTCAGGGCCACTCGGGCCTCGTGCAGACCAACGGCCAGACGATCACGGTCGGAGCGAATGACACATCCACGCTCATCGACGTGTCGGGGGTCAACGGCGATCGCACGATCACCGGCGTCGCACCTGGCACGGCCCCGAACGACGCCGCGACCGTAGGCCAGGTGGGCCAGGGCGTACAGGCCGCGAATGCCTACACGAATCAGCAGATCGGCATCGTGAGCCGTCAGTTGAACGCGCTGGGGGCTGCGGCAATGGCGGCGACCTCGCTGATTCCGAACGCGCGTGCAGAAGGTGTGTTCCAGGTGTCGGCTGCCGCAGGCACGTACGGCGGCCAGACGGCGCTTGCCCTTGGCGCGAACTGGTGGCCCTCGGACCGGCTGCTGGTGAACGCGCATGTGACGCGCTCGACGGGTTCTGGCGGCAGCGTTGGCGCGTCGGTTGGCGCCACGTTCGGCTTCTGATTGATACCAGGAGCCGAAACGATGAAAGCAAACCTCGCATGCGCGCTCGCGCTTGCGGGGCTCCTCGCGAGCCCCGCGTTCGCCAGCGTGCGCAGCCAGGCCGACGCGTTGATGCCGGCTGCACAGGCAATCGCCGACCCTTACCAACGCGGCCAGGCCGAAGGCTGGCTGGAGATCGCGGCCCGCCAGGACGGGCAGGTGCTCGTCTCGCACACGTACAACGACGCCGCCCCCAAGGCCCTCCAGAACGCCCGTCATTTCATCGACGGCAGCGTGCCGTTCGCGCCGATCTATGGCGAGAAGCATTGGCCCACCCGCGAAAACTGGGTCAAGGCGATTCGCGAGATCGAGGCGGTCAATGAGCGTGCGTCGGCCTCGACCTGCAAGGGCGAGTCGGCGGGGCGCCTGTCGGCCCTGACCGATGAAGTCTGGAAGGAACAGGACGAGACGCACGGCACGCGGTGGGTGCATGGCTGGGCGCAGATCGAACGGGCCAAGCGTCTGTCAGAAACCGTCGACGCCGAGCTTGCGCAGTGCTCTGCACCTGCCGCGCCGGTCGCACAAGCGGTGCCTGCCGCTCCGCCAAAAGCTATCGAGCTCTCCGCCGACGCGACGTTCGGTTTCGATAGCGCCATGCTCAAGCCGCAAGGCCGGGCGGCTATCGACGCACTGGCGAAATCGATCGCTGACGCAGGCAAGGCTGATGTGATCACGGTGACGGGCTACACCGACCGGCTCGGGTCCACCGCGCACAACCTCGAGCTGTCCCGCCGGCGGGCACAGACGGTCGCCGACGCCCTGAAGGCTGACGGCGTGCAGGCCTCGCGCATTGAAGCCCGCGGTGCTGGCGCGGCCTCGCCCGTGGTCAGTTGTCCGGGGGCGCGATCCGCAAGGGTTATTGCCTGCTTGGCTCCGAACCGGCGTGTCGAGGTCAGAGTGTCGGGTACGGCCGCGCATGCAAATGCGGGGCAGGACTGATAGGGAAAGCGGTCCGGGCGAGAGTCCGGACCCGACGCACAGGGAAATTCAGACTATGTTCCTCAAAGATCAAGAACGAATAGCACTACTCAATGCCTCGCTGACACCGGATGAGCTCGATCGTGTGATTTCGACCGTCCAGCAGCGCAACCCGCACGCGTTTCATACCCAGGAGTCGCTTCACACACGCGTGTTCTTCAACCAGCCGTTACATGGCGAGCCATGCAAAGGGTTCATTCACTTTGCGCCGCCTCAGCCCGGCAATCGATAGGAGACGCCATGCGAAAGAGACTTGATCAACTCGCATCGGCATTCACCGCTTGCCACTGGGCGAGGGCGGCTGTACTGGCACTGGCGATGTCAGCGGGGGCCATCCCCGCTCACGCGCAGTTGGCAGGCCTGCTGAACAGCCTTGTCGACTCACATCAGGCTGCCGCGTCAGCTGCGCCGCAAGTCGAGGTGGGCTTTTCACCGGAGGGCAGTGCCGAGCAATTGGTGCTACGGGCGATCGCAAGCGCGCACAAATCGGTCCGCGTCGCGGCCTACTCGTTCACGTCGGCCGAGGTGGTGCGCGCGCTTGTCGCGGCGAAACGCAACGGCATCGATGTCGCGGTGCTGGTCGACGAGAAAAACAACCTTGTCGAAGATCGTTCCGGCAAGGCGCGCGCAGCGCTCAACCTGCTCGTCAACGCCGGCATTCCGACTCGCACGATCGGCGTGTACCCGATCCACCACGACAAATACGTGGTGGTAGACGGCGAAACGGTGGAGACGGGCTCGTTCAACTACAGCAGAGCAGCTGCCTCGTACAACAGCGAAAACGCCCTGGTCATCTGGCACGACCCGGCGCTGGCTGCGCAGTACCTCGCCCACTGGCAAAGCCGGTGGGAGCAGGGTGTGCCGTACCGCTCCACCTATTGAAGCTTAACCCCTCTATACGGGAGAACGTTCCATGTTGTCGACCATTACGACCTTACTGCAAACGCTCGCGCAAGCCATCTTTGTGAGCTACGGCCCCTACATCTTCATGATCGTGCTTGGCATCCTGGTGATCATGGTCGCGAAGGGCTGGGTGCCGATGAAGGGTGCCGTTATTGCGGCGGTTGCATGCTTCGTGTTCTTCATGGTGCCGAGCCTCGTGCGCTACGCGGCATCGATAGCCCAGGCACAGATCTGAGGGGCTGCCATGCGGGACGTCCATGAAATCGCCAAAGGCATGGTTCAGCCGTGGATGATCTGCGGGTGCCTTGCCGAGCTTTTCCTCGGCTCGATCGCGCTGCCGGCGATTGCCTTCATGTTCCTGAAGTGGTGGCCGGTGGTGTTCGCGATTCCGCTGCTGATCGTCGCCTCGTACCTTGCCACGGCGAAGGACATGTATCGGGTGTCGGTGCTTTTCCATAGCGCTGCGCGTGCAATCAGCGCGCGCAGCATCCGCAACTGGGGAGGCGCACGAACCTATGTCCCTCGCTGAGTTCTTTGATCATCACTTCGATGGCGCACCGCTCGAGCGGCGCAGTCCCTCCGAGCTCGACGATGCGGCCGATCCGGGTGTATCAGTCGAGCTGCCATTTGGGCTGAACGCGTACTACAACGACCATACGCTGCGGACACTGGACGGCAGTCTCGTTCAGATCGTGCGCCTCGAGGGCCTGTACGCGGAGATGCTCGACGAGGACGCGATCCGAGCCTATAAGATCCAGCGTCAAACGGCATTCGATGCCATCGCCGACAGCAACATCGGCATCTACGTCTACGACGTGCGGTTGGAGTCGCGCCGCTGGCCGTCGGGCACGTACCGCAACTGGTTCGCCCGGTACGTCAACGAGCGGCTGAAGGCGCGTCTCGCGGCGAATCCGCTATACCAGCACGAGATCTACCTCGCGGTCGTTCGCTACCGCCATTACAGCGGTGTCGTGGGCCGCATCGAGCGCGTGTTCAACCTGTTTTCGCTGGATGGGGCGAACGGCAAGCTCGAGTCCGAGGAACGCCAGGCGCGCGATCTGACCGAGAAGGTCGACTCCCTCTTCAAGTCGCTCGCGCATTATGCGCCGCGACGCCTGGGGCGTGTCACGGAAGACATTGGCGAGTGTTGCGAGCTCGCGCGCTTCCTGCGTTATCTCACCACGCTCGAGGACGGCCCGGTCCTCGCCAACTCGTGGAACCTCGCGCAAGCGCTCGCTACGGCCTACGTGCATTTTGGGCGCAATCCGCTGCTGGGCCGGCAGGTGTTCGAGGCGCGGGGAATCAATCACCACCGCATTGGCCAGATGCTGGCGATGTCGCGCTGGCCGGACGGTGCGATGGCGGGGATGGCCGACGCGTTTCAGAAGCTGCCCGCCGAGCTGATCGTCACTCAGAAGTTCTTTCCAATCGACCGGCTCGACGCAAGTGCGGCCGCCTCCACAAGCGAAGCGCGCCTGTCGCACGACCGGACGACAGTCGACATGTCCGCGCAGGTGACGGCCATGCGCCGCCGTCAGGCGGCAGGGTCGGCCGTGCTCGGGACGCACCATATGAGCGTGCTGGTCCACGTGCCGGTGACGGGTGACACCGGCAAAGCAGCGAGCGAGGCGCTGACCAAGCTCGATGACAGCGTCGGCAAGGTGGGCGAGTGCTTCAAGGCGTGGGGCATCAAGCCCGTTGTCGAGACGGCGGGCATGGAGCGAGCGTTCTGGTCGCAAATCCCGGGCGCCGCCAAACGCCACAACGGCCGAATCGGCAAGATCGAGACCATCCACTTTGCGTGCTTCGCCTCGATGCACAGTTTTCCGCAAGGACGGCGCAGCGGCAACCTGTGGGGCGATTGCCTGATGGTCCTGCCAACCGAAGGGCGGACCGGCTATCACCTGAATGTGCACGAGGAGCGCCCGGGGATGGTGCCAGGGCACTTTAATGCGGCCGCGAAGACGGGCGTCGGTAAGACCTTCTTTGTGGCGCTGTTGGTGGCCCTGGCTGACAAGGTCGAGCCACGCGTGCACTGGTTCGATCGGGAGAACGGCGGGACGGTGTTCATGGAAGCGATGGGCGGCGTCGACGTGGTGTTAAGCCTCACGCGCTCGCTGGGCAATCCCTGCCGGATGCCCGACACCGAACAGAACCGGCTGATGCTGCGCGAGCTGCTGCAGATGATGGCGACCTGCTACGGCTACGAGCTGACGGTTGACGACATCGAGCGCATTGACGCGGCGGTCACCGACAACTTTGAGAACACGGCCTTCGAGGATCGGCGGCTGTGCAACCTCGCCTGGCGGTTCGGCACCCGCAATTCGCCTCTCTATAAGGCGCTCGCGATCTGGCACAGCGACGGCGCGAACGCCGCGGTGTTCGACAACGAGGAAGACGCGCTCGACATCACGCAGCACCGTCACTACCGCTATGAGATGCGCGAGCTGATGAAGGACAAGGAGGCGCGTCCCGAGCTGCCGGTGCTGCTGAACTACCTTACGCATCGCATCGAGCAGTCGCTCGATGGCGACCCGGCCATGATCATCTGGGACGAAGCCCAGATGCTGATCAGGAATCCGTTCTGGCAGACCAAGATCGAGACGTATCGCGAGACGTTCCGCCGGCGCAACTGTGTGACGGGCTTCATTACGCCGGAGCCGTCGGCGCTCTATCGCCACGTCGCCGCGGTCAGGAATCAGGCCGTCACGAGTTTCTATTTCGCGAACGACAAGGCTGACCGGCGGGATTACGTCGAGAACCTCGATTGCACGGATAGTGAGTTCCGTTTTATCCGCGACACCTCGCCACTTGACTTCAAGGTGCTGATCAAGAAGGGCACCGGGGTGAGTGTGCGCGCGTCATTCGACCTGTCCGACGTGCCCGAGCTGATCGCGGTGCTCTCGTCGAACGACAAGGCGGTCGAGCTCATGTACCGCGTCCGTGAGGAGCTCGACTCCACTGACCCCGAAGTCTGGGTTCCCGTCTACATGCAGCGCGCGCTCGCCGAGCGCACGCACAACGTCAATGGAGGCAAATCATGAAACGACAAGGCGTGCAATGTCACATCGCGGCCGCACTGCTGTGCGGCGCCGTGCAGATCGCATTCGCTCAGGGCGTGCCGGTGGGCAACGCCACCGAGCAAGCCCAGCTGCAGGTCAGCCTGACCCAGCAGCTGGCGCAGATCGGGCAACTCGCGCAGCAAATCGATCAGATGAAGCAGCAATACAGCGCGATCACTGGCTCCTACGCGCGTGGCGCGCAGGGACTGACGAGCGCGATTACCTCATCGTCGGTCGTGCCCGGCAGCTGGCAGGCCGTCGTCGCGCAGCAGCAGAGCGGCGCGTATGCCAGCCTGCAGGCCCCCTACGAGAAGGTGATGAATTCGCTGTCGCCGTCATCGTTCTCCGACGCATCGCAAGGCGCGACGTACCAGCTCAACACCGATTCGACGCGTGCGGGCCTGACGATGAGCGAGGCGCTTTACAACGAGGCGCAAACGCACTTGAACAACTTCGAGCAGCTCGCGCAGCAGGTCGATACGACCGCAAACGTGAAGGATGCGGCCGACCTGCAGAACCGGATGACCGCCGAGCTCGGCATGGCCCAGGCGGCGCAGACGAAGCTGCAGGCGCTCGGCGCTCGCCTTCAGGCGGCCCAGCTGAACAGCAGCAACCAGGCCGATGCGGTGCGCGCGCGGTTCTTCAACCAGACGCAGGGGACCACGCAATGAAACGAGCCTTCAAGATAGCCGTTGTGCTCGCCTGCCTGCTCACAGGCTGTGCCCATTCCGGCGCGATCGATAAATCGCCCTGCGCGTGCGACTTCCATCGCATTGGGCAGATGGAAACGACAGGCTGAGGAGCCGGACATGAGCAACAACGCGGTCTTCGACTTCATCCAGAAGATCTATGACGCGATGACAGCGGGCATGGCGACACTGGTCGCGAAGGACTATCCGCTGCTCGCGGCGAAGGTGATGCCGATCGCACTGGTGGCGGCGATGATCTGGGTCGCCGTCAAGGTGATCCGCGTGCATTCCGGACGCGACCCGGCCGATATCTGGCCGTTGCTGCGCATGGTGTTGACGATTCTGGTCGTCTTCAGCGGCCTGAACTGGGGAGGACTGGGCGGCAAGGTTTTCTACGCGTTTTCCGAGTTGCGCGACGACACCGTGAGGGCCTTCATGGGCGGTAAGACCACGCTCCAGTACGTGCAGACGGTGTGCGGGAAGGTTGGTGTGCTAGCGGACTCCATGATGAATCAGTCGGCGTGGAACCTCGGCATCGTGTTGCTCGGCGTGATCCTCACGCTGCTCGACTGCCTCCTCGCGCTTGCGGTGCTGGTGCTCAATGTCGCCTCGGTGATGGGCCTGGGCATCACGGCGGTGCTCGGACCGCTCTTCTTTCCACTGCTCTTCTGGAGTGCCACACGCGGCTACGCGATGAACTGGTTCTCCGCGATGTTCAAGTTCGCGCTCGTCGGGATCCTGCTTGGCGTGACGGTGGTGTTCTCGTTCCAGGTCGCAGTGAACCTGATGGACTCCACCGTGGTGCCGTCTTTCGCGCAGCACACGGCCGACGCGATGGCCGCGATCGTCATGGTGGGCTTCCTGATCCTCTTTGTTTGGCTCGGCGTCAAGCCGCTCGCCTCCGCGCTCGCCTCGAGCGGCGCGGCCGCCGGGGGTGTCGCGGAGATGGCCGCGGGCTTTGCGGTGTCGCAGATGCTGCAGAAGTTCCTGGCTCCCGTTAAGCCGGATCCTCCTAAGCCGGATCCTCCTCCGGCGCCTGCCAATGGACCGGGCGGCTCGCCCAATAGCAGCACGAACAGTGGGGCGATGGAGGCGATGCAACACGCGCCGTCGGGCGCAGGGCAACCAGGCGAGGGATCGAGATGGTAAGCGCAATGTTTGGAAAAAAGACAAAGGCAGCACGTGATGCCGCAACGACAAGCACGGGCCTGCGCGCGGAGTCGTACGAATCGATCCGTGTGTCGCGTAACCGCGCGTGGTTGCTCGCGGTGGCGGCCTGGCCGGTGGCCCTGCTGGGTGTCGGCTCCGGCGTGCTCGAGAAGGCCAACGAAGGTTACGTGCCACCTGTCGTGTTGACGATCGAAAGCGGTCACGTGTCAAAGAGCGAAGTGGGCACGCCTGCGGTGCTGCTCACCAAAGACGCGATCATCGAAAGCGAGCTCGCGCGGTATCTGACCGAACGCTTCACGCTCGATCGGCACTTCAGGGATGAGCACATCACGTATGTGCAGCTGCATTCGTCCGCCGATGTCGCTGCGCAGTTCAACCACGAGATGGACGCGAAGAACCGCGAGAACCCGTACTACAGCATGCCCGACAACGCGGTGCGGCGAGTGAGCAACGTCCGCATCCGGATTCTCGATCGCGATGCAAAGAAAGCCGAAGCGACGCTCACGACCTTTGTTGACGATGGCGCTACGAACGCGCCTCGGACGTACTGGCATGTGCTCATGCACTACGACTTCGTGCGCCAGGCGCTCACGCCGGAGGACCGATACGTCAACGGCAACGGCTTTGTAACGACGGCATTCGAGAAGAACACCGAACCGGGTCCGGCAACCGTTGCTGGCGTTGGCACGGCTAACTGAGACCGCTAACTGCGACCGATTAGAGGAGCAAACATGAAACATCGAGTTCGACGAATTGCCGTGGCCATTGTCGCAGTGACGGCCGTCTTGGGTTCGGGCCTCGCGCACGCCGCAAAGGTACCGCGGGCGCTCGAGACCGATAGGCGAGTGCGCGAGGTGCGCTACGACCCGAATCAGGTCTACGAGGTGACGTCGACCTACGGCTACACGACGACGATCGAGTTTGGCGCGAACGAACGCATTCTCAATTCGGCGCTGGGCGACACGATCGGGTTTGAAGTCGGCAAATTCCGCAATCACCTCGTGCTTAAGCCTGTGGAGGCGGACGCACAGACGAACCTGACGGTGACCACGAGCGCGCACGTCTACTACTTCCACCTGACGAGCTCGAG
Source organism: Trinickia violacea (assembly GCF_005280735.1). Taxonomy (NCBI): domain Bacteria; kingdom Pseudomonadati; phylum Pseudomonadota; class Betaproteobacteria; order Burkholderiales; family Burkholderiaceae; genus Trinickia; species Trinickia violacea. The sequence goes on from NZ_CP040079.1 coordinate 81,864, forward strand.
GAGCGCGGCCGGCGCAGTGTACGTGGTGCGCTTCATTTACCCGGACAATGGGGATCTAGGTGATGTCGGTTCTGGCGATGGGAATGGCTCAGGTTATGCCGCCGGCGGCGACATGCAGCCTCGGGTGGTCAACCGCGATTACCAAGTGTCTGGTGACGAACGCAGCTTTGGCCTGCAGCGTGTCTTCGATGACGGCCAGTTCACGTACTTCCTCACAGTGGGCAACAAACCCAAACCGATGATTTACGTGGTGCAGTCCGACGGCACCGAGGCGCTCGCCAATACGCGCCGCGAGGGCCCGTACCTCGTGGTCGAGCAAATGGCGGACCGTTTCACGCTGCGCGATGGCCCGAACGTGTTGTGTGTCGCTCGCACGTCGCACGCGGGTGCGATGTCCGGCCTGTCGAACGATAACGGGAGGGTTCAGCGATGAGCGACCGGCCCGAGGACCCAAACAGCGAGGCGGGGAATCCGACGCAGGAGCGGCGTGCCGCAGCCGATGCGCTGCGCCGCACGTCGCTTGCCGCCGACCCGTCGCACGCGCGACGCAAGGCGGGCTTCTACGCAGGCGCCGCGGGTGTGCTTGCGCTGTGCATGGCCGGTGTTTTCATGATGCGGCAGCAGCCGGCCGCGCCAACCAATGGATATCACGACGACCAGCCCCGCATTGCCGAAGACGCACCGAAATCCGGCAAGCTCGCGGATACGCCTGACAAGCCGGCCTCGGCACTTGCCGCGTCAGCGCCGGCACCGGCGAGCGCCGTGGACCCACAACTGCTGGCCGAGCAGCGCGCCGAAGAACAGCGCCGTCTCATGGAAGCCGAAGCGAAGCGCAAACGGGAAGAAGAGATGCAGCACGCCCGCCTGCATTCCGCCCTGTTCGCCGAGCAGGCACAGGCAGGCGATTCAAGCGCCACCGGCGCTGACGCGGGGCTCGCCGCTTCGGGTGCGCAAGGCGATGGGAAAGATACTGCCCGCCATGGGCGCGGACCGAACGACACCAATTCGATGTTTGCGCATGCAGTGCAAGACGAGGACGACTCGGCCGAGCGCGCAACGCTCATCACGAACCGGCAATGCAAGATTGAGCCAGGCCGGATCCTCGAGGGTCACCTCGTGCCGCGCATCGTTTCGGACTTGCCCGGTTCCGTCACGATCATGCTCGACCAAGACACCTATGGCGAGGAGGGCCGCATTCCGCTCATGCCATGGGGCACGCGCATCGTGGGCCAACCGAATTCGAACGTGCGCAAGGGACAGGATCGCACCTTCATTGCGACCGCCACGGCCTATCGGCCGGATGGGGTCAAGGTCCGGCTCGATTCTCCGGTAGCCGACCAGCTGGGTTCGGCAGGGCTTGATGGCGACGTCAACAACCACATCGGGCAGATCCTGGGCATGAGCGTCGTGCTGTCGCTGCTCGGTGCCGGCGCGTCGACCGCGGGCGCAGCGGGCTATAACGGCGCGAATTCGCTGTCGACGTATCGCGACAACGTGCAGTCGTCGCTTGCGAATTCGTCGCAGGAGCTGCTCGGCGCGTACGCGAACATCCCGCCGACGCTGACCAACCCGCAGGGCAGCCGCGTGCGCATCCAGGTCGAGCACGAGCTCGATTTCTCGGACTTCTGCAAGCCGGCCGGGGAGGAGGACCAGTAGATGTCGATTCTGCCGGCCTTTCTGAACCGCACCGCCTCGCTGCGTGATCTGTTCGCAGATGACGCGGTGACGGAAATCGCCATTAACGGTCCTGGCGTAGCCTGGGCGGGACGGCAAGGCGCGCGCTTCATGGAGCGCGTCGAGCTGCCGGACCTGACGCTGAAAACCCTGCGCGACATTGCCGAGCAGGTCGCGCACGTCTCGGACCAGTCTATCGATATGGCGAGGCCGCTGCTTGCGGCGTCCATCCCGTCCGAGCTCACCGGGCAGGAGAACCGTGATTTCCGCGTCCAGATCGTGCTGCCGCCCGCGGTGCCGCCCGAAACGATCTCGATCACCATGCGCAAGCCCAGCGTGCTGGACCTTGACATGGAGTATTACGAAAAGAGCGGCGCATTTCGCTACGTCAACGAGCCGCTACCGGACACCGAAGATGTGCGCGAGCAGCTGGCCCGGTTATATCGCGATCGGAACTGGCCTACCTTCCTGCGTGTTGCGATACGCGCGAAGCTCAACATCATCGTGAGCGCGGCGACGAACACGGGCAAGACCGAGTTCATCAAGATGCTCTTGAAACTCATGAACGGCGATGAGCGCATCGTGACGATTGAGGACGCGCGCGAGATCAAGCTCGCGCAGCCCAACGCCGTGCATCTGCTGTATTCGCGCGGCAACCAGGGCGTCTCTAAGGTGACGCCCGTCGACCTGATGGAGGCGTCGCTGCGCATGTCGCCGGATCGCATCATCCCGGGCGAGCTGCGCGGCGCAGAAGCGTATGTCGCACTCGAGATGCTGAATTCGGGGCACGACGGCTTCATGACCACGCTGCACGCGAAAAGCCCGAATCACATGTGGGACCGGCTCGCGCAGATGGTGATGCGCTACGGCTCCACGATGGGCAAGGCGGAAATCATCGAATACGCGCGCGGACTGATCGACGTCGTGGTGCAGATGCACCGCTACGACGATGGCCTGCGCGGCATTAGCAGGATCGACTATGTCGCGCATTGAATGTACCCCGACAGCGGTGATCGTAGCGCTCCTGTTCTGTGGGGTCGTAACCGCGCCCCCGGCCTGGCCGCAACAGTCGTCCGCTTCGGCACCCGCTTCGACGCCCGTCGCTACGTCGGCGGCCTCGGGCTCAGCAGAAACGCCGTTCGCGCGATTGGCGATGACCTGCGCGCCAGGCGTTCATCCCGATTTGCTCGGCCGCGTCGCGACGGTGGAGAGCAGTGGCAACCGGTTCGCGATCGGCGTCGTCGGTGGCCACCTGACCCGTCAGCCGTCGACGCTCGATGAAGCGCTCGCAACCATCCGTGCGCTCAATGAGGGCGGCTGGAATTACAGCCTCGGAATCGTGCAGGTGAATGTTCACAACCTCGAGCGCTTCGGACAGACGCTGCAGACGATCTTCGATCCGTGCACGAATCTCAAGACTGGCGCGGCGATTCTTGCGGAGTGCTACGGCCGTGCGCAAGGTGCGGGTCTTGCCGGCGACACCGCGGTGCACGCGGCGCTTTCCTGCTATTACAGCGGCGATCTGTCTCGAGGCCGAGCGTATGCGCTCAAGGTCGCTGCGTCAGCGCCGGTATCGCAAGTGCGCGGCGCAGCTAGCGAATCGCAGGCGATTCCCGTGGTGCCGGATGTCTCCGGCGCACCAGCCGCAGCGGCAACCAATACGCGCTCAGCGCCCCCTCACAAAACAGCCGACGCCAAAAAACACGACAACTGGTTCACGACGTGGGGGGAAGACGACACGTCGACCGCGCGTAGCACGGGTTACCACGCGCTCCCTGATGCGATCTCAAACACCGAACGCGACGGAGATAGCAATTGAGAACTGATCCTCCACCCCGGTTGGGCACCGTCCTGCTTCTCGCTGCGTATTCGCTTGTGGCGATCGTCTTCGCGTGGCACTGCTGGCGCGAGCAGCACGCGCTTGGGCTGCAGTTCTGGTCCGTGATGTTCCCGCTGTCGCTGTACTTGACCGGAAAGATGATCCGCAAAATGCCGGTACTGATCATTCCACCGCTGATCGTGATCGCGTTTGGTATCGCGTGGCTGGTCTCGCCATTGTGGCTCGTGTTGTACACGCTCGATGCATTGGGGCGATGGGCGCTGGAACGTCGTCGCGCACGGCGTTCGGTCGTGAGGGGAGTTCGATGATGTGTAACCGCTACGCCACCCACATGATCACGTTCACCGGTCGCCGGATCGATGTGCTCGATCCGCACCCCGAGCAGATCGACATTCGCGACATCGCCCACGCGCTTGCGAACCAGTGCCGCTTTGCGGGTCACACACGCGTGTTCTACAGCGTCGCTGACCACTCGATCCGGGTGGCGGGGCAGTTGCCGATGCCGCACCGCCTCGGTGGCCTGCTGCACGACGCGACGGAAGCCTATCTAGGCGACGCGATTTCGCCATTAAAGCGCGTATTGCCCGAGCTCGTCGCGCTCGAGGAGACGTGGTGGACTGCGATTGCGACGCACTTCGCGTTGCCACGGGTCCTACCACCAGCGGTGAAGCTTGCCGACAGTGTGTTGCTCGCGACCGAGCTGCGTGATCTCACCCAAGCGGCTCATACAACCGCGAAGCAGGATCCGCTGCCGATCGCGCTCGACGAGCCGATCGTTCCGCTGACCGCCGATGAGGCGGAAGACGTTTTCTTGCGCTTGTTTGCGTACTACTCAAGGGTACGGACCGACAGCGCACAGCCACAGGAGCTCACACCTTGAAAACTTCACTTCTCGGAGCCGCCGCGCTCATGACCGCGCTGGCTTTTTCGCCCGCGCATGCCGATGAGTCAGATCCGTCGGCTTGCGGCGCAGTGCTGTGTCTCGCGGGCGAATTGCTGGGTAGCAGTGGCGGCGAAAACTGCAGCGAATACGAGTCACAGTATTTCTCGATCGTGCGGTATCACCACGGCCACATGGACCTCGGGCCGACTTCGAATGCGCGCATGGCTTTTCTCAACCAGTGCCAGGACGGGGACGACCAGACGAAACATGCCGTCAACGACCGGTACGGCACGAGCTGGGGATTGTAGTGGAGCGCGCACCGTCGCCAGTGCATGACGTCGCTGAACGCGACCGGTGCCGGCGCGCTTTCCTGCACGCGGTGCGGTGTGCCCGTGCGGGGGATTTCGAGCCAGGCAACGCGCTGATCCGGGGCGTTGCCGTTCGTCACGGCAAATCGGCCGCCGCGATCCAGCTGCGCGAGCTGCAGCGATATGTCGACAGTGACTGCGATGCGTGAACACGTTCGGGTCCTCGTTAAAACCAACCGTTTCGATGGACGGCGATGTCGCTTTCGCGATCAAGCGACCTTGCCTTGACTGTGCTGTCAACTGATGGAGGTTTCGATGTTTGAAGATACGGTATTGCGCTTTGCCGACAAGGATCGGCAAAACGACCTCGCCGAACGCGAGCAGCAACTGGCCGCGCGACAGGCGAGCCTGCAGGCACGGCAGCAAAACCTCGCGTTCCGGCAGGAGTGGATGATGCGCGATCCGCAGGCCGTGCTTGGCGCGCTCGACGCGGACCGCAAGCTGCGCGAGGAAGAGAAGCGCAGCGACGCACTCGCCAAAGACGTTAAGCAGCGGTTCGGCCTGAAGGATAACGAGCTCATCGACACAGCGGCGATGCGCGGTGCGCTCGAGCGCGCGCTTGCCGAGAAAGACGTCGAGCAGCAGATGCGCGCCGAACGCATCGCGGACCGGGCGTCGTTAATCGATGGCCTGAACCGGCTGTCGATGATCGATGCGGCCAAGACGCGCGAGATCCTCCACGCAAACAGAGAGATCCGGTCGACGCGCGAGTGGACCCGAGAAGAGCTGGCCACAATGTTCGCGAAAGCCCAGGCGTGGAAGGATGACGACGGCAAGACGCGAAACTATCCCAAGACCCTGGACGGCTGGTCGAAGTCCCTGGCCGAACGCGAACGCGCGCTCGAGCTCGCGGAGGTCAAGCTCGATGCGCAAGAGCTGACTCTGCGTGCCGCGGTCGAGCGTAAGGTTGCAGCGCTCGAGGAGCAAAAGCGCCTTCAGGGGGAACAGGCCAGGCAGGCCGAAACGCAAATGCAACCTGAGGTCGCGAAGCAGGCGGAGACGGCAAAGCCAGAGCAGTCCGTCGAGACTGCCGCGGCGAAAGCCGTGTCGACGGAAGCAGCGAGCGCAAGGGCCGTCGAACCGCCGGCGACGAGCAAGATCCGCGACGCGATCGATACCTCACTGGAGACGCTGCGCGATCCGCAGCGCTTCGCTGCGGTGGTCGACGAATACGTGCGCCGCACGGGCGCCAGTGCCGAGGTCGCAAAGAGCACATTCGAGCAACTGCGCGAAGAAAAAGAACGTGTGGCGGCTTCCGTCGAAGACCGGAACCCAATCAATCAAGCGCGCGACGCATTCTTTGCACGCGGGCCAGACGCGCCGTCGAACGTGATCGAACTCAACGCGCCGCAACGTCAGCCTGCAGTGGAAGGCACGTCTGAACCGACGAAGCAGGCGCAACTGGGGGGAGGGAAGACGGAACTGGCCGCGCAGACGCCGGCCGACGGCCAGAGCAGCGCGCAATCCACACCGACCCAATCGCTCGGCCGCAACCGCAGCCGTGACGCGGGTTTAACTGCCGATTTGTTTGCCGACGGAAAGGCAAACGAACAGGCTCCGGCAGACGGTCGCGGCGCCATCGATGGCTTCAAGGTCAAGTCGGGCCGCGCACGTGGGCGTGACGCAAGCGCGGCGTCGGGTGCTCCCGCTGAGAAGACGGCAGATCGTGACGTGGAGCGCGTACCGGCGACGCAGCTTGCCGAGCGCATGGAATCGACGTCACGCCGGCGGTTCTCGGAGCTCAGTCCTGAAGAGAAACAGGAGCGCCGTGCGCAGTTCATGGGCAATGTCCGTGAGCGCGCGGGCTTTTCGCGCGATGGCACGGAGCCGGTCAGCGAACGCGCGAAGGAGGCGATGAACCGGGGAAAGGAGCGCGCCGGCCGCGCTCTGGGAGCGTGACACATGCAGAAACATGAGATTCGCTTGCTGAAGGGCCTGGCCATCATGGTCGGGCTGCTGGCAGGCCTCATGCTCTCGTTCGCCATGGCCGGCTTTCCTCCGCTGCCGTTCCCGGCAGGCTTCGTGCACGGTGCAGCGGCCGCTGCGCACGAGCCCTTGATGCTGTGGGGCATTTTCCCGGGCGCGCTCCTCGCGTGGGGGCTCGCCTGGTTGTGCCAAGAGTATCTGTTCAATGGGTTCGAGGGCTATCGATACGACCGCTTCATTCGCGGTGTGCGGATGGAGAACTGGCACCAGCTCAACAGTCGAATCCAGGCGTACAACCGCAAATACCGCAAGCGGGCGGCCAAGCAGGGCGATGCGCCGCGCCCGCCAGTCGCCGTATGCCGCCTCGAGATGCCGACCGATCTCGAGACGCAGAACCTGCTGGTGTTCGGCACCATCGGTTCTGGCAAGAGCCAGGCTATCAACGGCCTGGTCGCCTCGGCACTTGCACGTGATGACCGCATGGTCGTCGTCGACCCAAACGGCTCGCTGGTGTCGCGCTTCTATCTGCCCGGTGACGTGATCCTCAACCCATACGACCGCCGCTGCGTGGGCTGGTCGCTCTTTAACGAGGCGCGCGACGGGTTTGACTTTGATCGCGTCGCGCAGTCGGCCATCCCACCGCAGATGACGGAAAGCGCCGAGGAGTGGGCGGGTTATGGGCGTATGGTGCTCGCCGACACCATGAAGGAACTCGATCGCGACGATATGCAGGACATGCACACGCTCGTCGACCTGCTGGTGCGCGAGCAGCGGTTGATCCTGCAGAGGTACCTCGAGACAACCGATTCGGTCGGCTTCTTTGCCCAGGACGCGGATAGGGCTACCGCCAGCGTCATCTTCACGTTGAACAAGTACATCCGTCCGCTGCGGCAGATCCCGGAAGGGGACTTTTCCATCCGCAAGTGGATTGCCGACAAGGACGGCGGAAACATCTGGATCACCTGGCGGGAAGACCAGCGCACTGCGCTCGCGCCGCTCATTCCGGTATGGATCGACCTGGTGTTCGCAATGATCCTATCGGAGGCACCCTCCTTCGACCGGCGACTGTGGGTGTTCATGGACGAGCTCGCGTCGCTCGGCCGCCTCTACAGCTTCGAGCCAGCCGTCTCGAAGGGGCGCAAGCACGGCCTGTGCGTGGTGGGAGGCCTGCAGGACCGCGTCCAGCTCGACCAGCAGCTCGGCGAGATGGCGGCCAAGGTTGCGCTCGCGTGCTTCCGAAACTACCTGGTGCTCGGTGGCGCAAATGCGGCGACCACGCGCTACGTTTCCGAGATGCTGGGCCAGCACGAGGTCGAGCGGCATCCGCTGGGTGTGCAGGGCAATTGGAAGATCAACCACCGCGAGCGGAGGCACGAGTCGGAAGCGATCGTGATGCCGACCGAAATCGCCAACCTGCGCAATCTGCAGGGGTATCTCAAGTATGGCCAGGACTGGCCGCTCTCAAAACTCCGTTTCAAGGTCCGCGATTATCCCGTGCGGCACGCGCCATTTATCGGCGCGGTGGACACCGCACGGCAGCCGTTCTGGCCAACAAGAGGAGGCGCACGTGTCTGAATTCCGCTTTGATGATGTGATCGTCGCGCACGATGCCGGCGATCTGCAGGACTATCTGCGCGGCGCGCACCACGGCCCGAATCGGCCCCTGTGCCTTTGCGTGCCACAGGGCGTGCCGATGTATGTGGCGCGCCTCGCCGACCGGTATCTGATCAAGCGCATGCCCGACACCGGGCACCAGCACTCACCTGACTGTGCGTCCTATGAGCCCCCTGCTGAGCTGTCCGGGTTGGGAGAAGTCAAAGGTGAGGCAATACGGGAGAACGTCGAAGACGGCACCACCACGTTACGGTTGGATTTCAGCCTGTCGAAGACGGGCGGCAAGGCGCCGCCCGAGACACAGCAATCAAAATCGCCCGACACGGTCCGCAGTGACGGCGCAAAGCTCACGTTGCGCGGCACGCTGCACTACCTGTGGGAGGAAGCGGGCCTGAACCGTTGGGTGCCCGCGATGGCGGGCAAGCGTAGCTGGGCTGTGGTGCGCCGCGCGCTAACGAACGCCGCGCACGGCAAGGTGACGAAGAACACATCGCTAGCCGACCTGCTGTACGTACCAGAGCCATTCACGCTCGATGAGGCGAGCGCGCTTACGCAGCGTCGCATTGCCCGCCTCGGGCATCTCACAGTGCAGTCGCGCGTGCGCAAGCTGATGATGGTCGTGGCTGAAGCGAAGGAAATCACGACTTCGCGCTACGGCTTCAAGCTCGTCGCCAAGCACCTGTCGGATTTCCCGTTCATGCTCAATGAGGAGCTGCACACGAAGCTGCAAAAGGCTTTCGTGCGCGAGCTCGCATTGTGGGACAGCATCGAGGACAGCCACTTGGTGTTTCTGGCGACCTTCGGTCTGTCCGCGGCGGGCGTCGCGAATATCGAGGCGATGACAGTGATGGTCACGACGCGCAACTGGATCCCATTCGAGCACACGCTCGACAAGGCGCTGATCGACGACCTGACGAATGGCGACCGACGCTTCGTAAAGGGCCTTCGCTACAACCTGTCCAGCAAAAAGCCGCTCGCTTGCGCCGTGCTCTCGGACGTGCGGCCACAGCCAGTCGCGCTGTACGTCTTGCCGCCCGACACTGAGCCGGAGTACGACGCAGCGCTGCAGCAACTCGTCAACGAGAGCGCGATGACGTCCTGGGTCTGGCGTACGACAGACACGATGCCCGCGTTGCCTCCGACGTCGTCGGTCTCGAGCGCGGGCCGCACGCTGCCGGCGCCGGTGGAGACCTCCGCATGGTAGGCAAAAAAAAGCCCTCGCGCGAGAAACGGCGAGGGCGGTGATGAAAGGCCTTGAATAGCACCTGCCAGTGCCAACAGACCGGGAATCGAAGATTTCTTTATAGCTTCGTTTTCCTAAGCTGTCAATAACTCCTACAAAACGGAATCGAAATGAACGACAACCACAAAAATCTCGCGCCGCAAGACGGCATACCCTCTCAGGCCCACGATCCGCGCTCGACGGTCTGAGGCCGCGCTTGACTCTGGATCCGTTCGGCCACGGCAACGGGCACGCGGCGTCGATGCACGCACGCGAGGCGGGCCCGCGCATGTCCTCGGCCGGACCGGCGCCGTCGCGATCTAGTGCGGGCCCGGCTGGGTTGCCGCGTGTTGACGGTTTTGCGACATGGCTGGACACATTCGCCGAGCTGATCAAGTCGAGCGGCAGCGGCAAGCGGCTGCCGCTCATTCTCCAGGACCTGGCCGACCGCGTGCTCGGCTTTTACGAGCGACCGACCGAACTCTTCCGCACACTCGCGCAGATCAATAGCAATCGACAGATGCGCAGTGAACGGCGTTGCGCCGTGCTTGCGGTCATGCTTTGCCTCATCCATCACCTCGACGTCGTCACCTTAAAGGTCGGCATTCCGACAGCAAACGGCTTCGTTTATCACCTGACGATGAAGCGAATCGCCGATCGCACAGGCCTCACGCTCCGTCGCGTCTACCGGGCCATGTCCGACCTGCGGCGTGCGGGCCTGGTCACGGTCACCCGCCAGTTCCGACGGCGCGAAAATGGTTCGACGCTGAACTTGCCGGCCGTGCGCACCGTCTCGCGTTTGTTTTTCGATGTGCTCGGCCTGGGTGAAGCATATGATCGCGAGCGTCGTCGCTCGCACCAGCGCCAGCAGCAGAAGCATGCCGAATATCATAAGCAGGCGCGGCCGACCCGGCGTGACCAAGCGCGCTGGAAGCTCGAGCTCGCGCGCACGCTGGCGGGTGTCTCGGCGCGTAGCGCAGGGCAGCACGACAAGACGTCGGCGGACCCGCCCGACGCAGCAGGGTTCACGCCTCGCGAATAGCGCGGCTACCAAAGTCCCCACGTTTTGCGAGCTTCGCCTGAATGCGCAACGTTCGCGCTTGTCCGTATTTGTCTCGATTCCCTAAAAAGACCCGCGCTCACCGCTTGGCTGACGTACTCCGCGTATTTCAGCGGTCGATGACCATCGAAGGCGACCTTCAGCGACGAAATTGCGGCTTAAAAGCCATTATCTCGTTATCCTTATTTGTCATGTGACCCGCGGCTTATCTGTCAGGCTTTCTTTCAGCGTCTTTTTCAAGAAGACTAGCCCTGTGGATAAGTCGGAGAGTTGGAACTCCAGCCCCCTGCGCCTGCGGCGCCGGGGGAGTCATCGCGCCCCTTGGGCGCTGGACGTCCCCGGTCGTGGGGCACGCAGGCCTACTGCGGCGGGCACTAAGCGGCTACGGCGGCCTTCGGCCACCGCACCCGCGAGTGCGCGATAAAAGATTTTCGGGCGCGTCAAAGCCGCACCCGAAAATCAACGCGCGCTTGTGAGCGCCTTCGCCGTCACGCGTCAACGAAGCACCAACGCCGAATGGTCTGCAGGATGACGCCTATAGGAGCAGGATCTTAGCCCACCACAACTTGACAAATGTTCACTTTCAGACCGTGGGTGCGGCGTAACGTAAGTCGCAGGTTGGTGAAGTGAAGAGAGGATGGAATGTTGGAACCTAAGCGGTTCTATCGCTATCGCGGCTTCGAGATTGGTCTCCAGGCGCAACGGCTTACGAAATCCGCTCACCATCTGCAACCCTACGATGCCGTGGGTTACCGGTGCATGGTACGCATTCGAAAACTTGACTCTGTGCTGCGGCTGGATTCGTTTTCGCTCGACGCTGGCGGCAAGCCGTTTGACAACGAATTCGAGGCGATCCTTCACGGATGCGCCGCGGCTGAACGGCGCATCAACGTCCATCTGGCGATGGTTGCTCGCGAGCCGCATTTGGCCGACGTGCTTTGCTGAATCCGCGTGAAATTACCACAAAAGCAGCTGTCAGAAGGTGTTGGTGAGTAGAGGTGCCATCAGCACTATGAGGTTCGCGTGCTGCGCCGTGACATTCGTTGACAGTCTCTATTCTGCCCTTCAAAGAAAATTCCTCATATCAAGGTCTATATCCAAGCAACATGAGGATGTCTATGTACCGCCTGGTGCTCCGACTCGCTGCGCGATGCTCGTTAACAACGTGTTCGCAGGCACGCCAATCGGCAAGCTCGCCGGGTTCAGCACGTGTCCCGCTGGGCTTTCAGATGACCGTGCAGTTCTGAATTTCATGGAACACGACGCCCCCATCAGACGGAAGCGACTGTCAGCGGACGAGGCATTCAAGCGTCTCGCTGATGAGGCGGCCGGACGAGGCATGACGCTGCTCTCGCCGCATTGGCAAGGGTCGCGCCACGAGTATTTGTTCCGTTGTATGCACGGTCACGAGTTCGGCCGCAAAGCAACGATCATGCTGCGCGGCACGGCCACCTGTCTGGAATGCGTGCGGGACGGAGTTCAGCGACGTTTCCTCAGTACGATCGAGCAACAGGGCTTTGTCAATCTGGAGCCGGAGTTTTTGGGGCTCACGGTTCGGCATCGCCTTACTTGCAGGCTGGGGCACGAGTGGGCAACCGAGGCCCGGAAAATCGTTGAGGGCACCGGCTGCCCGACATGCGTTGCGCTGCAGTCGTCGATGCGGCAGGGCTTTCCGGATGGGCTCGAACGTCTGTATGCAGTGGCGGCAGCACAAGGCGGGAAATGCCTGGCAGATACGTATCAGGGGATGAAGGCGCGCTACCTGTGGGAGTGCGCCAACCGGCATCGATGGCGAGCCACCGGAGGCAAGGTGACAAACGGGGGCTGGTGTCGCATGTGCTTTGCCCGACGCAACGGCGACGCGAGTCGCTGCCCCGACGGGCTTGCACGCCTGAAGGCTGTAGCTGCCGCGCACGATGGACAGTGTTTGGACGACGTCTATATAGGTCGTGCCTCGAAGTACCGGTTCCGCTGCGCAAACGGACACGAATGGACGACCTACGGCCACCTTGTACTTGCCGGCACATGGTGCAGGCTCTGTGCGAATCGGCGGCGTATGCCCACGATCGAGCGGATGCAACAGATCGCGCAGGGGCGGGGCGGCCGGTGCCTAAGCGAAGAATACCTTGGTAACAAGATCAAGCTAACTTGGGAATGCAGTCGTGGACACGTCTGGCGGTCGGCGCCGAATACGGTCGCCAATTGCGGCGCGTGGTGTCCAAGCTGCGCAAGGCTGCGCCTCACTTTCGACCCGTTAAAGCGAAAGCGCTACGATGTTGATGGATAGGCGCGGCATCAATACCATTTAGGCGCCGGGAGCTGATGACGTAGAGCGTTGGCCACCAGGTATATGGGTTTCGACGTTGGCCGCCAACTCGGATGCATCCCATCGTTAGTCGGCAGTCGAATAACGGCAGCTTCAACACCGGTTTGTCTGCGCGCCTGCTCCAGCAGTTGATCGATCATGAAGCCCTCTCGAAGGAAACTGCTCGCGCGCGCCAGGCTAGCGAGTATCTTGAGGGGTGTTAACACGTCCTCCTGCCGAGGGACCCGGCAGGTCCGGTTTCTTCGGATCGGGCACTTCAGTGCGGAACCGACATAGCCGGTGATAGCCGGGATTTGATTGGCGGCGCAACCGGCGCGCCCGTGTGAGCGGGAATGATCTGATCGACCCGTTTCCTGCCCTTCGGAGCCGAACAGCACATCCGATAGAATGACTTCACAAGTCAGATGGTCGTCAACAAAAGCATGACAAGATCGTTTAAAAAAAAGCATGAGCCCAACGACTGATAAAGAAAATGCAACCCCCAATCCGTCGTCGTCAACTGAGCCCGTTCCCTCATCTCCGAATGAACCTGCAGACCGGATCGAATCGCATGGCAAGCGGATAGAGAACTTAAACAACTTGGCATCGCTTGCATATAAGGTGGCCATTACCGCCGGCACCACAGTCACGTTTTGCTACCTGTTCAGGATCGGTTTCTTTCCAACTGGATTGACCCCGGGTGAGGTCGTGTTCTTCGTGTTTGTGGCGCTCGCGTTTGGCTTTCTGTATGTCGCATTTCTGCTTTACGGTACCTTAGCATGGGTATGGATTGTTCAAACGCTCGGTTGGGCCTTCAGGCAGTGTCGCTTCCGCGACCACATTCCAGCTTCGAAGTGGCCGAATTTGCGTTCACGCGTAAAGGACCAGAAGCGCAGTGGGGAGCCAAAGCGTAGATGCTGGATCTACGCGCCAGTTCGCGCCTTTCGCAAACGAGCGACCCGTTTTGCTAACAGCAAGAACACAAACTTGCGTGCGTTTCGCGGCGCATGGTTCTTCTGCGCATCGGCAATCGTTTTCGCCGTAACGCTCCTAACCATTCTTTCACTTCCATCGACAGCCGGGGCCAGGCAGGCGATACAGCTTGCCTACACCTTTTTGCTAGCCGGATTTATTTGCCTAATATTGGTCAGCGCGCCGTCAGACTCGTTCAACGCAACTGCCCAAAGTGGCATGCCACCGCAGTCACCGATGTTGCTTCGTTGGATCCTGGTGCTTACCGTTCCGCTGGTCGTCGTAGTGGCCCTGGGCTGGCCCATGCCGCTCGTCTACATGGTCTTCGAACGATTGGGAATCCGGATTCTGAACGTCAGTATCGAGGTTCCAGAATCTGAACTCGGAGCACTCGTTAGGGTCGCGGACGTCATCGGCCGACCGCTCGTGGATTGTCATAGGACTACCGATGCGCGATTGATTGTGCACGGTGCCGATGTATTGTGGACCGGTATCGGCACTACATCGCTGGTCTCATTTTCAGTTTTCGCACCGTTGAACGGCGGCCTACTCGGTCCCGATCCGCAGGTGCTTAAACAGGCTTTGCTGCGATTCGATACCAGTTCGCTTCGCATCATCAAGACCCGCCCACCGCTGAACCCCTGTTTTGATCTCCCAAATGATATGCTGTTCGAGACAGGGGAATACGAGTTGACGCCAGCCGCCAAGGGGCAGCTCCAGACTGTTGCGACTGCCATTCTAGCTGCTGGCAACCCTGAGCGGATTGTAGTTCGTGGCCATAGTGACTCCAGGAAAATTACCGGTCAGGCGACAGGGAATATCGGGGATAATCAACGGCTCTCTGAACTTCGAGCGAATGCGGTTGCTGAGGCGCTAAAGCAATTGATCAAGATTCCTAAGTTAACAGTCATATCTGAAGGTGCCGGTAGTCGTGAACCCAAGGCAAAGTGTCCTACCGATTCTGCGGGAACTCGATACGAGATCGAACAGTGCAATGCACCCAACCGTCGGGTAGAGGTCAAAGTCACGTATTCGGTTGAGTCTCAGACGACTAAAGGGCAGGCAGGCTCAATCGTTAAGTAACACATGCATGTGAATCCTGACTGCGGAAGCGGCAGATGGATAATCCGGCTGGAACTTTGTATTGCGGGCCTTAATGCTCACGTTGCTACTGGACCGAACAACGTGAGAATGGATACTTGTTGCAGCGGGAATTACCGCCTACGCGACCGAGTCATATTAGATCGCCGGGGACGTCGGTCCCATGCTTGTCAATCGTTACCAAGACCTCGGCCGCCACGGCTTCTGTCAAGGCGATGCGCTTTCCCGCTTTCAGGCAGTGGAACGCCCGCGCGCTCGAAGCGTTGTCTTCGATGCTGCTCACGGCGTTCAAGCTTTTCACTGGGGCTGAGCGTGCGGAAATCAGTCTGTGGAGCGTCGCGGCCTGGCCGCTCGAACACGCGCGGATCAATCGCGCGGCCTTTCGTGCGGGCTTCATCGACTTCCGCAATCAACATGTGCGCGCGCTCCGGACCGCTGAGCTGCACCAGTGCCTTCCATGCGCGGTCGTCACGCAGACGTTCCCGCATCGCGTCGCGAAGTTCACGACCAATGCCCGTATCGAGCCGATTGAGTTCCCGCCGGCGCCGCTGCAGCATAGCCTTGTCGCCAGCCAGATGAACGATCTGCGGCGACTGCCCAACGTCGCGACCGGTCGTTGTCTTCATGCGTTCGCGGTCTTCGGGATACTGCTTCACGACCCGCCGTGATTCGCGATCCTTGATCCATGCGTCGACGTACTGGGTGACCGCCTGGGTAAGCGACCTTTCTTTTGGCTGTGGCCGTGGCGCATTCGAGAATTGCGTCGCGCGACGCACCGCGATCGTATGCCGCGCGCCATGTTCTTTCTCCCGGTCACGTGCCACATGCTCGCCGCTGAAACTCTTGTTTTCGCCGCGCGAGAGGCCTCGCACCAGTGCGTCTTGGTCCGCAAAATCGTCGCGGCCGCCAGCGACAAGCAGCGCTTGTTTGTGGCGAGTCATCGCGACGTAGGCGAGCTCGGCTGGCATCCCAGGCGTGGCCAGCACGTAAGCGCGATTGACGGTTACCCCCTGACTCTTGTGGACCGTGAGCGCGTAACCGTAGTCGAGATATGGATACTGCGCCGTATCGACGCGCAACTGCCGCCCGTCGTTCAGGCGCACATGCAGCACGGCACCAGGATGCGTCGCTCCCGCTGCCGGCAGACCGATCTGCTCGACCGTGGCCAGCGTGCCGTTTTTCACGCCCATCACATAGTCGTTCTGCCCGAACATGATGCGCTCGCCCCGCGCGACGGCAATGCGCCGTTCGCCCGCCTGCACCCAATGATCGTCGGCACCAAGCTCGCCGCTCGCGCGCAGAAACCGTCTGGCTTGCTCATTGAGTGCCTGTCGGGCGGCATTCGTGTGCGCGAGCAGGATCTGCTTGTCGTCCGGGCGAACCAGGTGATCGACGTGCCATTGCGCGAGCAGCCACTCCTGCGCCTGGCTGCGGTTGGCGTGCAGGTGGATGCGCTCATGGGCCGCGTAGGCCTCCACGGCTTCGCGAATCCTGTGTTGCGCGAGAGCCGCCGAGGCGTCGCGCTGCCACGCCTCGGCCTGGCGCACGATCTCGGTCAAACTGGCGAGCTGACCGGCCGCCGCGGCCTCGCGTGAGACCGCACGGAATGCGTCGCCGGCGTCGACCGCGTGCAGTTGCCAAGCGTCGCCGACAAGCCGGACGCGCGCTCCCGCGGACTGAGCAAAGTCGAGCAGTTTCTCGAGCTGACGCGAGCCGACCATCCCGGCTTCGTCGACAAAAACCACCGTGCGGCTATCGAGTTGAACGGCGCCCTTTTCGAGAGCGCTGATCAAGCTGTGCAACGTGCGACTGTGGATGCCGGCGTCGCGTTCCATGTCGTCAGCCGTCTTGCCTTGCAGCGCGGCGCCGATCACCCGCACGCCGTCGGCTTCGAACGCTTCGCGTGCAGCGGCCAGCACATAGCTTTTGCCGGTGCCGGCCGCACCGTTCACGGTCACGAGCTGGGCGTCGCTCGTCAACGCGACAAATGCCTGATCCTGTCCGTCGTTAAAGTCGCGGCTGGCGCGCAGCTTTTCCCGAATAGCACGCCCGCCCGCCGGTCCAGCGGAACCGTGGCTCATGACTCGAGCCCGCTCGACGAGCCGACCTTCGATCGCCCGCAGTTCGGCCGACGTGAACCACTCGCCCTCGCGCGACAGGTCCTTGAGCGCGAGCATCTCCTTCGAGTTCATGACCCGCGCGTACACCTGCCGGAACTGCTCCTCGCCGTCGGTGTTGCGAAACACGAATTGCTCGACGTCGCGCCGCGAAAACACCGACTGCGTCGCGGTCAGCGCATGCACGGCGATCGCCGGATTGATGAGAAGGCGCTCGCCATTGCGATAGGCTCGAGCGCGGTTTTCGGAGAGCACTTCGGCCATCGCGACCCGCTCGGCCGCATACGTCGCAATGCCCACTTTGCGAGAGGGCTCGAGATCGATGCCCTGTGCCATATAGCTGCGATGATCAATCCGCGCCTCGATGCCGTGACGCGACATAAAGTGATTCGCCGTGATCGCCCATTCCTCTCTGATCTCGCGGACGAACTTCGGGTGTCGGAAGTAAGGATCCTTCTCTGCGCCGCCTTTCTCTGGATGCTCCCGGTTGTAGCGCTTGAAGAACTGCTTCGGGTCGCGGGCGATCCCGTCATTCTGGCGCTCGGTGAACATGAGGTGCACGTGCGGCTGCTCAAGCCCGTCGCTCGCCGGCGGGTTGTGGATCGCCCACGTATAGGCGTGCCGGTCGCCCAGCACGTTTTGAACGAACTCTCGCACGAGCTCGACACGCTGCGCATCGTTGAGCTCACGCGGCAGCGACACCTCGAGCTCGACATAGGTCTTGCGATTGGCCCCCTCGTACTGGTCAGCGGCGTCCCAGAACACAGTCGGATCATGGCGCGCCCACTCTGGCATGTTGCCGCTTTCGGTCAGCGAAAGGTCATCGCGCTCCTCGAACTGCCCCTCCCGTGCGATGTAGGCGTAATGCCCTTCACGGCCGACATAGCGACTGTGCTCGCCAGCTTGGCCCTTCTTGCCATACTTCACGGAGAGGTGATACGTGGCCACGGTGCGCGGTTTATTGGTGTCGGTCGCTTTTTAGTTCGGTATCCATGCTAGCATGGATACCGTGAAGCGCGCGTTCTTTTAAAAAGAACGATCCTGCCAAGCAAGCGTTTTCGCCCATGCTAGCGTTTTTGGTTTTTTGTAGTTCGGAATTGGCTTGGCAAGAGGGGGATACCGACGCGGCCGTTGCCGGTTCTAAGGGCGCTGGTCGAGTTTCTTCTTCGACATACGATCCGTACCAGGGATGATCTCGATTCGCCTTTTTCGGTGACGTACCGTCACCCGCGATAGCTGAAAAATTGGGAGACCGACAGTGGAAAAGAATGACTGGCTCGCTAACCGGATTGCGTTCATCCAAGGATTGAAGACGCCGACCGAAGCGCAAAAAATGCTGCTCGAACTCGCGACCATCGAGCAGCCGACCAAGCAGGAGATCAAGCAGCTCGACGCGCTCGTGCGGTTGGAAAAAGTGAACCAGAAAGCCGAGGAAGCCAAAGCCGAGGTTGCGCGTATGATGGCCGAGCGCCGCGATCAAGTACGCAAGGCACGCACGCGCGAATTGATCGAATTGGGCGGCATCGTCTCGATGGCCAATTTCCCCGTGGATCGTGGTGTATTGACCGGTGCGCTGTTATGGGTGCTTGACGAAATGAAGTCCGACGCGAGCGTCGAGGCCCAGCTCAAGAAGCGCGGCGACACCTTTATCGCCCAGCGCGAGAAAGAGCGGCAATTGGCTACGGCGGGCGAACCCGCGTAAATTCGGAGGCAGCAAAAATGCAGCTTGACCAACAAAGGCAGACGAAACTTGGCGTGGCGAAAACCACCGTGCCGATGCCGGATCGCGGCGAGTTCAAGATGCTCGAAGCACTCGTGTCGGAAGCGGTGCAGGGCGCGCTTGTATCTGGTTTTTGCGTCGAGCACTTCCACGGCTGGGAGATCGTAGTCACGGTGTCCGGCGCGTTCGAAGCGGCGCGGGCAACGATGACAATCCGCCATCACGGCGTGCTGTGGCAGACCGCGAGCTGGGCGCTTGAAGCGCCACTCGTCTCGCACTGAGAGCGCGTCGGGACACTCTGGCTTGGACGCGGAATGACGGGCCGGGTGGCAACCCGGGCCCGAAAGCTTTCATCAATCGAGATGCGTAACCGGGGCATCGTGGCTCAGACGCGCATACGCCGCCGAGTACCACGCGGGATCCAGCTCGATACCAATATATCGACGGTCAAGCTGGTCGGCGGCTACGCACGTCGAACCGGAACCGGCAAACGGATCGAGCACGATCTGATGCGGCTGCGTGAAAGTTTCAATCAGCGGCATCAGGCAGTCCACCGACTTTTCGGTCGGATGATGCCGGTTACCGCTGTACGTCCATCGCACCACATCCGGCAGAGGTTGTTCCGGCAGACGCGGCGAGCCCTTCGCTAACAGGTAGGCCGATTCGTGCTGGTATTTGACGAAGCGCGCTTTCGACGCGTACGACTTTGCGAACACCAGGTGGCCGACAACGCGAAAACCCGCACGCTTCCAGGCGTCAAAGAAAAGGTCAACACGGTTCCAGCCGTAGAAGCTCACGCACAACGCGTCGTCACGCAACACGCGGTAGATTTCCGCGAACGCCGGCACCAGCCAATCCGCGTTCGCATCGTTGGCAATGCTGCGACCGCTGCGGTCGCGATAGTTAACGAGATACGGCGGGTCGGTCAGCACGAAGTCGACGATGTCATCGGGAATCTGCGGAAGAATGTCAAGGCAGTCGCCATTAAAGAGATAGGACATAGGTGCTCCATCAGGTTTGGATTGATGGGCAGCACGCGAGCGATTGAGGCACCGCGTTGTTGCTACCCGGCGCTGGCGAGCGCCGGGCGGGTTTCGGAGGTCAAGGGACCGTGGAATAAATGACGGGCCTCCCGGTGAGGGAGAGCCAGTCGTTTATGCCGCGAAAGCCCTTGAAGGTTCGACCCGGCGCGCGACACTTGCTGCGCACGCGTGGGCGAACCGGCCACCGGAACACGCCCGGCGATCGTTAGCGACGGGTAGCAACAACCGCGTTAGAACGATGGCGCCTTGAAAAGGTGGTGGTGAAAAGAACGACGCGGCTCGAGGAAAGGGCGGTATTGCGCCGCTGTTGTTCAAGAGAGAGGGCCGCATGCGGCCCTCTCGATCTGGATACCACCACGTGACAATTGTTAGCAATCACGCTTCTCAAAGGAAGCTATCGTAGATAAGCAACCTCCTCCTCCGGTGGTTGTGTGATTGCGGTGTTTTCTCTTATGCCGCCGGATCGAATCCGGCGGTTTTTTTATGGAAGCGCTGCGCACCTCGCGTCAGTGAGACGCTAAAACGGACATTCTGATCGACGCGCTACACCGCGACGACTTCACCGAGAAGACGCGGTGGCTCTGCGACGCTCACAAACACGGACGCGCACAGAGAGCCGAAAGCCGCCCGGGCTTTTACCCGGACGGCTGCGGCACAAACCGCAAAGTCCGCAAAGGATTACGCGGGTTCTTCGGTTTCGTCGTCCTCGTCTTCGACGTTATTCCACGTCTGAGGCTGCTCACGGTTGGTCAACACCTCGGGCAACCAGCGGGACCCGGCAAGCAAGCGCTCAGCCGTTTCCGCCGCCGCGTCCTTTTTCAGTTTCTCCAGCGGCGCGGCGGCTTCCGGCGATACGGCTGCGGACACCACTTCGACAATCCGCGATTTCGACACGTGGTTCAGATAGCTTGCACGTGTCGGGTTCCAGTACTGCGTCATGTCGAGGCCCAGCACGTCCGCCACCGTGTTGACCGCATGCGGCGTGTCGGTAATGCTCACGCCGTCCACCAGGGACGCGACGCAAAACGCGAACAGGTTGCTCACGATATCGTCGCCTGCCTCCAGCAGCCAGGCCAGCAACTGCCCCTCCCGCGCAGGCAACATCGCCGCCCATTTCGCCCGCTCGGCGCTGATTTCAAGCCATGCGGGGCTGGCCGCCATGTCGTCCACCTTCGCGAGCTTGTCATGCGAGCAGGTCGCGTTGAGGATCAGAGCGTGTTGCTGGCTGTAGAGGTACAGGTCACGAAACACGAGCGGGACAATGCGCGCGAGCAGCAGCGCCACGGCCACGTGAGGATTGCGCGCGAGTTCAACCTGCACGGCGGCGGTGCGGTGGGCCGTGAGGCGCGCACACAGGTCCTTGCCGTGCAGCGGCTTCTCCGGGTGCCCGCCTGCGATTTCATCGGCACCGGGTATCCGGTCGCGCTTCATTGCGGCGCGGTCCTCGCGCCGGACAAGTCCGCGCTCGATCAGCAATTGCCCGCCGTGGCCAACCATGATGAACGCACCCGCGTGCGCCTTCTGTTCGTCGCTCCACGACAGCAGCCGCGCCTCGAAATCTTCGACGGCTTGCTCCGCGTGGGCGGCAGACTCTTCGAGTTGATCGCGACGCGTGTCGTCCTCGGGCTCATCGCCGTCGTAGTAAGCATTAAGCGCGTGGTCGGCCTCTTCCTGCGCTTTTTTCAGCCTCCGGTGTTCGGTTTTTTCCTTCTTCGTGAATTCTCGGCGCTCGGGGAAGAGGCGACCATAGCGCGCTATTTCGTCGTAATCGCGCTTCGTGCGTGTTTCGACCCATGCCCATCCCTCCGCGCTCACCTCCCGGGCGATGCCCGTCAGGCGCTCGGCAACGAGTCGGTACAGTAGTTCGGTATCGGCCACATAGCCCGCGTTCTGCGCATCGCTAAACAGGTCCCGGCGCACCTCACCGCCCGCCATCTCGTAGGCGTCGAGCGTCACGAACGCGACGAGCGGGCTGGCCTTCGCGTCGATCTCGGTTTGCGTGATCGCCTCGCGCAGATTCGACGGGTTGCGCATAAAGGGCTGTGGCGCGTCGAACCAGAGCCGCTCCTGCACGGCGTGATCGTCGGTCAGCGACAGCGCAGCGACCTGTTCATAGGTCATGCCGTCCTCGCGATACACGGCAAGCAGTTTCGGTGACACGCTCGCCAGCTTAAGGGCACGACGCACGGCCAGCGGCGCGATGGCAAAGAGCACGGCAATCGCCTCGACGCTGCGCCCTTCCTCGGAAAGGAGCCGGAATGCGACGCTCGCGTCGGCCGGATGCATCGGCTCGCGCTGTTGGTTCTCGATCAGCGACACGGCGACGGCCTCGGCATCACTGACGATCTTGACCGGCACGGCGTAATCCGCGTCGATGCGGCCCTGCTCGCGAAGCATTTCGAGCGCGCGCAAGCGCCGCTGACCGGCACATACGCCGAGCTCCGGCGTTTTGCCGCGCTTGTCCTTCATGGGATGCACGACGAGGTTTTGCATGAGGCCAGCAGCGGCGATGTTCTCGGCCAGCCCTTCGATACCGGTCGGGGCCTTCGTACGTACGTTGTGAGGAGACAGGCACAGCCGCGACAGCGGAACGTATTCGATCGGCGCGTTACCGCCGAGGGTAATTTCCGGCAAAGCGCTGTCAGCGAATTGGGTATCGGATTGTGCGTGAATGACTTGGGTTTTCATCGGATCGTCTCCGGTAAGGGCCATCGCGAAATGCGAGGCATGACGACATTATAATCGGTCTTTTGGACCTAATGATGTTTAATTTAAATAGACCGCCGAAAATATTTTTATCGAAACTCAAGCGCGGTATACAAAATCAATCGTCCGCTCTCTCTATTTAAGGTCTTAAAGCCCTATAATAACGCTATGCCTCGCATTTCGCGATGGCCCTTACCGGAGAACTCCGATGAATGAAGTCAATGCAGTCGCAGTCGCAGTAACGTCCTCAGTGGTTCCTGACCGGCAGCGCGAAGGTTTTTTCCCGCGTCATCTGGGCCGATACTTCCTGCAGGGCGAGGGCATGATGTTTGACTGGGCTCGTCGCCTGTCGGTGGACTATAACGGGGGTTCGTGGACGTTCTTCGATCTATCGAACGGTGGATTCTTTGCGGCCCCTGATCATCACGGCAATTTTCATGTCGAGTGGAATCTGAACAGCTTTATTGGTGACCTGCCAGCCGAATCATTTGGTATTGTCGTCACGCTGTTTGCGCTCTGTCATCTTGCCGAACTAACAAGCGACGATGCTATTATCGAGCGTTTTCATTTACTGCGGGAATTTGCCTTGACGCATAAAGATGCGGCCCAGATATTCCGGGCAATTGATTAACTGAATACGGAGACTCCCGGTCGCCAAGCCGGGAGAACCCCCTTCCTGCAAGCTAAGGGGAGCAAGGCGGGCCACTGCCATGTCGCGCGCGCCGTCGCGCCCGGAGCGAGCCGCACGGGGACCCGCGCCGCGAGGCGTGGGGAGAGCGGCGACCCGGAGCGAAGCGCAGGGACGCGACGGCTGAGCCTTCGCAAACCACGGATGGGGTCGTCCAGCAGCCGTAGGCTGCGGTGTCTCCCCCGCGGCGTAAGCCGTGGGGGCTGGCTAGCATGGCACCCCCCCGCATTGAACAAAGAGGATTGGAA